>NZ_JBFBCF010000023.1:0-166659 GCF_040683035.1 Streptosporangium sp. NPDC051022 | reverse complement strand
GGCAGCCAGTCGACGGTGTCGAACTGGGCCGCCCCCAGGGCCCGCCAGCGGTTGGAGAAGTGGGGGGGGGGGGGCGCCGGGGGGGGGGGCGCGGGGGACGCCCCCCCGGCGGCCGCCCCCCCCGCCTCCGCCCCCGGTCCCGGCTTGCCGCCGTGCCGGTGTCGCGCCCTCGGCCTGACACCGGCAACCGCATCCTTTCATCTGTCCGCGTCGCTCGCGGCCGCTCGCGGGCCGCTCACGCGACCTGTCAGCCCGCGTAGCGTTCCGCGAGGCCGACGAGGGTCCGGGTGATCGCGCCGGTGCCGCCCTTCGGCGTGTAACCGTGGGGCTCTCCCTTGTTGAACGCGGGCCCGGCCATGTCGATGTGCGCCCAGCGGACCCCCTCCGGCACGAACTCCCGCAGGAAGAGGGCCGCCGTCAGCATCCCGCCGAAACGATCGGGGTGCAGGTTGGCGATGTCGGCGACGGGGGAGTCGAGGCCCTTGCGGAGCTCCTCGGGCAGGGGCATGCCCCACGCGGCCTCACCCTGCCGGCCCGCGACCTCGACGACCTGCTCGCGCAGCTCGTCGTCGTTGGCCATGACGCCGGCCGTACGCCAGCCGAGCGCGACGATCTGCGCGCCGGTGAGCGTGGCGACGTCCACGATCACGTCGGGGTTGTCCCGGCCTGCGCGGGCGATGCCGTCGATCAGCACCAGACGGCCCTCCGCGTCGGTGTCGAGCACCTCGACGGTCTTGCCCGCCAGGCTGGTGAACACGTCGGAGGGACGCTGGGCGGTACCGCTCGGCATGTTCTCCGCCAGGCAGAGGTAGCCGACCGCGTTGACCTTCAGGCCCAGCCTGGCGATCGCGACGAGCGCGCCGAGGACCGCCCCGGCGCCGCCCATGTCCGACTTCATCCAGTCCATCGAGGCCGAGGGCTTGAGCGACAGGCCGCCCGAGTCGAAGGTGATGCCCTTGCCGACGAAGGCGACCGTCTTGGCGGCCTCCGGGTGGATGTAGGCGAGGCGGACCAGGCGCGGCGGGTTGGCCGAGCCCTGGCCGACGGCGACGATGCCGCCGTAACCGCCCTCCTTCAGCTGCTTCTCGTCCAGGACCTGGACCGACAGGCCCGCCTCGGAGCCGGTCTCCTCGGCGATCTCGGCGAAGCGCGCGGGCCACAGGTCCGAGGGCGGCATGTTGACCAGGTCGCGGACGAGGGAGACCGACTCCGAGACGGTGGCGGCGCGCCCGACGGCGTCCTCGGCGCCCTCGGCGTCGCTCAGCACCGTCAGCTCGACGACCGGGGCCGGCTGCTCGCCGTTGGTGCGGTACCTGGTGAAGGAGTAGGCGCCGAGCAGGCCGCCTAGGGCGACGGCCTCGGCCTGCCGCGCGTCGGCGGTCGGCAGGGCGAGCGCCACGCGGGTGGTGCCCGCCAGCGCGCGTACGGCGGTGCCCGCGGCGCGGCGCAGCGCCTCGGTGTCGTGGTCGCCCTCGGGAGCGTCCCCGAGGCCGACGACGACCAGGAGAGGGGCGGTCAGCGCGCCAAAGGTCGGAAGTTTGGCGATCTCGCCGGGTTTGCCGTTGAAGCCCACGGCGCCGAGAGTCGTGGCGAGCCTGCCGCCGAGGGCCTCGTCGAGCCCCTCGGCCCCCGGAGCGGGGAGAAGGCCCTCCGGGCCGCTATGGACGCCGACGACCAGCGCATCGGTATCGAACGAGACGACGTTGTCAGTTGAGTTCACCCGCACAGTGGTCACGCGCCCGATGCTAGCCCTGCTTGGGCCGTACGCATAAACGAGGGTTCGTCCTATGAATTTACAAGGCCGGTATGAAGCTAGTCCGGCTATCACCATCGAGATGATGGTGCTACTGTCGATAGCATCATGTTGCTCACTCTGGATCTGAACGACTCCCGGCCGCTGCACGAGCAGGTCGCGGGAGCGATCCGCCGCGCCATCGCCGACGGTTCCTACGCGCCGGGCGACAGGCTGCCGCCGGCCAGGGATCTGGCGGACGCGCTGGGCATCAACGCCAACACGGTGCTGCGCGCGCTGCGCGAGCTGCGGGACGAGGGGCTGCTCGAGTTCCGCCGTGGACGCGGTGTCAGCGTGTTCAGCAGGCCGGACGCCCGCGCGGTGCTGGCGGAGGCGGCACGTGAACTGCTCGCCGAGGCCGACCGGTACGGCTACGGCCCGGAAGAAGTGATCCACATCATCAGAGAACTGTCGTGAACCTCCCGCCCCCGCACACGTCCGCCCGGGTCTTTCGCCGGGTTCCCGAATCCCCCGCCCCGCAGCTCCACCATCGGAAGGAGGCGTGATGACTCTCCGAGGCCGCGTCGCCCTCGCCCTCGCCTGGGGCGCGCTCGTCACCGCGCTCATGATCGGCATTCAGCTCGCCCTGCGTGACCGCCTTCCCGGCACGCTCGCGACCCACTGGAACGGCGCGGGCACCCCCGACGGCCACATGTCCTTCACCGCCAACCTCCTGTTCGACCTGCTCTTCTGGGTCGTCCCCTGGATCGTCCTGACGGTTCTCGCACTGCGGGACCCGACGCTGCGCACCCGCCTCGGGCGCGCCTACTGGAGCGGATTCCTCTTCGGCTGGTCCGTGCTGGCCGTCGGCATGCAGGTCTCGACCCTCCTGGCCAACCTCGGCGTCGCCGACTGGCGCCAGGCGACGCTGCCCGCCTGGCAGGTCGGCGTCGTGATCGCCGCCGCCGTCGCGGCGGGCGTGCTCGCGGGCCTGCTCGGCAGGGGCGGCCCCGACCCGCGTCACGAGCACCCGGAGGCGCCCGCCATGCGGCTGCGGCCCGGGCAGCGCGCGGTCTGGGTGGGCCGTACCACCAACCCCTGGCTCGTCGGCCTGTCCCTCGCCTCCCTGGTCGGCGCGCTGGCCGTCGCCGTGTTCGCCGTCACGGGCGTCGTGTCCGGCGGGGAGCTCTGGATCGTCATGGTCGTCCTGACGGTGGTGACGGTTCTCGGCCTCGGCACCAGTTCGATCAGCGTCCGCGCCGACGTGGACGGCCTGCGCGTCGGCTTCGGCCCCCTGGGCAGGCCCGTGCGCCGCACCCCGATCGCCGAGATCGAGTCGGCCTGGGCGGAGACGATCAGCCCCGCCGAGACCGGAGGGTGGGGCCTGCGGGGCCTGCCCGGCACCGGCCGGGTCGTCCTCATGTTGCGCGCGGGCGAGTGCCTGGTCGTCCGGCGCGTCTCCGGAGGCGAGTTCGCCGTCTCCGTCGACGACGCCGAGCGCGCCGCCGCCCTGCTGAACGCCTACGTCGCCGAGACCGTCGACTCCTGACCCCCTCCTGCCCCCCCGGAAAGTCGACTCCTGATCCCCTCCTGCCTCCCGGAAAGTGGTCCCATGTCCCGCCGCCCCGCCGACCTGCGGTTGTTCCTGCTCGTCGCGTTCGGCCTGTCCTGGCTGTTCGCCCTGCCCCTCTGGCTGAGCGGAGCGCCCCTCGGCTCCCCGCTCCTGCTGGTCACCGGCACCGTGATGATGTTCACCCCCACGCTCGGCGTGCTGGCCGTCCGCATGTACGGCAGGCGGCGCGGCGAGCCCGGGACCACCTGGCGCGAGTGGGCCAGGCTGACCGGCCTGACCCTGGGGGAGCGCAGGGGCCGTACGGTCGCGCTCGTCGCGCTGGGCTGGTTCGGCACCCAACTGCTCGTGGTGGCCGCGATCGCGCTCAGCGCCGCCCTCGGGCTGGTCGTCCTCGACCTCGACGGGCTCAGCCTGTTCCGCGAGGGCCTGGAGGCGGCGGCCCCCGGCCGGCCCCTGCCCATGGCCCCCGGGACGCTGGCCGTGCTGCAGCTCGCCCTGGCGGTGCTGATCGCCCCTCTGATCAACTCCGTCGCGGCGTTCGGCGAGGAGTGGGGCTGGCGGGGCTGGCTCCTTCCGCGCCTGATGCCGCTGGGCACCTGGCGGGCGATCGTGGTCTCCGGCGTGATCTGGGGGGCCTGGCACGCCCCGCTCACCCTGCGCGGCTACAACTATCCGGAGCTCGGTGCCTGGGCCGCGCCGCTGTTCGTCGTCTTCTGCGTGGTCTACGGCGCGCTGCTCGGCTGGCTGCGCCTGTTCTCCGGCAGCGTCTGGCCCGCGGTCGTCGGCCACGGGGCCCTGAACGCGTCGGCGAGCCTGATCCTGCTCGTCGGCGACGCCGCCCATCCGCCCAACCTCGCCGTCGCAGGGATCACCGGCCTGGCCGGTTCGGCGCTGCTGGCCGTGATCGCGGCCGTGCTGTTCCGCCGCCTGCCGGTGCGCCCGCCCGTCTCCGCCGGGGTCTGACCGGGATCGGGGACTCGTCAAAGGACCGCCGCGCACACCACCAGCGCGGCGGTCGTGGCGATCTCGACGAGCGCGCCGAGCACGTCCCCGGTGACCCCGCCCAGCCGCCGCACGGCCCGCCGCCGCAGGGCCCAGGCCGCCGACAGAGCCGCGACGACGGCCAGGGGCGGCCCGAGGAGCCAGGTGTACGAGCCGAACGGGACGGCCAGGCCGCCCGTGTCCGTGTCGGCGGGCGCCTGCCCGTACAGCACGGTGGCGCTCCGTCCCCAGACCTCCTCCGGGACGGGATACACGAGGCCCGGGGAGAGCTCGTGGAAGGAGGAGTCCCCCGGGAACGGGAGAAGGGGCGCGTCCAGGACTCCGGCCGCGTAGGCGGGAGGCAGGGCCGCCGCCCCCAGGAGCACCAGCGCCGTCACGGCCAGCGCGGGGCCCCGCCGTACGGTTCCGGCGACCAGCGCGCCGAGGCCGCCGGGGCGGGCGGCGGGGACGCCCGTCCGGCAGGCCCAGGTCAGGGCCAGCCGTCCCGCCGCGCAGGCGGTGACCAGCGCGACCGGTCCCGCCCCCGAGGCGGTGACCTCCGACAGCGCCGCGACCTGGACCAGCAGGGTGAGCAGCAGCGTCACGACGCCGAACGGCCCGATGTCGGACCGTTTCATGATGTCGAGCGCCTGCTCGGCGGGCCTGCCGCTGCCCAGCCCGTCGGCCAGGTCGGCCAGTCCGTCCAGGTGCAGTCCCCGGGTGAGCAGCGCCAGGGCCGCGACGGCCAGCGCCGAGGCGAGCAGCGGGGCCAGGCCCAGCCACAGCGCCCCCGCCAGCACGGCCGCGCAGCAGACGCCGAGCACCGCTCCCACGAACGGGGCGGCCGTCATCGCGACCCCGCCCGCCCGGCGGTCGATCGTTCCCGGGCGGACCGGGAACACGCTCAGCGTGCCGATCGCCAGGCGCAGCCCGTCGGTCACCGTCGAGCCGGGTGCGGAGGGCGGGGTTTCGGACACGGACGACGATCGTAGCCCCCGGGGAACCGGCCCGAGGAGGGCGGCGCTCAGACGGGCAGGGGCGCTCAGACGGGCAGGGGCAGGAGGCGGCCCGCGACGACCAGGGCGACGTCCTCGGACTCCAAGGCCAGGCGCTGGTTCAGCCCGCCGAGGGCGTCGCGGAACATCCGGCCGCCCGCGCTGACCGGCACCACGCCCAGCCCGACCTCGTCGGAGACCGCGACCACCCGGGAGCGGGCCTGCCGCCAGGCCGCGACCAGTTCGTCGCACCGGGCCGCCACGGCCTCCAGGCGGGCAGCGCCGTCTGTGCCGTCTGTGCCGCCCGTGTCGTTCCCGTCGTTCCCGCCGCTCGCGTCGGGCCAGGCGCCGCACTCGTCGAAGACCGCCGCGATCCAGGTGCCGAGCCCGTCGATCAGCATCGGGGTCCGGGAGGTCCGCAGCAGGCCCGCCAGGTCGGTGGTCTCGACCGTCGCCCAGTGGGCGGGCCTGCGGTCCCGGTGCGCCCTGATCCGGCGCTCCCACTCGGCGTCACCCGCTCCGGAGGGGCCGGTCGCGACGTAGAGGACCTCGGGCTCGGCCGCCAGCCGCAGCTCAGCCTCCGCCGACTTGCCCGAGCGCGTCCCGCCCATGAGCAGGGTCCGCCGGGGCGGCGCGGGCCGGGCGGGCGCGGGCTCGCCGAGGTCGAGGACCGTTCCGTCGGGTACGGCCCGCACCCCCCACAGCAGCGCCCGCCGGGCCAGCTCGGCCTCGGAGGGCACCCGGTGGTCGAGGCCCACCGCGACGACGTGCGTCCGCTCGGTGAGCACGCCCCGGCGGCGCAGGTCGCCCAGCCGCTCCGGCCGGTCCAGAGGGTCGATCAGCACCAGGTCGCAGGCCGCGCCGTCGTCCCCGGCAGGCCGGCCCGGCGCGGACGGGACGGCGGAGGCGGGCGGAGT
The DNA here is from genome assembly GCF_040683035.1 of Streptosporangium sp. NPDC051022. Lineage (NCBI taxonomy): Bacteria > Bacillati > Actinomycetota > Actinomycetes > Streptosporangiales > Streptosporangiaceae > Streptosporangium > Streptosporangium sp. NPDC051022. The sequence goes on along the minus strand of NZ_JBFBCF010000023.1, from coordinate 160,461 downwards.
GGTGGAGGCGGGCGGGGCGGCGTGTCCCGGTGGGGCGGCATGGAGGATCCGATGGCCGGAGGGGGCGGTGACGACGAGGCCGTCCGGGCCCGCCGAGGCCAGGTAGCCCGGCGGCAGCCGGACGCCCGCCTCCGGGAAGACACGGCCGGGCTCCGGCAGCGGGAGCCGTAGCGGGGCCTCGACGCCGAGGACGACCTCGGTGGGACGGCGGTGGCCGGGGAGGAGACGGGCACAGGAGGCGCACCCGCACCCCGGGGCGGGCCATCCGCCCGCTCCCGCCGTACCGGAGATCAGGACTCGCACCGCCCCAGCGTACGGGCGAGCCCGCGGGGCGGTGGTGGCGTGGTGGTGGCGTGGTGGCGGCGCGGTGACGGCGCGGTGACGGTGCGGTGATGGCGCGGTGACGGTGCGGTGATGGCGCGGTACGGCCGGCGTCCCCCCGGTCACCGGAGGCGCGGGCGTTATAGGGTTCGCTGAGCCCTCTGGAAGGCGTCACCGGACCCCGGGATAACGGGATAGGGAGTGTGTTGCATGACGTGGCACTGGCGTTACGAAAACGCGAACGGCGGCGAGGTGACCGAGGGGGTCACGCCGTCCGACGCGTTCCCGAGCCAGGCGGACGCGGAGTCGTGGCTCGGTGAGAGCTGGCGCGAGCTGCTGGAGGCCGGTGTCGAAAGCGTCACGCTGCTCGAAGGCGACCGGGTCGAGTACGAGAAGATGTCGCTCCGTCCCGAGTGAGACGGGCCCGTCCGGCGCTGTGAGCGGGAACGTTCACCGGGGCGGAGGCCGCGCCGGCGCCGGTCCGCCCCGCTCCATCGCCCGCCGCAGGGCGCCCGAACGGTCACGAGCGCGGCGAAGGCGGGCGTTCAGCGCACCGGCGGCCCGATGTCCGGGGCCGGGAACGGGTGATCCCCTGGGCTCCAGGTGGGAGAGGACCAGGGGATCGGGTTCCGTCGCCGGTGGAGGGAGGCGGCGCCTACGGGCGCTTCTCGGGGCTGACGGTCTTGGCCGGATCCCGCTCGACGACCGGGCCGAGGACGTCGTCGATCTTCTTGAGGACCTCGGCGTCCAGCTTCACCCCGGCGGCCTTGACGTTGTCGCGGACCTGCTCCGGCTTGGACGCGCCGATGATCGCCGAGGACACGTTCGGGTTCTGCAGCACCCAGGCGACCGCGAGCTGCGCCATGGTCAGCCCGAGGTCGGCGGCGATCGGCTTGAGGTCCTGGACGCGGGTGAGCACGTCGTTGGCCAGGACCCGGGAGATGAAGCCTCCGCCGGTCGGGTCGGTGGCCCGCGATCCCGCGGGCGGGGGCTGCCCCGGAAGGTACTTTCCGGTCAGCACGCCCTGGGCGATCGGGGACCAGACGATCTGGCCGAGACCCTCCTTCTCACTCAGCGGCACCACCTCCGCCTCGATGACACGCCACAGCATCGAGTACTGCGGCTGGTTGGAGACCAGGCGGTCGAAGCCCATCTCGTCGGCGATCCTCAGCGCACGGGCGATCTGGTCGGCGCTCCACTCGCTGACGCCGACGTAGAGGACCTTGCCCTGCCGTACGAGGTCGTCGAAGGTCTTGAGGGTCTCCTCGAGCGGAGTCTCGTGGTCGAAGCGGTGGGCCTGGTACAGGTCGACGTAGTCGGTCTGCAGGCGCCGCAGCGAGCCGTGGATGGACTCGGTGATGTGCTTACGGGACAGACCGCGGTCGTTGGGACCCGGTCCGGTCGGCCAGTAGACCTTGGTGAAGATCTCCAGGGATTCGCGGCGGATCCCCTTCAGCGCGCGGCCGAGCACCTCCTCAGCCTTCGTTCCCGCGTAGACGTCCGCGGTGTCGAAGGTGGTGATCCCCTCGTCGAGCGCCGCCCGCACGCACTCCTTCGCGGCATCCTCCTCGACCTGGGAACCGTGAGTGATCCAGTTGCCGTAGCTGATCTCACTGACCATGAGGCCACTACGGCCAAGGTGGCGGAATTCCATGTTTCCGACCCTAGTAGGTGCGATGGGATAGGGGGATTCGGGATAACCTGCCCGGCGTGTTGCGGTTGATCACTTCTCGATGGGTACGGCTCGCCCTGGCGGCCGCCGTGACGACGGCGATCGTCGTGGCGGTCCTGCGCCTGCGCCGGTCCCCGGCCGTCTCCGGGGCGGGTCCCCGTCCCCGGACCGTGCCCAGGAGTGTGCCCAGGATCGCGCCCGGGGTCGCCGTCCGCGTCGAGACCGATCCCGGGACGCTCTCCGGAGCCGGATCCGGCCGATCGAAGAGCTGGCCCCCGGCCCCGATCCTCGGCACGCCGACGGCCGACGACCTCAGGCGCTACGCCGCCACCTCCCGTGTGCCGGAGTTCTTCCTCCGCGAGGCCGTACCGCGCAAGCCCCTGGACCACGCGCTCCGGCGCACGCTGACCCGCTGGGGCGCGGTCGTGTGCGCGCTGTGTCTGCTGGCCCTCGGCGGGCAGTTCCTGGAGAGCGCGGTCTTCCCCAAGAAGGTGGAGACGGAGGAGCGCAGCGTCATCGGCGAGTCCCGCGCGTGCCCGGTGTACGGGGGCGAGGCGGAGTGGCGGGAGGCGGGGGAGACCGACGACGCCTGCCCGGAGCGGGACGGCACGGCGTTCTACGACTTCTCCCAGCCCACGCAGCCGCCGGGCGTCGACGACGACGGCTCCTCCGATCACGCCGTCGCGGAGGGGCCGTGGACCCCCTCGCCGGAGCCGACCCCCGTCACGGCCGGTCCGGCCGTCGACGCCGACTGCCACCCGGTGGCCGGGAGACCGAGGGCGCGGCCGCTCAGCCCGAGGGTGACCAGGGCGGTGAACCTGCAGTGGGCGCGGATCGAGAGGTGGCTGAGGGCCAACGCCCCCGCGACCTACCGAACCCTCGCGGGCCCCGCCAGGCCCGGGACCATCGCGGTCGCCGAGGCGCAGATGGGCCTGCGCCTCCCCAACGACCTGCGCGCCTCCCTGCTGCGGCACAACGGCTCGACGGGGAGGAACGGGGCGCGGGGGTTCGGCCCGATGGGCGACGAGCTCATGGGCGTCAGGCAGATCCGCGACACCTGGCGGACGCTGTGCGGAACCGACGACAGGCAGGGGGAGGCGGAGACGGGGGCGGAGCCCGATCCGCGCACGGAGCGGTGGGACGGGCGGATGGTCCCGTTCGGCGTCGACGGCGCCGGCGGTCACCTGCTGGTCGACTCGGTCGCGCACGACGTGGGAGAGTCCGGCGGGGAGGGCCCGATGGGCTTCACCCCGGGCGGGATCCGGATCAGGTCGTACTACGCGCTGCTGAAGGCCACCGCCGACGCCCTGGAGACGGACGGGACGGTCGGCGCCTGGAGGCCCGTGCTCATGGGGAGGGCGCTGGGGTGGCGCAACGCCGCCGGATCCGGCTGAGTCCCGGGAGACGAATCCCTGGAAGGCACGTGTCGGATCCGGCCGTGGAGATCCGGAGCGGTCCGTGGGGATCCGTGGGGATCGGTCTCCGGCCGGGGGCGGACGGAAACGGAGGAGGGAAAGCACAAGCCCCGGTCGCCCGCTTCGGGGACCGGGGCTCGCGGGATCCGCTCGGGCCTACTTCTTCGCCGGGACCGGCCTGCCGCCGGGCAGCACGGTGGGCGGCGGGAAGCGCAGCTTGCGGATCTGCAGCGCGCGCATCGCGGCGTAGAAGCCGACGCCCTTGACGCTCTCTTCGGGGAACTTCTCCGCCACCAGCTTCTTGACCTTCCACGCGACCCAGAACGAGGTCAGCAGGACTCCGGCCATCATGAGCGGCCAGCCGACGGTGATGACGGCGACGTAGACGGTGCCGCGGATCTCCGCCGGGAAGGGGATCCAGGTCAGCAGTAGAATGAGCAGCGAGAACGGCAGGAAGTACTGGCTGGGCAGGCGCCGGGAGTCGACCCATTCGCGGGCGAACTTGCGGGCCGGGCCCCGGTCGCGGGCCGGGAAGTAGCGCTCGTCACCACGGAGCATGCCCTCGCGGGCCTTGACGCGATCGTTGGCCTGGCGCTCACGGAGCTGCTTGTAGGCCTCTTTGCGGTTCTGCGGGGCGTTCACCGGCTGGCGGCGACGACCTTCGGCGTCCCGGCGCTTGGGTGTGGGACGCCCCTTGCCCGCAGGCTTAGGATCGTTGACGGAGACGGGGGAGTCGTCCGCGGTGGTCTGGGTACGTCGGAACACAACGTCAGCCTACCGGGACTGCAACTTAGTGACGCCCCCGTGCGTTATGCGTAGGGTGAACCTATGGTGGCTCCGGTGCTTTTCTTCGGGGGCTGGAATCACTGGGGTGACCCGAAGCGCATTTGAAGAAGGGGACGGCCGACGCGCATGAGCGTGATGAAGAGACTTTCCATGATCTTCAAGTCCAAGGCGAACAACGCCTTGGACAAGATGGAGGATCCGCGCGAGACCCTGGACTACTCCTACCAGCGTCAGTTGGAGTTGTTGCAGAAGGTGCGCCGGGGCGTGGCCGATGTCGCCACCTCGCGTAAGCGGGTGGAGTTGCAGATCAACCAGATCGAGGCCCAGGCGCGCAAGCTCGAGGAGCAGGGCCGCAAGGCACTCGGGGTCGGGCGCGAGGACCTCGCCCGCGAGGCGCTGACCCGCAGGTCGAGCCTGCAGACCCAGATCGCCGATCTTCGTGTGCAGCACGACAACCTGCAGGCCGAGGAGGAGAAGCTCACCACGGCCTCGCACCGCCTGCAGGCCAAGGTCGACTCCTTCCGTACGCGGAAGGAAACGATCAAGGCGACCTACACCGCCGCCGAGGCGCAGACCCGGATCAACGAGGCCTTCTCCGGCATCTCCGAGGAGATGGGCGACGTCGGTCTGGCGATCCAGCGGGCCGAGGACAAGACCGCCTCGATGCAGGCCCGCGCGGGCGCCATCGACGAGCTGCTGGCCAGTGGCGCGCTCGACGACTTCAGCGGCCAGCGCGGCGACGACATCCAGGCCGAGCTCGACCGCATGGGCGGCGGGCACGACGTGGAGCTGGAGATCGCCCGGATGAAGGCCGAGCTCGGCCAGGGCCCCGCGCCCAAGAGCGCGATCGAGCAGGGCCCGTCCCAGCAGCAGCAGCCTCAGCAGCAGCACCAGACGCAGCAGCTGCGTCAGCCGGGGGAGGGGCTGTGATCGTACGCATCATGGGCGAGGGCCAGATCGAGATCGCGCCGGACGACCTCGACGTCCTCAACGCCCTCGACGGCGAGCTGGAGGCGGCCATCAAGGCCGGGGACGAGGAGTCCTTCCGGGGCAGGCTGCACGATCTGCTGGACAAGGTCCGTCACGTCGGAAAACCCCTTCCCGACGACAGCCTTGAGCCCTCCGAGCTGATTTTGCCTCCCGCTGACGCTTCCATGGACGAAGTGCGGGAGATGCTCGGCAACGAGGGGCTGATTCCCGGATAGTTTGGGCATATGGCACATACCCGGTTCGCCCCGGACCGGGGCCTGACCAGCCGCATGGTCGTGACCATGTTCCTGCTGGGGCTGTTGTACGTCGTGTTCGTGGGCGTCCTGATCTCGCTGGGCGTCCGGACGGTCGTGGTGCTGCTGATCGCCGTGGGCATCCTCGCAGTGCAGTACTTCATGTCCGACCGCATCGCGCTGTTCGCGATGCACGGGCGTGTCGTCAGCCCGCAGGAGGCTCCCGAGCTACACGGCATGATCGACCGTCTCTGCGCGATGGCCGACATGCCCAAGCCGCGGGTGGCGATCGCGGACTCGGACGTCCCGAACGCGTTCGCCACCGGCCGCAACCAGAAGAACTCCGTGGTCTGCGCGACCACCGGGCTGCTGCGGCGGCTGGAGCCCGCCGAGATCGAGGGCGTGCTCGCCCACGAGATGTCCCACGTCGCCCATCGCGACGTCGCGGTGATGACCATCGCCTCCTTCCTCGGCATCGTCGCCGGGCTGATGACCAGGGTCGCGCTCTACAGCGGCCTGGGCGGGCGCAGGGACAACCAGAACGGCCCGCCGATCGGCCTGATCGTGATGCTGGTCTCGCTCCTGGTCTACGCGGTCAGCTTCCTGCTCACCCGCGCCCTTTCCCGCTACCGTGAGCTGGCCGCCGACCGCGCGGGGGCGTTGCTCACCCAGCGGCCCTCCGTGCTGGCCAGCGCGCTGGTCAAGGTCAGCGGCGAGATGGCCCGCATCCCGACCAGGGATCTGCGCGAGGCCGAGCCGTTCAACGCCTTCTTCTTCGCGCCGGCGCTGGCCGGTCGCGGGGGCGCGTCCCTGGCCTCGTTGTTCGCCACCCACCCGCCGCTGGAGCGGCGTCTGGAACAGCTCAGGCAGATCTCCGCCCAGCTCGGCCGGGGGGTGTGACAGGTGGCCAGATGGTGGGACGCGCTGCTGGGCCGTACCGAGCCGGTCAAGCCCGACCTGGACGCGCTGTTCGCGCTGCCGTCCGCCGCGGTGACCCTGCAGGCCGCGACCGGGCTGGAGCCGATCGGGACCGGTTCGGTCTGCTTCCGCGCGGCCGAGGGCGGGGCGTTCACCACCCTGGAGCACGACGTCCTGGGGCTGCTCGACACCGGGGAAGGGCCGCCGATCACGCAGTCCAAGGACCCCTACGGCTACAGCTGGCTGGTGGTGCACCGTACGCCCGACCAGGTCGGTGAGCTGGTCACCGACCTGCACGCCGTCAACTCCTCCCTGGAGGCGGCGGGCTTCGGCCCCTCCCTGCTCTGTTCCCTGGTGGTCTTCGGCATCTCCCCGGACGGTCCGCCGGACGGTTCCCCGCTCGAATCCGTGGCCGGGGTGGGACGCGGGCTCGCCCTGGTCTACCTCTACAAAAGAGGCACCTTCTACCCCTTCGCGCCGCTGGCCGGCCAGCGCAGGGACAACGCGCTCGAACTCCAGGTGCGCGCGGCCCTCGAAGGGGAGCTGAGGATCGAGCCCGACCTCGGCCGCTGGTTCCCCCTCTGGGGCGCTCCCGGGCTGTGAGCGGTGCGCTCCAGGCGAAGGGTGACCCTGGCCGCCGCCCGCGCGTTCCTGCTCGCGGGCCTGTGCTACGGCGCCTGGGTGCCGCTGCAGTTCCTCAACCCGGGGATCGACCGCTCCTGGGCCTACCTCAGCGAGCTGGCGATCGTCGGCCAGCCCTGGTCGTGGCTGGTGCGGGCCGCCGACGTGGCGGCCGGGACCGCCTGCCTGGCGGGGGTCGCGCTGGCGCCCGACGAGCGGCCCGGGCGGGCGGGGGCGGCGGGGTGGCTCGGGCTCGCGCTGTTCGGTGTGATGACGGTCCTGGACGCGGCGCTCTTCCCGCTCGACTGTGCCGCGCTGAGTGATCCCTCCTGCGCGGTGGCCGAGGCCACGGGCCGGGTCTCGGCCGCCCACCGGATCCACGCGGTGGCCAGTTCGCTGGCGCTCGCGGGAGTGGCGGTCAGCCTCGTGGCGCTGCCGCTGAGTGCGCTGCGGCGGCGCAGGTGGCCGATCCTGGTGTACGGCGGAGCCGCGCTGGCCGCCCTCATGGCCGTCGCGACGCTGTGGACCCTGTCCCTGGTCGCGGCGCTGACGGTCGCCGGGCTCCGGGGGCCGGTGGGCACGGCGCAGCGCTTCCAGGTCGGGATCGTCGCGCTCTGGCTCCTGCTGGTGGGGGCCGCGCTGTGGCGGGACAGGACACGGGCGGCCCCGCCGAAGACGCACGTCCTGCCCGAGGGGGCGGACGGGCCGCCGGTGGTGATCTGCGCGGGGATGGCCGGGGCGTGGTTCCACTGGGACCGGGTCGCCGCGGGCCTGAGCGGCGACCACCGGGTGATCCGCTTCGACCGTCCGGGCCTGGGACTCAGCTCGGCCCACCTCGGCCCGCCCACGCTGCGTGAGGAGGCGGAGCGGATCGCCGCGCTCGCCGATCGCGCGCTGGTCGTCGGTCACTCGGTCGCCGGCTGGCACGCCGAGGCCTTCGCCCGGCTCCACCCCGGGCGGGCGGCGGGCCTGGTCCTGGTCGATCCCAGCTGCGAGCCGGGGCTCAGGCCCAGGGGGCGGGCGCGGGCGGCTCTCGTGCGCGCCGTGCAGGGGGTCCTGCCCGCCCTGGGCGGGACGTTCGGCGCCACCGCGCTCGCCTGGCTGACGCTGCCCCTCGCCCACCGCCTCGTCATGGGCCCGCACGACCGCGCCCGCCTGGTCTACGGCAGGGGCCGGGTCCTGGCCGCCGCGCTGGCCGAGTGGCTGGCCTATCCCGACATGGCCGCCGAACTCGCCGAGTTGCGCCGGAGCCATCCCCTTCCCGGGATCGAGGTCGTCATCCTCAGCGGCGGGCCGGGCGATCCCCGCCACCGGGCCCTGGCCGAGCTCCTGAACGCCCGGCTGGTCGCCCTGCCGGGGACCGGTCACGAGATCCAGCTCGAACGCCCGGAGGCCATCGTCGAAGCGGTCGGAACGCTCGGCTCCCTCCGCCGCGAACCACCGGACACACCGCGCGGATAGCGCTTTTCGGTCCGCCCGCTTCGGGATTGATGCACTGGCCGTGATGCTTTGCCGCCACAATGGAGCGTAAAAAGTCCCTAAAGAGAGGGTTGGGTATGCCGGACCTCGCGTCCTTGCGACCTGGGGACCCCGAGCAGGTGCGGGAGTACCGGCTCACCGGGCGGCTCGGTGAGGGCGGCCAGGGAACGGTCTATCTCGGCGTCTCGCCCACGGGCGCCCGCGTCGCGGTCAAACTGCTCCGCGCCGACCTCGCGCAGGACGAGGAGGCGATGGAACGTTTCGTCCGCGAGGTCAGCACGACCCAGCGGGTGGCGCCGTTCTGCACCGCCGCGGTCATCGACACCGGGGTCGACCAGCACCGCCCGTACATCGTCAGCGAGTACATCGACGGCCCCACGCTGGCCGAGGTCGTGGCCGCGGAGGGACCACGCGAGGGCTCGGCCCTGCACCGCCTGGCGATCGGCACGGTTACCGCCCTCGTCGCGATCCACCAGGCGGGGATCGTGCACCGGGACTTCAAGCCGTCCAACGTGCTGCTCGCCCCCGACGGCCCCCGGGTGATCGACTTCGGCATCGCCAAGGCGCTCGACCGGACCTCGACGCTGACCGCGACGGCGATCGGCACCCCCTCCTACATGACCCCCGAGCAACTGGCGGGGGAGAACGCCGGATCGCCCGCCGACATGTTCGCCTGGGGCTGCACGATGGTCTTCGCGGCCACCGGCCAGCCGCCGTTCGGCACCGACAGCCTGCCCGCGATCTTCAACCGGATCATGAACATGGAGCCCGACCTGCGGGCGATCACGGATCCGGCGCTGCGCGAGCTGGTCGGGCAGTGCCTGTCCAAGGACGCGACCCTGCGTCCCACCGCGGGGGACGCCCTGCTGCGGCTGCTCGGCCACGCGGGCGGCGCGCCCGGCGTCGCCATGCCGACCGCGCCCCGGGGCATCCTGGCCGAGGGATCGGCCGCCGCCGCGCAGCAGACGGGTCCGGGCGGGCACCCGCAGGCCGGGTGGAACGCCTACGGCCAGGCCTCCGGGCCGGAGCACGCGGGACCGGCCGGTCCCGTCGGCGGACCGTACCCCCATCCCGGTCAGCACGGACATCCCGGCCAGGGCACCTATCCGGACCAGGTCGCCTACCCCGGCGCCTACCCCGGCCAGAACGTCCATCCCGGTCAGCACACCTACCCGGACCAGGTCGCCTATCCCGGCCAGAACGTCAACCCCGGCCAGACGGGACCCGGCGTCCCGCAGGGCTTCCACGACGTGGGAGCCGCCCCCGCCGACTACGGGCAGACCCGCTACGGCGGTCCGGGATATCCGCAGCCGGGGCCGGGCCATCCCCAGCAGATGCCCACGCAGCCGGGACCGGTCCCCCCGCAGCAGATGTCCCCGCAGCCCTACGGCGGCCCGGTGCCCCAACCGTCTCCGGGGGCGGCGCCGTACCGGGGGCAGGAGGCCGGGCGTGGGCGCGGGCGCGGGGTCTGGATCGCGGTCGGCGCCGGGCTCGTGGTCGCCCTGCTGGCCGCGGGCGGGATCACGCTGGCGACGCGCGGCACCGGGACGGGCGGGACCGTCGCCACCGGCGCGGCCCGCACCCCGGAGGCCACCGGGCCTGCCGAGCCCTCGGCCACCCAGAAGGGTGAGCTCCCGGCCAGCCCGACCCCGACGGTCCCCGAGCTTCCCGAGGCGACGAGGAAGGTCAAGATTCCGGGCCTCTCGATCACTCTCCACGAGAGCGACGACGACCCGATCAGGCTGACCTCCTACAGCCCCGACGGGGGTCAGACCCTCTACGTCCGCAGCCCCGGCGGCGCCTTCGCCAAGAACGACAAGTACTTCGAGTACACGGTGAGCCCCTCGGGCACCCAGGCGCTGGCGACCGACCGGCAGTACGACGCGAACAACTACGCCATCGTCTCGATCGTCGACCGGGCGACCGGCGCCGTGACCAAGATCAAGACAACCAAGGCGCCGGTCTACCCGACCGTGCCGCAGTGGTCCGCCGACGGCCGGCGGGGCCTGGTGACGCTGTACGAGGCGGTCGGGGACATCAGCAAGGAGTACGGCTACGCGATCATCGACATCGCGAGGAAGAAGGCCAGGATCGTCCACGTGAAGGAGAAGGACGTGGGCAAGTGGAGCTACTTCTGGCGAGGGGACGGCAAGGCCGTCGGCAGCTGGGCGCTCGTCGGCAAGACCAAGCGCATCCGCTTCTACGACCTGCAGGGCACCGTGCTGCAGACCCTGCTCGACGTCGGCACCCCGATCACCGTGGAGGGCGACGACGTCTCCCCCTCGGGGGGGTTGATCATGACGTACTGCAAGGGGAAGGACAAGGGGGAGAGCCGGGAGGTCTGCATCTGGTCCACCGCCTTCGACGAGGACGCCCGCTACCGGGTCCCCTTCGAGACCGACCGGCTCATCGGCTGGTACGACGACCAGCACATCGCGGGCTGGCGGCGCAAGGGCGGCGGTTACGAGGTCGTGGTGATCGACTTCCAGGGCCGGGTGAAACGGGTCCTGGCGGTCAGCACCGACGCCAAGGAGTACGAGAAGCAGTACGTGCGCTTCACACGAAAGGACTGAGTTGAGGGACTGGACCCACGAAGAGCACGCCGAGGCCGTCGGCCGGGAGATCGCCCGGATGGCCGAGACGCTGCGGGGCCGTGACATGTCCACCGAGGTGCGAACCTGCCCCGGCTGGGATCTGGCCGCGCTCACCGTCCACACCGGCGGGGTGCACAGGTGGGCGACCGCGATGGTGCGCGACCTGGCCGAACGGCGCTACGACCGCGACACGGCGGAGATGGGCCTGCCCGCGCACGCGGCGGACTACCCCGCCTGGCTCGCCGAGGGCGCGGCCCCGCTGACCGAGGCACTGCTCGCGGCCGATCCCGGCGCGCCGATGTGGGCCTGGGGCGGCGACAGGCACGCGCGGTTCTGGTCGCGGCGGCAGCTGCACGAGACCGTGGTCCACCGGATCGACGCCGAGCTCGCGCTGGGCGTCCCGGTCTCGGTCGAGGAGGACGTCGCGGCCGACGGCGTCGAGGAGTTCCTGGACGTCCTGCCCTACGCGCGCTGGAGCCCCGGCGTCGCCGAGCTGCGAGGGGCGGGCGAGACGATCTCCCTGCAGACCGACACCGGAGCCGGGTGGACGGTCACCCTCGACCCCGACCGCTTCCATTACGAGCGCTCCCCGCGGCCGGGGACCGTCACCGTCCGCACCGCGACCGCCGCCGACCTGCTGCAGGTGGTGTGGGGCAGGCGGAGCGCGGACGACCACGCCGTCGAGGGCGAGGCGGGGCTGTTCGCCTGGTGGCGGGAGCGCGCCGTAATCTGATCTTCAAGACACGGCAGGGCGTCCAGGAGCCTCCCCGGCGCCACCGGCCTTCCGTGCTGGCATGGACCCTATGATCAAGTTGTCTCACACCGTGGCCGTGACCGCGCTCGTCACCATGGGGATGTTCGGCGGGGCCGCGTTCGCCGATTCCGACTCCGACGCTGCGAGGGTGATCGTGAACGAAAGGCAAGCCCAGGTGACGGTCGTGGGGGAGGCGAGCCTGTCCTCCGCCCCCGACGTCATGCGTCTGAACGTCGGCGTCGAGGTGCGCCGCCCCACCGCGGGACAGGCCTTCGCCGACGCGCGCCAGGCCGCGGCCAGGCTGACGAAGGCACTGCTCGACACGGGGATCGACGCCAAGGACCTGCGGACGAACGAGCTCTCCCTCGGGCCCGAGTACGACAACTACCCCAAGGTCGCCGGCTACCGGGCCGCACAGGGCGTCGAGGCGGTGGTGCGCGACGTCGAGAGCGCGGACCGGGTCATCGAGGCGGCGGTGGCCGCGGGTGAGGAGGTCCGGCTGAACGGCATCTCCTTCGAGATCTCCGACGGCCGCAGACTGCTCAGGGCCGCGCGTGAGGCGGCGTTCAAGGACGCCAGGGCCCGCGCCGAGCAGTACGCCAGGCTGTCGGGGCGCGAGCTCGGCCAGGTCGTGAGGATCACCGAGGAGAACGTCACCCCGCCCCGGCCGATGGCCTACGGCGCCGGCCTGGCGGCGGACAAGGCCTCGATCAGCCCCGGCCAGCAGGCCGTCTCGGTCAACGTCCAGGTGGTCTACGCGCTGCGGTAGGCCGGGGACCCCACCGGGCCGGACACCGCCCGCGGGCGCCGGCCGGGGGAGCGGACGGTCAGGGCAGGGCCAGCATCCGGTCCAGGGCGACCTTGGCCCAGCGGGTGGTCTCCGGGTCCACGGTGATCTGGTTGGCCACCTGCCCGGCCGCCAGGGACTCCAGCGCCCACACCAGGTGCGGCAGGTCGATCCTGTTCATCGTCGAGCAGTAGCAGACGGTCTTGTCGAGGAACGTGACGTTCTTGTCGGGGAACATCTGCCCCAGCCGCTTGACCAGGTTCAGCTCGGTGCCCACCGCCCACGAGGATCCGGCCGGGGCCTCCTGGAGCTTCTTGATGATGTACTCGGTCGAGCCGACGTAGTCGGCCTTGGTGACCACCTCGTGCCTGCACTCGGGGTGGACCAGCACGTTGACCCCGGGGATCCGGGCGCGGACGTCGTCCACGCAGCCGGCGGTGAAGCGGCCGTGGACCGAGCAGTGGCCCTTCCACAGGATCATCTTGGCGTTCTCGAGCTGCTCGGCGGTCAGGCCGCCGTTCGGCCGGTGCGGGTTGTACACGACGCAGTCGTCCAGCGACAGGCCCATCTCCAGCACCGCGGTGTTGCGGCCCAGGTGCTGGTCGGGCAGGAACAGCACCTTCTCGCCCCGGGAGAACGCCCAGTCGAGGGCGCGCCTGGCGTTGGAGGAGGTGCACACGGCGCCGCCGTTACGCCCGCAGAACGCCTTGATGTCGGCGCTGGAATTCATGTAGGTGACCGGGACCGTGACACCGGCGATCCCGGCGTCCTCCAGCACCTCCCAGCACTCCTCCACCTGGTCGAAGGTGGCCATGTCGGCCATCGAGCAGCCGGCCGCGAGGTCGGGCAGCACGACCTTCTGGGAGTCGTTGGTGAGGATGTCGGCGGACTCGGCCATGAAGTGCACGCCGCAGAAGACGATGTACTCCGCGCCGGGCCTGGCGGCGGCCTCCCTGGCGAGCTTGAACGAGTCGCCGGTCACGTCGGCGAACTGGATGACCTCGTCGCGCTGGTAGTGGTGCCCCAGAACGAAGACCCGCTCGCCGAGTGCGGCCTTGGCCCGCCTGGCGCGCTCGACGAGCGCCGGGTCCGAGGCTGCCGGCAGCTCACCGGGACAGTCGACACCGCGCTCGCTGTGCGGATCGGTCCCCCTGCCGAGGACGAAAAGCGGAAGTCCGGTCTCGGTGGTCGTCACGACCACACCCCCTTATCGTCGAACTGACGACTAATGATGACACACGCCGTAGGGGGATTTATTCCGGGGTCGGATGAGGGTTGCGGTCTCAGGAATGTGTAGCCGTCGGCGCGTGTTGGTAGCGTCTAAGAAGGACGTCAACATCAGACAACCGTTCCGAACGGGCGGTTGACGCAGACGCGGGAGTCACCACATGTCGGTTCACAGCAGCGAGACCACGGCACAGGGCCTGACCCTCACTGACGCGGCCGCGGCCAAGGTCAAGAGCCTGCTGGAGCAGCAGGGTGAGGAAGGCCTTCAGCTGCGCGTGGCCGTGCAGCCGGGTGGCTGTTCCGGCCTGCGCTACCAGCTCTTCTTCGACGACCGCTCCATGGACGGCGACGTCGTCACGGACTTCAACGGCGTCAGCGTGGTCACCGACCGGATGAGCGCGCCGTACCTCACGGGCGCCACGGTCGACTTCGTCGACACGATCGAGAAGCAGGGCTTCACGATCGACAACCCGAACGCCACCGGCTCCTGCGCCTGTGGCGACTCGTTCAACTAGGCGAACGCGCGCGGACACGCGCGGCCACGATCGACAAGTGATGTACGGCGGCCTCGCGAGGTGATATCTGTCACCTTGCGGGGCCGTCGCGCGTCTGCGTGGTCGCGTATTCTTGCGGGGCTCCAATCCCCGTCCTTTCCGTAGATGCTGACAACGAGGAGAATGATCCCGTGCGCATCGCCGTCACCGGCTCAATCGCGACCGATCATCTGATGACCTTCCCCGGCCGCTTCGGCGACCAGCTCATCGCCGAGCAGCTGGACCGGGTCTCCCTGTCGTTCCTCGTGGACGACCTGCAGATCCGCCGAGGAGGCTGCGCGGCCAACATCGCCTTCGGCATGGGCTGCCTGGGGCTGCGACCCGTCCTGGTCGGCGCGGTCGGCGCGGACTTCGCCGACTACCGGTCCTGGCTCGAGCGGCACGGCGTCGACTGTGACTCCGTGCGCGTCTCCGAGATCCACCACACCGCCCGGTTCCTGTGCACGACCGACGAGGAGCACAACCAGATCGCCTCCTTCTACACCGGCGCCATGGCCGAGGCGCGGATGATCGAGCTGGGCCCGGTCGCCGACCGCCTAGACGGCCTCGACCTCGTCCTGGTCAGCCCCAACGACCCCGACGCGATGCTCAGGCACACCGACGAGGCCAAGAACCGCGGCATCCCGTTCGCCGCCGACCTGTCGCAGCAGCTCGCCCGCATGCCGGGAGAGGACATCCGGCGGCTGGTCGACGGGGCGGCCTACCTGTTCGGCAACGACTACGAGAAGGGCCTGATCGAGCAGAAGACGGGCTGGTCCGACGAGGAGGTCCTCGACCGGGTCGGCGTCCGGATCACCACGCTCGGCCCCAAGGGCGCCGTGATCGACCGCAAGGGCGAGCCGTCGCTGCACATCGCGCCCGCCCCCGAGCTGGGCAAGGCCGACCCGACCGGCGTCGGCGACGCCTTCCGCGCCGGCTTCCTGGCGGGTCTCGCGTGGGACCTGTCCCTGGAGCGCTGCGGCCAGATCGGCAACCTCACCGCCACCCACGTTCTCGAGCACGTCGGCGGCCAGGAGTACGAGCTCGGCCAGCGGGGCTTCCTCGACCGCTTCGCCGCCGCCTACGGCCCGGAGGCCGCCGACGAGGTCGCCGCCTTCGTGAAGTGCCACTACGCCTGAGCCCTCCGGGGCACGAGGCACCTCTGAGCCCTCCGGGGCGGGAGGCACGCGGTACGGCGGGCATGAGGGGGCCGTCGGCCCCTGGCGCTCGCCGTACCCTCCGCGGAGGCGGAGCCGCGTGAGGGCGGCGCCGTCCGTCACGCGGCTCCGTCCGTACGGCCTCGCCACGACCTTGTCAGGGTCTGGCCCCGCCCGGCGCCGCCCGAGGGCCGCGTCGCGGGGCCGCCGGGCGCCGGGACGCCGGCCCGAGGGGCGTCAGCGGCTCCCGAGGGGCGTCAGTAGTTGCGCCGCACGTGGATGGCCCAGCCGCCCTCGGGAAGCTCGTAGCTCCCCACGTGGTGGTGCGACTTCAGCCTGCACCAGGCAGGGACGTCGGTGAACGCCGCCGGGTCGTCGGCGAGGACCGAGACGATCGCGTTGAGCGGCACGTGGTTGATCTGCTCGGCGAGCATGATGATGGGGATGGGGCATTTCTTGCCCAGCGCGTCGATGGTCAGGGCCGGCGGCTGGGTGGCACCCTCCGCGGCGGTCCGCACGGACGTCATGAAGCTTTCACTCCCCGAATGTTGATCATGATTTCACTCCCGCGTCCTCACGAATCCTCCTCACCATGTCCGGCAGGACGGCGAGGAACCGGTCGACATCCGTCGCGGACGCGCCTCGGGGCAGCGATACCCGGACGTTCCCGTGCGTAAGCACGCCCATGGCCTCCAAAACGTGTGACGGACGAAGCGTACTGGCCGTGCAGGAGCTGCCGGAGGATACGGCGAATCCTGCCTTATCCAATTCTGTCAGCAACGCCTCACCTTCCACGTAAAGACACGAAAAGGTGACAATATGTGGGGCGCGGGCGACCGGATCGCCGATCACCTCGACGTCGGGGACCAGCCGGGGGACCTCCGTCCTGATCCGGTCGACCAGCGCGGAAAGGCGCGCCGACTCCCTGGCCGACTCGGCGATCATGGCGCGCAGCGCCGCGGCCGACGCGACGATCGCGGGCACGTTCTCGAATCCCGGGACCCTGCGGCGCTCACGCTCGTCCTCGGGGAGCGGGCTGCGCCACCGGGTGCCCTTGCGGACCACCAGGACGCCCACGCCCGCGGGGCCGCCCCACTTGTGCGCGCTCGCCGTCAGCACCGACCAGCCGCCGGGCGGCGGCATCCGGCCCGCGGTCTGCGCGGCGTCGACCAGCAGCGGCACCCCCGCCTCGGCGCAGGCCGCCGCCGCCTCGGCCACCGGCTGGAGCGTTCCGACCTCGTGGTTGGCGCTCTGCAGGCAGGCCAGGGCCGTGCCCTCGGCCAGGACCGCCTCCCGGAACGCCGCCGGATCGACCGCGCCGGTACGGCCGACGCCGACCGTCTCCACCGAACCGCCGTCGCGTTCGTGGATCCCCGCCGCGTGCAGCACACTGGAGTGCTCGACCGCCGAGGTCACCAGGCGGCGCCCCGCCCTGCGCCGCCCGTGCAGGGTGCCCAGGACGCCCAGATGCACGGCCTGGGTGCCGGAGGCGGTGAACGAGACCTCGTCGGGACGCGCCCCCAGGGCTTCGGCCACCTCTGTGCGCGCTTGTTCCAGTAACATCCTTGCCCGGCGGGCGGGACCGTACAGCCTCGCTGGGTCGGTCCAGCCGACGTCGAGTGCCGCGATCAGAGCCTCGCGCGCCTGAGGGTGCAGCGGCTCTGTGGAGGCCGCGTCGAAGTACGCCACACCCCAATCGTCGCATCACGTGCGACGCAATCGGGGGCTGCGCGGGGGGGCGAGGGCGGTCCGCGCTAATGTGTCCCCCAGCGTAAAGCTGTGAACTACAAGTTGTGAACAAGAACAAACGACCGCCCAGGAGCGACTCCTGGGCTTCATCTGTGGGGTAGGCGATCCGTGAGTCCGACCCGCCGTTCTGCACGGCGTCCGTTGGCACGCCGCCGGGTGCCACGCGCCGCCGCTCTGGCGCTGCTGCTGGTGTCCGTGACGGCGTGCAGTGCCGATGAGTGGTCCCGTGGCGGAATGCCCGTCGGCATCACCAAGCAGGCCGACACCGTCCAGAATCTGTGGAACGGGTCCTGGATCGCGGCTCTCGCCACCGGTGTGGTCGTGTGGGGCCTGATCCTGTGGTCCGTGGCGTTCCACCGTAAGAGGAAGAACGCGAAGGAGGAGCTGCCGCCGCAGGTGCGCTACAACCTCCCGATCGAGATCCTCTACACCGTTGTGCCGATCATCATGGTCGGAGTGTTCTTCTTCTTCACCGCGCGGGACCAGAACTACATCAACACGGTCTCCGGGCAGCCCGACGTGAAGGTCAAGGTCGAGGGTTTCCAGTGGAGCTGGCGCTTCACCACCGACTACAACGGCAAGCAGGTCCCGGTCGTCGGCACCCCCGTCAGCGACTACACCCAGGGCCCGCAGCTGATGCTGCCCGTCGGCAAGAAGGTCGAGTTCGACCTCGTCTCGCCGGACGTCATCCACTCCTTCTGGGTGCCCGCCTTCCACTTCAAGCGGGACGTCATCCCGGGTGTGAAGAACAAGTTCGAGGTGGAGACCCTCGACAAGCCGGGCATCTACGCCGGCCGCTGCGCCGAGCTGTGCGGTACCGACCACAGCCGGATGCTGTTCTCGGTGAAGCTCGTCCCCCAGGCCGAGTTCGATCAGTACATCGCTAGTCAGGCGGGTGCCCAGTGACCGCACTTAACGAGCCCATTGCGCTCCCCCCGGTGGCGACCCGCAAGGGGTCGATCATCGCGAAGTGGACGTCGTCCACCGATCACAAGATCATTGGACACCTCTACCTCATCACCTCGTTCGTGTTCTTCCTGATCGGCGGCGTCATGGCGCTGATCATGCGAGCGGAGCTGGCGCAGCCCGGACTGCAGTTCACCAGCAACGAGCAGTTCAACCAGCTGTTCACCATGCACGGCACGGTCATGCTGCTCATGTTCGCGACGCCGCTGTTCGCCGGCTTCGCCAACGAGCTCATGCCGCTGCAGATCGGCGCGCCGGACGTGGCCTTCCCGCGTCTGAACATGGTGAGCTACTGGCTGTTCACCTTCGGCAGCACCATCGCCCTGTCGGGTTTCCTTACCCCGGGCGGCGCGGCCAGCTTCGGCTGGTTCGCCTACACCCCGCTGTCGAACGCCATCAGCTCGCCCGGCATCGGCGGTGACCTGTGGATCGTCGGCCTGACCATCAGCGGTCTGGGCACGATCCTCGGCTCGGTCAACTTCATCACCACGATCATCTGCATGCGGGCGCCCGGCATGACGATGTTCCGCATGCCGATGTTCACCTGGAACGTCCTGCTCACCTCGATCCTGGTGCTGATGGCCTTCCCGGTGCTGGCCGCCGCGCTGCTGGCCCTGGAGGCCGACCGCAAGCTCGGCACGCACATCTTCGACCCGGCCACCGGCGGTGCGATGCTCTGGCAGCACCTGTTCTGGTTCTTCGGCCACCCCGAGGTGTACATCATCGCGCTGCCGTTCTTCGGCATCGTCACCGAGATCCTGCCGGTCTTCAGCCGCAAGCCGCTGTTCGGCTACATCGGCCTGGTCGGCGCCACCATCGCCATCGCCGGTCTGTCGATCACCGTGTGGGCGCACCACATGTTCCCGACCGGCCAGGTGCTGCTGCCGTTCTTCTCGTTCATGACGTTCCTCATCGCGGTCCCGACCGGTGTGAAGTTCTTCAACTGGATCGGCACGATGTGGCGGGGACACCTGTCCTTCGAGTCGCCGATGCTGTTCTCGATCGGCTTCCTGGTCACCTTCCTGTTCGGCGGCCTGACCGGCGTCATCCTCGCCTCCCCGCCGCTGGACTTCCAGGTGTCGGACTCCTACTTCGTGGTGGCGCACTTCCACTACGTCGTCTTCGGCACCGTGGTGTTCGCGATGTTCGCGGGCTTCTACTTCTGGTGGCCCAAGTTCACCGGCAAGATGCTCAACGACACCCTGGGCAAGGTCCACTTCTGGACGCTGTTCATCGGCTTCCACACCACCTTCCTGGTGCAGCACTGGCTCGGCGCCGCGGGCTTCCCGCGCCGCTACGCCGACTACAGCCCCATCGACGGCTTCACCGACCTGAACATGGTCTCCTCGGTCGGTGCCTTCCTGCTCGGCGCCTCCACGCTGCCGTTCCTGTACAACGTGTGGCGGACCCACAAGACGGCCCCGAAGGTCACCGTCGACGACCCGTGGGGCTACGGCAACTCCCTGGAGTGGGCGACGTCCTGCCCGCCGCCGCGGCACAACTTCACCTCGCTGCCGCGGATCCGGTCCGAGCGCCCCGCGTTCGACCTCAAGTATCCGCACATCACCTCGGCCGTACGTGAGCTGGGGGAGGAGACCCGATGAAGGTCCAGGGCTGGTTGTTCATCCTCTGCGGCATCTTCTTCGCCGCGGTGGACGTCGTCTACTGGTTCTGGTCCAGGGAACCGGTCGGCACGACGGCGATGGCCATCTCGGTGGGCTTCGCCTTCATGATCGGCTACTACCTCATGTACACCGCCCGCCGCATCGGCGAGCAGCCTGAGGACAGCAAGCAGGGCGAGATCGCCGACGGCGCCGGAGAGCTCGGCTTCTTCAGCCCGCACAGCTGGTGGCCGTTGTTCGTCTGCCTGGCCGTCTCGCTCACCGCGGTCGGCCTGGTCATCGGCTGGTGGCTGTTCCTGATCGGCGTCTTCGCGGTCATCATGAGCATGATCGGGTTCGTCTTCGAGTACTACCGGGGTCACTTCTCGCACTGATCCCGGGGGCGGCCGCGGTGTCGTCCCTTGTTCCCGGAAACGGGCCACTCTTCCCGGAAACGGGCCACGGAAGCTTCCGTGGCCCGTTTTTTGGTGTTTATTGGGGGCTCTGCCCGGCTGTCATATGTGGCGCTCCGCTTACTCCGGGTAATAACAGGATCAGTAGACCGGTCCTGAACAGGGGAGTACACGTGGGGCGGGCGATGCGTGGTTCGATTCCGGGGGCCGGACTGCTGGTCCTGGCGCTGGTGACCTCATGTTCGGACGATCCGGCCGACGTCGCGCGGAACACGGCGGAGGCCAGGCAGTACGCCGACGCCGCCGTCAGCGTGGTCCCCCTGGACAAGGCGGGCAACGTCCCCACCGACTCGACGGTCCTGGTGGCCGCGCGGGGCGGAACCCTGAAGAACGTCACCGTGAAGAGCCCCAGAGGCTCGCTGCCGGGCGTGCTGAGCGCCGACGGGACACAGTGGCACAGCCGGGGTACGGCGCTTCCTGGGACCTCCTACGAGGTCACGGCGGTGGCGGTGAACCCGTCGGGGAAGGTCACCCAGACCGCCACCTCCTTCTCCACGGTGAAGGCCGACAAGAGCTTCGCGATCCAGGACCTGCAGCCCAACAAGGAGGCGACGGGCCTGACGGTCGGCGTCGGCATGCCGATCATGATCACATTCGACCAGCCCATCACCGACCGCGTCGAGGTCGAGCGCAACCTGGTGGTCCGCACCTCCAAGCCGGTCCTCGGAGCCTGGCACTGGTTCGACGACAAGACCGTGCACTTCCGGCCCAAGACCTTCTGGCCGGCCAACACCCGTGTCCGGCTGGACGCCCACCTCGAGGGCGTCAGGGGCGGCAGGGGCCTGTACGGCAAGCAGAGCCAGACCCTCCGCTTCAAGGTCGGCCGCTCCCAGATCACCAAGGGCAGCACCCTCACCCACCACCTGACCGTCAGGCGCAACGGCAAGGTCGTCCGGGAGATCCCCATGAGCGCGGGCCAGGGCGGCGAGTGGAAGTACTACACGACCAGCGGCGTGCACCTGGCCATGTCCAGGGAGCCCGTCACCGTCATGACCTCGCCCGGCATCGGCCCCGGCTCCGCCGGCTACTACCAGATGACCGTCTACAACACCGTCCGCATCTCCAACAGCGGCGAGTACGTGCACAGCGCCCCGTGGTCCGTAGGCTCACAGGGCTACTCCAACGTGAGCCACGGCTGCGTCAACGTCAGCCCGGGCAACGCCGTCTGGTTCATCGACAACACGCTGATCGGTGATCCGATCATCATCACCGGCTCGCCGCGCAAGCTGGAGCCGACCAACGGGTGGGGGCACTGGCAGGAGAACTGGAAGCAGTGGCTGAAGTGGAGCAGCGTCAAGTACTTCACCACCGAGTCCCTTTGAGCCGCTCGCGCCCGGTTCCTCTGTGAGCCGCTTCCCGTGAGCCGCTCGTGCCCGGTGGCCGGCCGGTACTCGGTGGGACGGCTCGTGCTCGGCAGGTCGGCCGGTGCTCCCTGATCGGCCCATGCTCCGGAGTCCGTCCGCGCTCCGGACTCTGTCCGTGCTCCGGGTTCGTCCTGCTCCGGGGTTCGTTCGAGCCCCGCGACCACGGGTTTTCCGCGAGCGGCCCATGACCCGCCGGAGGTTCACGGTGGGTTCACCGCTCAGGGAACTCCCGTGGGCCCCTGCTCCGAGCTCCTGAGAGGTCCCTGGGAGGTGCGTGCCCCCTTCTCCGCCTTCCCGACCAGGCGGGATGTGCGAGGTCGTGTGGGCCGTACAGGGGGCCGTACAGGGACGTCGGCGGGAGGCCGCGTCGCCCCCGATCCGTGGGGAGGGCGTTCCCGGTGTCGTGGAGGCCGTGAGGACGCGGGCGCGGTACGACGGTGAGGGAAGGACGGGGGAGCGGACAGGTCCGGGAAGAGGGACGACAGACGCGACAGGGCCCGGACACCGTGTGGTGTCCGGGCCCCGTCTTCGACGATCCGCGCCCGTCAGGCGGGCCGGCGGGTCAGTGGGTCAGGGACTTGTCGTCCTTGCCCGGGCCGACCTCGACCTGAGCGCCGTGGCTCTCGTCGTGGCCGTGACCCTCGTCCAGCGGGATCTTCTCGCCGCCGTAGGCCTTGCTCATCTTGGCGCGGAGCTTGCCGAGCGGACCGCGCATCTCCTTCGGCGGGACCTCCTCGTCGCCGGTCTCGGCCGCGGCGACCATCGGAACCGGCTGCTTGCCCCGGACGTGGGCCGCGATGTCCTCGTTCGGCGGAACGTGGACCTCGATGTACTCGCCGTGGGGCAGGCGCTTGATGACGCCCGACTCCACGCCGTGGCCGATCACCGCGGCGTCGCTGCGCTGCAGGCCCAGGCACATCCGGTAGGTGATGATGTAGGCGACCAGCGGGCCGATGAAGACCAGGGCCCGGCCGACGTAGGTCGTCCAGTTCAGCGAGACGTGGAAGAACGAGGAGATCTCGTCGTTCGCGCCGAGCAGCCACAGCACCCCGTAGAAGGTGATCGCCGAGATGCCGATCGAGGTGCGGTGCGGGTTGTTGCGGGGACGGTCGGCGATGTGGTGCTCGCTGCGGTCTCCGGTGACCCACTGCTCGATGAAGGGATACAGGGCCAGGCCCGTCATGACGATGCCCATCGGGACCAGCGCCGGGATCAGCACGCTCATCGGCAGCGTGAAGCCCAGGAAGTTGATCTCCCATGAGGGCATCAGGCGGAGCGAACCCTCCAGGAAGCCCATGTAGAAGTCGGGCTGCGAACCCGCCGAGATGTCCGCCGGCGTGTAGGGACCGAACAGCCAGATCGGGTTGATCTGGGCGAAGGTGCCCAGCAGTGCGATCACGCCGAACGTGAACATGAAGTAGGCGCCGGCCTTGATCATGAAGGCAGGGTAGAACGGGGCGCCGACCACGTTGGTGTTCGTCCGGCCCTTGCCCGGCATCTGCGTGTGCTTCTGCACCCACATCAGGATCATGTGGGCGGTGATGAGCGCAAGCAGGATGCCCGGGATGAGCAGGATGTGCAGCGAGTAGAAGCGGGAGATCACGTCATGGCCGGGATACTCGCCGCCGAAGAGGAAGAAGGTGATCCAGGTGCCGACCAGCGGCAGCGAGATCGCCACACCCTCGGTGATCCGCAGACCGGCGCCGGAGAGCAGGTCGTCGGGCAGGGAGTAGCCGGTCAGGCCCTCGGCCAGCGCCAGGGTCAGCAGCAGGACGCCGATCAGCCAGTTGAGCTCGCGCGGCTTGCGGTACGCACCGGTGAAGAACACCCGGAGCGCGTGCACCATCATGCCGGCGACGAACAGCAGGGCGGCCCAGTGGTGCATCTGCCGCATCAGCAGACCACCGCGGACGTCGAAGCTGATGTTCAGCGACGAGGCGTAGGCCTCGGACATCTCGACGCCCTTGAGGGGCTCGTACGAACCGTTGTAGATGACCTCGCCCATGGAGGGCTTGAAGAAGAAGGTCAGGAACGTGCCGGTGAGCAGCAGGACGATGAACGAGTACAGCGCGATCTCGCCCAGCAGGAACGACCAGTGGTCGGGAAAGATCTTGCGCAGGTTGCGCTTGAGGAAGTTTCCCGCGCCGATGCGGTCGTCGATGAAACTGCTCGCGCCCGCGATGGGCTTCGGGACGGTTTCGAGGCTCATGCGTGGCCTCCGTTCTTGCGGACCTCGGCCTCGGCGTCGCCGCGCTCCCAGAAGCTGGGGCCCGGCGGGACGGAGAAGTCGGCCGTGGCGACGAGGTAACCCTCGTTGTCCACGGCGATCGGGAGCTGGGGCAGAGGCCGGGCGGCCGGTCCGAAGACGACCTTGGCGCCGTCGGCGGCGTCGAAGGTCGACTGGTGGCACGGGCACAGGATGTGGTGCGTGGTCTGCTCGTAGAGGGCCGCGGGGCAGCCGACGTGCGTGCAGATCTTGGAGTACGCGACGATCCCGTCGTGCGTCCAGTTCAGGTTCGTGCCGGACTTGATCTCCTCCGGACGGAACTTGATCAGGATCAGCGTGGCCTTGGCCAGAGCGTTGAGGTCGTGCTCGTAGCCCTCGGGCACGACCGAGAGGATGCCGCCGGGGGAGTTGAAGTCCGCCGCGCGGATCGGCGCGCCGGTGCCCTCGACGACGAGTCTGCGGTTCTTGCCGTCCTTGGTCTTCTCACCCCAGACGGTGTGCCGCAGCTTCTCCGGGAAGTTGCTGTAGGACGGGCCGAGGTCGCGCAGCAGCACCAGCGGCGCCAGGCCCAGCGGGGCCGCGGCGAGCAGGAGCGTACGGCGCAGCAGCGGCCGCTTGACGAAGCCGCTCTCGTTCGCGCCCTGCAGGAAGGTCTCGGCGACGGTCTCGCGGGTCCCGGAGTCCGAGGCCATCGCGTGGCGTTCCTGGACCAGGTTGTACTTCGGCATGACCAGGCGGACCCAGACCACCATGCCCGCGGCCATCGCGAGCAGCGCGAGCGTGAGCGTGCCGCCCAGGGCCAGGGTCGAGGTCCGGGTCGTCTCGAGGTCGCCGACCTGGAAGACCACGTAGGAGACGATGAAGGCGATGCCCGCGATCAGGGTGACGGTGAAGCACAGGGCGGCGATCCGCTCGCCCTTCCTCGCGGTCTGCTCGTCCTTGAGGGTCACGCCGGGGACGTCGGAGACGCCCGCGGCGGACTGCTCGTCGGTTCCCAGCAGGGAGGTGCCGGCAGCGGGCGAGGGGGTGCCGATGACGCGGCGTGGCACGCGTTCGTCGGGCTGCTCGATGTCGTGGTTGTTGTCAGTCATTAGTGGGCCTGTCGCTTCTTCGCGGTGATCCAGATGGCGGCGAGGACCAGCAGGCTGATGCCCGCGATCCAGGCCACCAGACCCTCGGTAACCGGGCCGATGCGGCCGAGACCCGCGCCGCCCGGGTTGGGCTCCTCACGCACGCCCACGATGTAGGCGATCATGTCCCGCTTCTGGTCGGGCGTGATGATGCTGTCGTTGAACACGGGCATCGCCTGCGGGCCGGTGATCATGGCCTCGTAGATCTGCGTCGGGGTGGCCTCGCCCAGCGGCGGAGCGTACTTGCCCTGGGTCAGGGCACCACCGGCGCCGACGAAGTTGTGGCACTGGATGCAGTTCGCCCGGAACAGCTCGCCACCCTTGGCCTTGTCGCCCTTGGCCGGGTCGACCTGCTCGGCGCCGGGGACGGTCGGGCCGCCGCCCAGGGACTGGATGTAGGCCGAGAGCTGCCGGATGGTGTCCTCGTTGACCCAGTGGGCCGGCTGCTTGCGCGGAGCCTGGGCGCCGGGGTTGGCCAGGGGCATGCGGCCACTGCTGACCTGGAAGTCCACGGCGGCGGCTCCGACGCCGACGAGCGTCGGGCCGTTCGCGGTGCCCTCGGCGTTGAGGCCGTGGCAGCTGGAGCAGCTCTGCTCGAAGAGTTTCTTACCCTCGGCGACGTCGTCGGCCCTGCCGGACGCGATCGCCGCGTCAGCCCGCTCGCTCGTCGGGGCCGCGAGGGTGTAGAACCCACCGAGCAGCCCCAGGGCAAGAAGCAGGACCGCGTATCTCGCGAGGGGATGCCGCCGTCCAGCGGTGATCCTATTCACAGAGATCCCGATTCCTTAATGAATGCCGTAGATGGTCACGAAAAGGCCAATCCAGACCACGTCGACGAAGTGCCAGTAATAGGACACGACGATGGCGCTGGTCGCCTGCTCACGGGTGAAGCGCTTCGCGGCGTACGTGCGTCCAAGCATGAACAGGAACGCGATCAGTCCACCGGTCACGTGAAGGCCGTGGAAGCCCGTGGTCAGGTAGAACACCGAGTCGTACGCGGAGTGCGACAGGGTGTGCCCCTCGTGGGCCAGCTGGCTGTACTCATACAGCTGACCGCCGACGAACACGGCGCCCATCAGGAAGCTGACGATGTACCAGAACCGCAGCTTGGCGACCTGGCCCTTCTCAGCCGCCCACACGCCCAGCTGGCAGGTCACGCTCGACAGGACCAGGATGATCGTGTTGACCAGCGAGAACTGGACGTTCAGGTGAGCCTCTGGCCAGGGGAGTCCCTCGCCGAGGCTGACCGACCGGATGGTGAAGTACATCGCGAACAGCGCCGCGAAGAACATGAGCTCAGAGGACAGCCACACGATCGTTCCGACGCTGACCAGGTCTGGCCGGCGGGACGAGTGCGCTGTCGTCGTCGTTGATATTGCGGATGCTGTCGCCACGGGCAGCATTATTGCGGCTCTCCTGGTCGGGTCGCCGCACGACCCCCCAATAGGGGGCTCAACCGTCCCCCTGAAGCGGTCTGGGACGGCAATTGTCTCGCGTGCGGCTCCGGCCTGGGTCTCCGGGCGAGACGACCGGTACCATCCCTGGTGACCATACATCGACAAGGGATAGTGAGTGCCACCGTGAGCACCGACGACAAGATGAGGGTCCTCGTCTACAGCGACGACGCGAACACCCGCGAGAAGGTGCGGCAGGCCCTCGGCCGGCGTCCCGCCGCCGACGTGCCTCTCGTGGAGATCGTGGAGTGCGCCACCCACGCGAAGGTCGTCCAGCACTTCGACTCGGGCGAGATCGACGTGGCCGTGCTCGACGCCGAGACCCAGCCGGCCGGCGGCATGGGGGTCGCCAGGCAGGCCAAGGACGAGGTGTACGACTGCCCGCCGATCTGCCTGCTGATCGCCCGCCGTGACGACCGCTGGCTGGCCGAGTGGTCCCGCGCCGAGGCCGTCGTCCCCCAGCCCATCGACCCCGTGACCCTGGCCGGCACCGTCGCCGACCTGATGCGCCGCCGCCTGTCGACCCGTCTGACCGCCCGCTAGAACACCTTTCTGGAGACCTGCATGGACGCGCGCACCACCTGGCCCGCGCTGTTGTCCGCCCTGCTCGCGGGCGAGCACCTGACGGCGGACGAGACCGCCTGGGCGATGAACGAGATCATGTCTGGTTCGGCGACGTCCGCGCAGATCGCGGGGTTCGCCGTGGCGTTGCGGGCCAAGGGGGTGACGGTCTCCGAGCTGACCGGGCTGGCGCGCACGATGCTGGAGCGGGCGACCCCGCTGTCGGTCGAGGGGCCCGTCGTCGACGTCGTCGGCACCGGCGGCGACCGCGCCCACACGGTCAACGTCTCCACGATGGCCGCGATCGTGGCCGCCGCCGCGGGTGTGCGGGTGGTCAAGCACGGCAACCGGGCTGCCTCCTCCTCCTGCGGCGCCGCCGACGTGCTGGAGCACCTGGGCATCGTGCTCGACCTGTCTCCCGCGAACACCGCCAAGGTCGCGGTCGAGGCGGGCATCGCCTTCTGCTTCGCGCCGGTCTACCACCCGGCGCTGCGCTTCGTCGGGCCCGCGCGCGCCGAGCTCGGCATCCCGACGGTCTTCAACTTCCTGGGCCCGCTGACCAACCCCGCCAGGCCCCAGGCCCAGGCGATCGGCATCTTCGACCCGGTCATGCTCCCCGTGATCGCGGGCGTCTTCGCCGAGCGCGGCGTCTCGGCCCTGGTCTTCCGGGGCGACGACGGGCTCGACGAGCTCACGACCGCGACGACCTCGACCGTCTGGGTGGTGCGCGACGGCGTCGCCCGGCAGACCGTCTTCGACCCGGCCGTGCTCGACATCCCCAGGTCGGAGCCCGAGGCGCTGCGCGGCGGGGACGTGGCGTTCAACGCGCGGGCCGTACGCGACCTGGTGGGCGGCAAGACGGGCCCGGTGCGCGACGCGGTGCTGCTCAACGCCGCCGCCGCGCTGGTCTCCTCCGAGGGCGCCGGTGACGACCTCGACGCCGAGATGGCCGCGTGCTACGCCAAGGCCGCGCGGGCCGTCGACTCCGGCGAGGCCGAGGCCCTCCTCGACCGCTGGGTCGCCATCAGCCAGGAGTTGAAGCAGGCCTGACCGGTCTTCTCCCCTCACGGGCGGACTCAAGATCCTCCCGTGAGGGGATGTAGCCCCCTCGGACCCCGCCCTAGATTGCGCTCATGTGGCGTGTTGACCTTCTGACCGAGCGGGTGGCCTGCGGCCTGCTCGTCCTCGCGGTTTGCTGCCTGTCACTGGCGACCGCGAGGCTTCTGCGCGAACGGCGGCTGCTGCTTCTGCGGCTCACCGGGGAGCGCGCCCGGCTCGCCGGGCAGCGGGACCTGCTGGCCGGTGCCGTCATGCTGAGGGAACGCGCCCGCATCGCCGGGGAACTGCACGACGTGGTCGCCCACGGGGTCAGCATGATGACGCTGGGCGTCGGCGCCGGTCGGATGATCATGGAAAAGGACCCCGCCAGGGCCCGCGAGACCCTGCGCGTGGCCGAGGAGTCGGGCCGTCAGTCGCTTCTGGAGCTCCAGCGGATCCTGACCCTGCTGAGCGCGGCGGGCGGCTCCACCGGGAGCAGGGCGCCCCAGCCCAGGCTGTCCGACCTGCGCGACCTGCTCGCCCAGGTCCGTACGGCGGGCCTGCGGGTCGAGGTGGTCGAGGACGGCCGCCCCGTGGAGATCGGCCTCGCCCTGGAGCTGTCGGCCTACCGCATCGTCCAGGAGGCGCTGGGCAACACCCTCAAGCACGCCGGGGCCCGGTCGGCCCACGTCACCCTGCGCTGGCGCCCCGGCTTCCTCGACGTGCTGGTCCGGGACGACGGCCGGGCGGCCTCCGCGGTCACCGCCGGTCCCGGCCTGCTGGGCATGCGCGAGCGCGCCACGATGTTCGGCGGAACCCTGAAGGCCGGGCCGCTGCCCGAGGGCGGCTTCGAGGTGCGGGCGCGCCTGCCCACCGTGGGCGAGGTGCGCCAGGGCGTTCAGCCGCCCACGTGACCCCGCCCTCTTACGGCGCCTGGCGGCGCCGCGGGCGTGGGCTCGGGCTCGGGCACGGGTGATCCGCGCTCACCGGCCGGGGCGGAGCGTCCGTTCTAGTCGGACTCGCCGAGACCGATCGAGAAGGCGGCGTCCAGATCGTGCCGGGAGTAGGTGCGGAAGGCGATGTGCGTCTCGGTGTGCAACACCCCGGCCACCTTGTTCAACCGGCCGGGAATGACCTCGGCGATCTCCTCGTAGGCGGAGACGCGGACCATGGCCAGCAGGTCGTACTCCCCGGTGATGGAGTAAACCTCGCTCACCCCGCCGATCTCGGCGATCGCCTGGGCGACCTCGGGGATCCGGTCCACCTCGGCCTTGATGTGCACGATCGCGGTGACCACTGGCTTCCTCCTCGTTGAGAGCTGCTCGCAGTTTTCACCGAAGTTATCAGCGTGCCCGTCAGCGCAGCGGACGGCCCTCGCGCGGCCGGTGCTGTTCCCGGGCCTGGTAGGCGTGGTCGATGCGAGCCTTGAGCCGTCCCGCGCCGCCGATCGGCAGGCTCCAGCCGCCCTCCACCCGCACCAGCCGCACGCCGGGGCTCTCCAGCCAGCGCAGCACGCACTCGGTCTCCTCGGCGCCGGCCGCCGCGACGGGGCCGGGGCCCGGCACCACGGTCTCCGCGGTGGCCACCAGCGCGTCCACGAACGGGACGGGGTGCGCCCCCCCGGGCATCACCCCCGCCGAGACCAGCCTGCCGTGCCTGACGACGTGGATCTCCCAGGCGCCGCCGCCCGTCACGGGGGCGGCGGCCACCATCTCCGGGATCGAGGTCAGCGCCCGCAGCCGCTGCATACGCGCCGACGTGCGGATGTAGGAGGCGAGCCGGTCGCGGTCGGCCGCCGCCTCCTCGTAGCGCTGCTCGAGGGAGAGCCGCTCCATCCTGGCCTCGATCGCGGAGAAGACCGCGGTGGCGTCCACCTCCATCGCCCTGCGGGCGGCCGCCGCGTGCACGGCGTACTCCTCGACGCTCTGGCGCCCTTCGCAGGGCGCGCCGCACCTGCCCATCCCGGCGAGCGCGCAGGCCGGGCGGCCGGTGCGCGGGGTGATCCGGTCGGTGCACTGCCGCAGCGGGATCGTCTCGTGCAGCGCGGCGCGGGCGTCGTCGGCGGCGCGGGCGCTGCCGAACGGGCCGAGGTAGCCCGCGCCGTCGTCCTTGACCTCGCGCACGATGGACAGCCGGGGGAACGGCTCGTCGGTGAGCTTGAGCCAGACCATCCTCTCCGGGAAACGGGACCTGCGGTTGTAACGCGGCTTGGCGGACCCGATCAGCCTGAGCTCCCTGACCTCGGCCTCCAGCGGGGTCGCGCAGGCGATCGTCCTGACCCGCTCGGCGATGCCGACCATCTCGCGGATCCTGGGCCGGGTCTCGCTCGCGGTGAAGTAGCCGCGCACGCGGTTGCGGAGGTTGGTGCTCTTGCCGACGTAGAGCGGGTCGCCGCGCCCGTCCTCGAACACGTAGACACCCGGTCCCGACGGCACCCCGTCGGCCAGGTGCCGCTTCCGGCGCTGCTCGGCGCTCGGAGCGCGCACGAAGCCCTTCAGCTCCTCCAGGGTCGCCACCCCGAACGAGCCCGCCCGCTCCAGCAGCGCGTGGAGCACGTCGACGGTCGCCCGGGCGTCGGCGAGCGCGCGGTGGCAGGGCTCGTTACCGCTGAAGAGCCTGGCCAGCGTGGACAGCTTGCAGTTCGGGGCCTCGTCTCGGGTGAGCAGCCTGCGGGCCAGCACGACGGTGTCGACCACCGGGTGGGCGGGCGGAGGGTAGCCGTGGGCGGCGCAGGCCGCCTTGAGGAAGGACAGGTCGAACCCCGCGTTGTGCGCCACCAGCGTGGTGCCCGCGGCGAACTCCAGGAAGGACGGCAGCACCGACCCGATCCTCGGCGCCGTCACGACCATGGCGTCGGTGATGCCGGTCAGCACCGAGATGAACGGGGGGATCGGGGCGCCGGGATCGACCAGCGTGCCGAACTCGCCGAGCACCTCACCGCCGCGCACCTTGACCGCGCCGATCTCCGTGATCGCGTGCTCGTCCGCGGAGACTCCCGTGGTCTCCAGGTCGAACACGACGAACGTGATCTGGTCCAGCGGTGTGCCCAGCTCGTCCAGCGTCCCCTGCACGGCGTACTTCACGGTTAACGACCATAGGAGCCCTCACCGACATTTGCCCCCCGGGGGTGCCGCCGGGCGCTCACTTCCTCCTCACGGCCCCCGAAGCACCCCACAGCGCCACCCCCAGCACGCCCAGCACGATGCCGGCGAAGATCTGGCGGCCCTCCAGAAAGGCCGGGAGGTTCAGCTGGAACCAGCCGTGCCCGCCGCCCCACAGGCCGTCGGCCGTGCCGCCGACGGCCTGCACGACGCAGAGGGCTCCGAGGATCCGCAGGGTCGCTTTCACGGTCCCGATGCTGGCCGAGGACACGGTCGCGGCGCGTCGGCCGAAGGTCGACGGACCATCGACTTTGGTCGGTTCCGGAGCGTCTCGCGCGGCCCTACGCTCGGGGAACGTGACCGAGCAGACGGAGTACAGATCGCTTTTGCCGGCCGTCCTGCTCGGTGACCGGCCGGAGGGGCAGGCCGCGGTACGGCGCTCGACCCGTGACTGGATCGTCGACACCGTCGTCTTCCTCCTGGCCGCGGGGCTGGGACTCCTGGCGGCGCTGGTGCTGGACGCGGACGTCTCGACGCCGGGTCCGGTGCTCGTCGCCGACCAGGTCGTCGGCGGGCTCGCGTGCGCCGCCGTCTGGTTGCGCCGCCGCTGGCCGATGGGCCTGGCCCTGGCCCTGGTGCCGGTCTCGCCCGTGTCGACCGTCGCCGCGGGGGCCTGCTGCGTGGCGCTGTTCACCGTGGCCGTGCACCGCTCCTTCACGTCCGTGGCCCTGGCGGGCGGCCTGCACGTGGCGGCGCTCGTGCCCTACCTGTGGTGGCGGCCCGACCCGGATCAGGGCTTCTGGGAGGGGTTCGCGTTCTCCACGCTCGGCTACGTCGTGCTGATCGGCTGGGGCATGTTCGTGCGGGCCAGGCGCCAGCTCGTGCTCTCGCTGCGCGACCGCGCCGAGCGGGCCGAGGTCGAGGCGGTGCTCAGGGAGGAGCGGGCCAGGCGCCTGGAGCGCGAGCGCATCGCCAGGGAGATGCACGACGTGCTCGCGCACCGGCTGTCGCTGCTCAGCGTGCACGCGGGCGCGCTGGAGTACCGCCCGGACATCCCCGCGCCGGACCTGACCCGGGTCGCCGGAGTGATCAGGGCGGGGGCGCACCAGGCGCTCCAGGATCTGCGGGAGGTCATCGGCGTGCTCCGCCTCGACGCCGAGGGCACCACCCCGGACCGCCCCCAGCCGACCCTCGCCGACCTGGCCGGCCTGGTCGAGGAGTCCCGGCTCGCCGGGATGGACGTGACTCTGGACATGCGGGTGGGCGACCCCGGCCGGGCGCCGGCCGGACTCGGCAGGAACGCCTACCGGATCGCCCAGGAGGGGCTGACCAACGCGCGTAAGCACGCCGCCGCCGCGCGGGTCGACGTCACGGTGGCGGGCGGGCCCGACGAGGGGCTCACCGTGGAGATCCGCAACCCCGTGACCGGGGGGCGGACCATCCCGGGCAGCGGGGCGGGCCTGATCGGCCTCACCGAACGCGCCGAGCTCGCGGGCGGCCGCCTCGACTACGGCAGGTGTCTCGACGGCCGGTTCCGGCTCAGCGCGTGGTTGCCGTGGACGGCGGAGGCGGCCGGGACTCCCGGGCGCGGTTAACGTGACCGGCATGAGTTCATCCTTCTCCCGGCCGGACGGTGACCGGCTGGACGGCGGGGCGCCCGGCCCGGAGATCCGCGTGCTGATCGTGGACGACGACGCCCTCGTCCGCGCCGGGCTGTCGATGATCCTCGGCGGTGCCCCCGACCTCGCCGTCGTGGGTGAGTGCGCGGACGGGCGGGAGGTGCCGGCGGCGGTGGCCGGGCACCGGCCCGACGTGGTGCTGATGGACATTCGCATGCCCGGGGTCGACGGGCTGGCCGCGACCGAGCGGCTGCGCGCGGACGCCCCGGCCCCCGAGGTGGTCGTCCTGACCACCTTCCACGCCGACGCCCAGGTTCTGCGGGCGCTGCGGGCGGGGGCGGCGGGATTCCTGCTGAAGGACACCCCGCCGGGCGAGCTGGTCGCCGCGATCCGCAAGGTCGGGGCGGGCGAGCCGATCCTGTCGCCCGCGGTGACCCGGCAGCTCATCGCCCACGTCGCGGACGGCGGCGCCGGGACGCGGAGCGAGCGGGCTCTGGCGTTGCTGGCCCGGCTCAGCGAGCGCGAACGCGAGGTCGCGCTCGCGGTCGGCAGGGGACGGTCGAACGCGGAGATCGCCGCCGAGCTCTACATGAGCGTGGCGACGGTCAAGGCCCACGTGTCACGGGTGCTGACCAAGCTGGAGCTGAACAACCGCGTCCAGATCGCCTTGACCGTCCACGACGCCGGTCACCGGGCCTGAGCGGGCGCGCGCGGAGCCGTGCGCCGCGCCCCTCGCGTACGGCCGGCCGCCGGGATCCCGAGCCCCGGCCGGAGACCGCCGGCCGGATCCGGACTCGGCCGGAGATCGTTCGCCGGGATCCGCGTCCCGGGTGAAGGTCGTCCGGTGGGTATGACGTATACCTGCGAGACGTCCATCGGACGCCTGCCGGAAACCAGTGCTCCATGTCCCGTTTACCCGGGACGTGAATGCCCCAGGTCCGCCGGTCAGGTCGGTGGCGGGGTGCGGGAGCCGTACCCTTGACGTGAAGACCAATCCGAGTAGGGGCCGTGATGAGTTCAGCCGGAGAGGGCCTGTCTCGTCCGCTGCCCGAGCAGGTCCGCTTACATGTCGTGGAGCTGGCGTCCCAGATCCTGGGATCGATGCCCGCGGCCACCGTGCCTCCGCCGCTGAAGGGGATCGCCAGGTTCGACCCCCGCAAACGGGCCAAGCTGGGCGGTGCGCCGATCGCCGCCCAGCTGGAGACCGACAAGAAGTTCCGGGAGCTGGTCGCCGAGGCGCTGGGCACCGGCTGGCCCGAGCTGGTCGAGAGCCTCGCGGAGGGCGTCGTGCCGCCCGCCGCCGAGCCCGTGCTGGTCGCCGCGGCCGCCTATCTCACCCGGCCGCCCGGCTGGGTCGAGATGGTCGAGGCGGCCCGGGCGGATCTGGAGCAGTCGGCCGCCGCCGCCGAGGGATCGGCCCAGGAACAGACGCTGACCCGGCTGCGCGAGCAGCTCGCCGCGCAGAAGAGCGCGGCGAAGGAGGAGGCCGACCGGCTGCGCGAGCAGCTCAAGGGGGCCCGCGCGGAGATCTCCGACCTGCGTCGCAAGCTGCACGACGCGCGGGAGCGCGCGAAGGCGGCCGACACGCGGGCCGCCACGATGGCGGAGACCGCGCAGGAGGTCAAGGCCACCGCCGCCGCGGCGGGAAGCGCGGGGGAGAGCGAGCTGCGCCGTCTGCGCGAGCGGGCGGCCGACGCGGAGCGCCAGCTGGAGGCCACCCGGCGGGCGGCCCGAGAGGGCCGCAGCGTGGAGGACACCAAGGTCCGCATGCTGCTCGACGCGCTCCAGGACGCCGCCGCCGGGTTGCGCAGGGAGCTCGCGCTGCCCTCCGGCATCCACCGGCCCGCCGATTCGGTGGCCTCCGTCGCGCCGGGCAGGCACGGCGTCCAGGCGGTGCCGGCGCGGGCGCTCGCCGACGACGATCCCGCCCTGCTCGACCAGCTGCTCGCGCTGCCGCAGATCCATCTGATCGTCGACGGTTACAACGTGACCAAGACCGGCTACGGTACGCTCACCCTCGCCGACCAGCGCAACCGCCTGCTGACCGGTCTCGGCGCGCTCTACGCGCAGACACGCACCGAGCTGACCTGCGTCTTCGACGGCGCGGAGCTGAACGGCCCGGTTCCGGTCTCCGCCCCCAGGGGAGTCCGGGTGATGTTCAGCGCCCCGGGGCAGATCGCCGACGACCTGATCCGCCAGCTGGTCCGGGCCGAGCCCATGGGCCGTGCCATCGCCGTGGTCTCCTCCGACCGAGAGGTGGCCGAGTCGGTCCGGCGGATGGGCGCGCGCCCGGTTCCCTCGGTGTTGCTCCTGCGACGTCTGGGACGTGCCTGAGCCTTCCGGCCCTATGGTTCATCGGATCACACTGGAGGTTGGTTCGATGAAGAAGATCGCCGCGTTGGTCTGTGCCGCCCTGGTCGCCGGTACGGCCGCCGCCGCCCCCGGCATCCCCAGGGGCTTCCTGCTGTACGAGAAGGCCGCAGCCGTGAAGGACGACGATCCCCAGACGAGCTGGAGGGTCAGTGACTCGCCGAGGTCCCCGTTCGCGGTGGATCCCTGCGGCAGGGGAGCCGTGGGCAAGGCGGGCAGGACGGCCGTCAGGACGGTGACGTTCACCGGTGTCCCGGACTTCATGAAGGTCGAGCAGGTCCTGCTGTACGGCTCGCGGGCGGACGCCGGGCGGGCCATGACCCAGCTCCGCGGCGGCCTGTCCGCCTGCCGGTCGAGGAAGGACTCCGCGTCCGGTTACCGTTACACCTCCGCTCCCGTGACCGGGCTCGGAGACGACGCCCTGAGGGTCTCGGGGCAGGTCTACTACGGCGGGAAGGCCGGCGTCGGCGGGGAGCGCGGCGTGGTGGTCCGCAGGGGAAACGCCGTGCTGATCTATCTGCGGGCCGGGGAGTACGGCAGGCCCGCCGGGCGGGACTGGGCCGATCAGCTGCGGGACGCCACCGCGATGACCGGAAGGATTTGCGGGATCGCCACGTGCTCGTAATGAACAAAACAGCCAAAAAGGTGAGCTAACCCTTACCGGTTCTGTACTATTTCGCCCCAGGTCTTGGCTTGGGGAGGCAGTGCGGTGGCCGTGGCGGGTGTGCCGGTTAGGTTTGTGCGGGGGCCGATGGCCGCGGGGCTGGCCCTCGCCCTGCTCCTGATCCCGGTGGGCGGGGTGTCCGCCGAGCCCAAGCCGACGATCGCCCAGGCCAAGCGGAAGCTGGCGAAGCTCAACGAGCAGGCCGACCAGATCGTCGAGAAGTACAACCAGGCCGGCGAGCGCTGGAAGCGGGCCCGGAAGAAGTACCGGGAGCTGAACGGCGACCTCGGCAGGCAGAACGCGAAGGTCGAGGGTCTCCGCAAGGACCTGATCACCATGGCCGTCAGCAGCTACCAGAGCGGCGCCGTCGGCTGGCAGAACCTGGTCGGCCAGACCGATCCGAGCATGCTGCTGAACGGCCTGGCC
Source organism: Streptosporangium sp. NPDC051022 (assembly GCF_040683035.1). Lineage (NCBI taxonomy): Bacteria > Bacillati > Actinomycetota > Actinomycetes > Streptosporangiales > Streptosporangiaceae > Streptosporangium > Streptosporangium sp. NPDC051022. The sequence continues at coordinate 124,231 of NZ_JBFBCF010000023.1, read as the reverse complement.
GCGGCCGACCAGCTCTCCGCCTCCCGCGCCCAGTCGCTGAACGCCTTCGACGAGGCCACCAAGGCGCTGCGCCAGGGCCGCGACAAGGCCAAGGAGGCCCTGACCGAGGCCGACCGGACCCGCGACGAGCTGGCCGCGGAGAAGGCCAAGGCCGAGAAGATGGTCAAGGCCCAGACGAAGGTCCTGCGCGAGCTCGGCACCTTCCAGGCCGGCGACCCCAACAGCACGGGCATGCAGTACACCGGCTCGGCCTCCGGCAACGCCAGGGCCGCCCTGGCGTTCGCCTACGCCCAGATCGGCAAGCCGTACCAGTACGGCGGCACGGGCCCGGGTAGCTGGGACTGCTCCGGCCTCATGCAGGCCTCCTGGCGCAGCGGAGGCGTCAGCCTTCCCCGCACCACCTGGGAGCAGTGGAGCTGGGGCGCCAGCCGCAAGGTCTCCATGAGCGACCTCCAGCCGGGCGACCTCCTCTTCAGCAACGGCCTGGGCCACGTGGGCATGTACGCCGGGGACGGGAAGATGGTCCACGCCCCCCAGACCGGAGACGTCGTCAAGGTCACCCCGCTGTCGGCCTACGGCGGCCGTTTCGTCGGCGCCGTGCGCCCCTGAGCACCGCGCTCCCGGGCGTCTTCGCGCGCTCCCGAAGCCGCGCCTCCTGAAGCCGCGCTTCCCGAAGGGCCTTCGAGTGTTCCCGGGCGCCACGCCCCTGAGCGCCTTCAGGGCGGCCCGGGGCGCCGGGGCGGCTTTGACCCGCGGGGCGGGGGATCACGGCCTGTAAGGGGGCGCAGGGCCGCCCCGGCGAGGGCCGGACCCGAGGCGGTTCCGAGGCGGTTCCGAGGACGGTGCCCCATCGCGACACGCCGGTGAATCCACCGGGCGGGCCGCCTCGGATGGAACGGTCCCAGAAGTGTCTCCAAAAGGTCAGGCACGCGATGGAGCGTTCCCAGGGTGGCCGTCCGGAGCCGGGACGACGAAGATCGAAAAAACCGGTGTGACGCATGTAACAGAAGTGGTGCTTTTCGGCAACGATGTCAAGAATGTGATGAGGGTCATATTCGAACGGTGTACCGGGGTTCCGAGCAGGGATTTCATAAACGTGAAAATCTTTTTTCGATCTTCGGCTTTTACCGATTGATTGCCGAAACCCTGCCGCCGGGGTACCTTCTGGCCGCGGTCAGCAAGCCATGCGGACGCACCGAATGCCGGTCCCCCAGGCCGGTGTCCCACATAGAAATCCAGCTGGTCGCCGTTTTCCTCAGGGGTGCGCCCCAACCACGGTGACCTGCCGAGTCCGTGCAGTCATGAGGCGCGGAGCCGGGGAACCAAAAGGCCTTTGATATGGCCAGGGGTGAATCGACATGTCGTGTCGTAGGGCGTCCTTCCCTGCCCGAATCCGTCAGCTAACCCGGTAGGCATCAGTGGAAGTCCCAAGGAGAAATCCTGTCTACCACCCTGCACAACCCTCGTTTGTCGCGCCTTTCCCGCCTTTCTGTCGGCGGGTTCGTTCTCACGCTGGCCGCCTCAACCGGAGCGGTCGCACTGGGATCCACGGCGGCACACGCGACAGACACAGTGGCTGCGGTTCAGGTCAAGAGCACGGCGAAGACTCACGTCAAGCGCAAGGCGAAGGCCAAGATGAGCAGGGCCGCGCTGCAGAAGGTGAAAGCGAAGGCGGCCGTTCGGACGGCCAGGAAGCAGATCGGCGACCCGTATCGCTGGGGAGCCTCCGGCCCCGGCGCGTTCGACTGCTCCGGGCTCGTCCAGTACGCGTGGCGCAAGGCCGGCGTGTCCCTCCCCAGGATCACGACCAGCCAGTACCGCGCCGTCAGGAAGAAGGTCTCGTGGAGCAAGTTGCGCCCCGGTGACCTGCTGTTCTTCTACGGAAAGGGCCACGTGGGCATGTATGTCGGCCACGGCAGGATGGTCCACTCACCGAGCAGCGGCAAGACGGTCCGGATCGTGACGCTGAAGGGGTACTACAGGTCCGCGTTCGCCGGAGCGGTTCGCCCCGGCGCCTGAGAAGCGGGATACGGCCCCGTCCATGCCCCCGGATGGACGGGGCCGCCGCATGCGGCGCGTACACGGGAGAACGGGCACCGGTCGAGTAGCATCGGCTGACATGTCCGTCCCGAGGGGGCGCCGCGCCGTGCTCACCGGGATGCTGGCGCTGATGGGCGCGGGTCTGGTCGCGGGGGCCCGGCCTGTGCCGCGGGCGGCACGCGAGCTGTGGCCGGGGGCCGCGACCGTGGTCCGCGGCGAGCGCTCGCTCGTCGTCGGCCACCGTGCCCCGCCCGCCGAGCTGCGGGACCTGGCCACGAGGGCCGACCGCGCCTGCCGTACCGTCGGGGAGGTCTGGGGGCCGGTCAGGGCGGTGATCCTCTTCCCCGCCACCGACGCGGAGGCCGCCGCGCTCGCGGGGGCCGGGGCCACCGGCGGCCTGGCCGCGATGGCCGCCGCCGGCCGGGTGGTCGTCCTGCCGACGGGATACGCCAGGCTCAGCCCGGCGGGCCGGGACGTGGTGATCACCCACGAGCTCACCCACGTGGCCACCGGCGCGACCAGGGGCGGCCGGGTGCCGATGTGGCTGTCGGAGGGGTTCGCCGACTACGTGGGCTACCGCCACGCGGGGATCGAGGTGCGGGCGGCCGCCGCCGAGCTGGCCGAGGAGGTACGCGCGGGCGTCGTGCCCTCCCGGCTTCCCGAGCCCGCCGACTTCGCCCCCGGCGCGCCACGGCTGGCGCAGGCCTACGAGGAGGCCTGGCTGGCCTGCCGCTACATCGCGGAGCGCTTCGGCGAGAAGACGTTGGTAAGGCTTTACGGTAGCGATGTGGACAGCACGCTGGGCCTGTCGCGGGCGGAGCTCACCGTCGCCTGGCGCGATCATCTCCGGAGGGAACTCGCATGACGCGGACCGTGACGGACACTTCCGCGGGCGCCCCTGCGGGACCGCGGGGGGCCGGATGGGCGCTGGTCGCCCTCGGGGCGCTCACCGTGGCGGTCGTCGCCTTCACCACGCCCTGGCGGGCGCTGCCCGCCGACGCCCCGCCCGTCGCGCCGGATCCGGCCCGCGACTTCACCGCGGCCCAGATCGCCCGTTCCGAGGCCTTCGACGCCGTCACGAGCGTTCCCGGCTACCTGTCGCTCGGCCTGACCCTGGTCGTGGCGGGGCTGCTGATCGCCACCCCGCTGGGCGCGCGGCTGCTGGGCCGCCTGAGGGGCCCCTGGTGGCTGCGGGTGCTGCTCGGCGTCCTGGCGGTGACGGTGGCCGTGGCGATCCTGCGCTGGCCGCTGGGCATGTGGTCGGAGACCTACCTGCGCGAGTACGGCCTGTCCACCCAGACCTGGCCGTCGTGGGCGGCCGACCGCGCCAAGAACATCGGGATCGGCGCCGTGCTGACGGGGATCATGGTGCTCGCGGTGGTCGCGCTGGCCCGCCGCTACCGCCGCTGGTGGATACCCGCGGCGGTCGGGGCGTTCGCGCTGACCGTCGTCACCTCCTTCGCCTACCCGGTGGTGGTCGAGCCTCTCTTCAACGACTTCACGCCGATGCCCGCCGGGCGGCTCCGCACCGACCTGCTCGCGATGGCGGCCAGGGACGGCGTGCCGGTCGAGAACGTGCTCGTGGCCGACGCCTCCCGGCGGACCACCGCGCTCAACGCCTACGTCTCCGGATTCGGCGCGACCCGCAGGATCGTGGTCTACGACACGCTGCTGCGGGTCCCGGCGGACCAGGTCGAGCTGGTGGTCGCGCACGAGCTGGGCCACGCCAAGGCGGGTGACGTGCTGTACGGCACGCTCGTCGGCGCCCTGGGCACGGCCTTCGGAGCGTGCCTGCTCTACCTGGTGACCTCGGCGGGGCCGGTACGGCGGCGCACCGGGGTCGCCTCGGTCGCCGACCCGAGGGCGGTCGGCCTGATCATGGGGCTGCTGACGCTGGCCGGCGTCCTGTCGGGGCCCGCGCAGAACCTGGTCAGCAGGCACATCGAGGCCCGTGCCGACGCGCACGCGCTGGACCTGACGCGGAATCCGGCGGTCTTCGTGTCGATGCAGAAGCGGCTGGCGATCACCAACATCTCGGACCTGTCGCCGGACGTCGTCGAATATCTGCTCTACGCGTCCCACCCCACGACGCCGCAGCGCATCGCGATGGCGCGCTCCTGGGCACTGCTGAACGGCGTCCCCCAGCCGTGAACCGCACGTTGATCGTCACCAACGACTTCCCGCCCAGGGCCGGGGGGATCCAGTCGTTCGTGCACGGTCTGGCCGCCTGCCTCCCGCCGGAATCGGTGATCGTCTACGCCCCCAGGTGGCCCGGCTGCGGGGGCTTCGACACGCGGCAGCCGTACCCGGTCGTGCGCCACCCCACCTCCCTGATGCTGCCCACCCGCGCGGTCGCCCGCCGGGCGGCGGAGCTGGTCGCCGAGTTCAAGTGCGAGACGGTGGTGTTCGGGGCGGCGGCGCCGCTCGGCCTGCTCGCGCCCCGGATGCGGGCGGCGGGGGCGCGGCGGATCATCATGATCACCCATGGCCACGAGGCCGCCTGGGCGGGGGTCCCGGGCGCCCGCGCGCTGCTGGCGAGGATCGGCGGCCACGCCGACGCGGTGACCTACCTGGGGGAGTACACCCGGCGGTGGCTGGCCCGGGTGATTCCCGAGGACAGGCTGGTACGGCTCGCGCCCGGCGTCGACACCGGCGTGTTCCGCCCCGGCGCGGGCGGAGCGGGGGTCCGCGCGGCGCTGGGCCTGGGGAGCCGGCCGATCGTGATCTGCCTGTCCCGGCTGGTGCCCCGCAAGGGGCAGGACGTCCTGCTGCGGGCCTGGCCCCGGGTGCTGCGCGAGGTGCCGGACGCCGTGCTGCTGATCGTCGGCGGCGGGCCGTACCGCGGGGCGCTCGAACGTCTCGCCCGGCCGCTGGGCGGTTCGGCCCGGATCACCGGCCCGGTGCCGTGGGCGTCGCTGCCCGCCTACCTCGACGCGGGAGACGTCTTCGCGATGCCGTGCCGTACCCGGCTGGGCGGCCTCGACGTCGAGGGGCTCGGCATCGTCTACCTGGAGGCGTCGGCCAGCGGGCTGCCCGTGGTCGCGGGCTCGTCGGGCGGCGCTCCCGACGCGGTCCTGCCCGGGGAGACGGGGCTGGTGGTCGACGGCACCTCCCCGGCCGAGGTGGCCGAGGCCCTCGTGGGCCTGCTGCGGGATCCGGCGGCGGCGCGGGCGATGGGGGAGCGCGGGCGCGAGTGGGCCGAGCGGGAGTGGGACAGCCGGCTCGTCGGGGAGCGCTTCGGACGTCTGCTGGGCACGCCTCCGAACGCGGAACCGGGCGCGACACAGAGCACGGAACCGGGCACGACACAGAGCACGGAATCGGGCGCGACCCCGGGTACGGAACCTAGCACGGAACCGGGGGCGACCCCGGGTACGGAACCGGGCGTGACGCCGCCGGACGCGACGGTGGTCACGGGGGCCTGACACGGCCGGGGCCGCGGGTCCCCGGGCGTCACGGGAGGCCGGTCGAGCGCTCCCGCATGACGTGGGCGTAGGAGTCGTGCGACCGCCTCAGCCGCGCCTCGATCTCGTCGAGGTCGAGCGGCTCCGCGGGAAGCCCCATGCCGCCCATGGCCTCGCCGAGCAGCTCGCGGACCTGGCGCTCGCCGTCGTCCTGGGCCGCGCGGACGGCCTTGAGCAGTTCCTCGGCCAGGGCCCTGCTCTCCAGGCGCATCACACGGGGATTGAGATCGATCCGCTCCAGGCGGCCGGAACCGTCGGTGACCGCGCCGATCATGCCGTCCGCGCCCGTCCCGGTGCCGCGTATCCCGCCGAGCTCCCCTTGAACGCCGGCCAGGCGCCGCAGCGTGCGGTCGGCCTCCCCGGCCATCCGTTCCAGGTCCTCCGGGTCGAAGTCGGCAGGGTCGAATCGGAAGTCGGCCACGCGAAGCCCCCTTGGATGCTCTTGGTCCACTTTTGGACGCTGAGTTATCACATGTCACTTAAAACACTCGTGACACATGACAAAACTCAAGATACTGTCCCGTCGACGGGAACGTCGGCTTATCGAGCGACGACTTGAGCGTGAACAGAGGGTGCACGGAAATCGGGGGAGAGACCGCGCATGACCCAGGACAGATACGTCACCTCCACCTGCATCGCCAACATCCAGCGCAACCTCGGGGAGAAGGTCCTGCCGAGCCTGCGGCGTCTCAAACAGGACGTCGGCAGCACCGACGTGGACTTTCCCGGGTTCGGCACGCTCGGGGCGGTGCTGATCGGCAAGTACGGCGGCGTGCAGGACGACGTCCGGGGAATGGTCGAGGACTCCATCGACACCGTCGAGGCGTGGATCGCCGCGCTGGAGACCATCAAACGGAACTGGCGCCTGGCGGAGGAGAACAGCGCCGTCGTCTACAAGTGACGACCGCGCACAGACGACGACCCCGCCCACACGGGGTGACCGGGAGGAGTTGACGGGGCATGCCCTTTCCCGCCCTGCAGTCCAAGGCGGCCATCGACGCGCTCAAGGAGGCGGCCAGATCCGCTCCGGGCCTGCTCACCGGGGTGACCATCCTCGCCACGGCGGTGGCGAACGTCCCGGGGATGGGCGACGCCAAGGCCAACTGGAACGCGCTCGCCAAGATGCTCGAGGTCGAGCTGCCGGGCATCCTCGGCAACGCGGTCTTCCTGTCCAGGGGAGACTGGATCGCCGAGGACCGGGAGGAGTTCCTGCACGCCGCTTCGCTGTTCGGCGGTGACCTGCAGAAGCTCAGCGGCCTGTGCTACACGATGGAGGGCCAGGTCGACCAGGTGCGCGACGCCTACGCCGTCTACTGGCTGGAGATCGGCACCCTGGCCGCCACCGTCCTCGGCTACGTGACCGCGGCCCAGGCCATGCGGCTCACGCCGTACACCAGGGCCCAGGCCGAGGTGTGGCTCAACCGCCTCGTCACGCTCACGAACCTGATGATCGCCCAGAAGACGAAGATCCTCATGGGCTTCCTCGCCGTGGCGGGCGGCACCCTGGCCACCAGCAGCCAGTCGCTGGGGCAGCTGTTCAACGTCAAGCCGACGGGTGACGCCCGGGTCGACTTCAAGCGGGCCACGATCTCCACCGAGCCCCCACCCCAGTGGGTGGCGCCCAAGCGCGACGTCGCGGAGCCGTACCGGGTCGCGGAGCCGCAGCGGTAGGGGGCGTCCCGAGGCGTCCCGAGGCGTCCCGAGGCGTCCGCCGCGCCTATCGGTCGCGGGGGCGTCCGCCTCCCACCCCCATGCCCGGCCGGTCGCGTTCGTTCCAGACGGTGATGGTGGCGGGCCGCCACGCGGGTGAACGGCCGAATACCCTGTCCGGCCGGGGGAGATCGCCGGCTTTCGGTGTGCCGTTTCTCTGGTTGGCCACCGAACGGGCGTTGTAAACCCTGACGGTGTTGATCTGGACGCCGAGGAATCCGGCGACCTCAGAAATCGTCCAGTAATCCGCCTCAAGGTCCGGTTTTTCGGGAATCTCCTTTTCTGCGTCTTTCACTCATCCAAAATAGCAACGTTCACCGAGAAAGTGGATCGCCCTCGACTCCGGCCCTGTCCGATTATGCGCCCATTTGAAGTGGAATGTCGCCGAGGACGTGCGAAGACGGAATCCGTTCCCCCGGAGAAGGTCTCGGCGCAGGCCCGGAAGAATCGGCGCAGGCCCAGAAGAAGAGGAAAAGAACCTCCGGCGGGGCGTCACCGCGCACACCCCGCCGGGACGCCCCGCCGGGGGATTCAGCTCCGTACGACGTCGCCGTACAGGGCGGCGATCTGCCCGGCGAAGTCGCGGGCCACCACGTTGCGCTTGACCTTCAGCGTCGGGGTGAGGTGGCCGCTCTCCTCGGTGATGTCGGTGTCGAGCACCACGAACTTCTTGATCTGCTCGGCCTTCGAGACCGTCCTGTTGGCGTCGTCGATCGCCTTCTGCACCTCGGCCAGGATCACCGGGTCGCCGCTGAGCTCGGCGACGTCCGCCCCCGCCCGGCCGTTGGCCCTCTTCCACTGCTCCAGCGCCTCGGGGTCGAGGGTCACGAGCGCGGCGACGAACGGCCGGTCGTCGCCGACCACCATCGCCTGGCTGACCAGCGGGTGGGCGCGGATGCGGTCCTCCAGCGGGCCGGGGGCGACGTTCTTGCCCGCCGCGGTGACGAGGAGCTCCTTCTTGCGCCCGGTGAGACGCAGGTAGCCGTCCCGGTCCAGCTCGCCGACGTCGCCGGTGTGGAACCAGCCGTCCGCGTCGATCACGGCCGCCGTCGCCTCGTCGTCGTTCCAGTAGCCGCTGAAGACGTGGCGGCCCTTGACCAGGACCTCGCCGTCCTCGCCGATGCCGATCGTGACGCCGGGGAACGGCTTGCCCACGGTGCCGATCTTGTTGGCGCCCGGCTGGTTGACCGCGGAGGGGGCCGAGGTCTCGGTCAGGCCCCAGCCCTCGAAGACCTCGATGCCGACGCCCTTGAAGAAGTGGGAGAGCCGCTCGCCCAGGGCGGAGCCGCCCGACACCGCGGCCGACAGCCTGCCGCCGGTGGCCGCGCGGAGCTTGCCGTACACGAGCCTGTCGAACAGGGCGTGCTTCAGCTTGAGCCCCACCCCGGCGCCGCCGCCGGCCTCGGCGCGGCTCCAGGCGATGGCGGTCGCGACCGCGGCGTGGAAGATCTTGCCCTTGCCCTCGGCGGCGGCCTTCTGCTCGGCGGCGTTGTAGACCTTCTCGAACACCCGGGGCACGCCCAGCAGGAACGTCGGCCGGAAACTCTGCAGGTCGGGGGCGACGTTCTTCATGTTCGGCGTGTGCGCGAGGACCGTGCCGGTCTCGACCAGGACGATCTGGATCATGCGGGCGAAGACGTGCGCGAGCGGCAGGAACAGCAGGGCCGCGCTGCCGTCGGTGAACAGCGGCTCCAGCGGCCCCGCCGCGACGTTCTTCGCGGTGAACAGCAGGTTGTCGTGGGTCAGCGCGCAGCCCTTCGGGCGGCCCGTCGTGCCCGAGGTGTAGACGATGGTCGCCAGGTCGGCCCGCCCGCGCCCCGTCCTCCGCCCGGCCAGCGTCTCCCCGGTCACCTCCGCGCCCTGGGCCGTTAGCTCGTCCAGGGCGCCCTTCTCGATGTGCCAGACGCTCTTCGGCTCCGGCAGGCCGGCCATCGCCTCGCGGACGGTCTCCTCGTGCGCGTCCAGCTCGACGAAGACGACCTTCGCGCCGCTGTCGGAGATGATCCACCCGACCTGGTCGGGCGAGGAGGTCTCGTAGATCGGCACGCTGACCGCGCCGGCGGCCCAGATGGCGTAGTCGATGACGGTCCACTCGTAACGGGTACGCGACATCAGGCCCACCCGGTCGCCCGGCTCCACACCGGCCGCGATCAGCCCCTTGGCGACCCCGGCCACCTGGTCGCGGAACTCGCCTGCGGTGACGGCGGCCCAGGCGCCGCCGGCCTTGCGGCGCATGGTGACGGTGCCCGGCTCCCGCTCGGCGCGCTGGAAAACCGTGTCGGTCAGGTTGGCTGAGGCCGGGACATCCACCAGCACGGGGACGCTGTACTCGCGCACGGTTCACTCCTGAGGGACGCGGGTCGATGGCCGCCTGGAGCCGGAGGTCGTCGCGACGCGCTACGTGCGGGTGGATCCGTCGCCAAGCGTTCTCGGGGACGGTTTCACGGTATCAGCCTCCCCCCGCGTGCCCCTCTGACCACGCGCGCGGCGCACGTGTCGCGTCCGAGTCGTTATGCCCGAGCCCCGTCCCGCGTCCGAGTCGTTACGCCCGAGCCCCGTCCCGCGCCCGGACGGCCGTGCCCGGCGGCCCAGCCGCGCCCGGGAGCGGCCGCGGGCGGGTGGTTAGGATGGCGGCCATGCGGGTTCATGTCGTCAGCGATGTGCACGGAAGAGCCGACGCCCTGGCCCGCGCGGGAGACGGCGCCGACGCGCTCGTCTGCCTGGGCGACCTGATCCTGTTCGTCGACTACGACGACCACTCCCAGGGGATCTTCCCCGAGCTGTTCGGCCCGGAGTCGGCCTCGCGGCTCGTACGGCTGCGCACCGCCAAACGGTTCGACGAGGCACGGGAGATGTCGGCCGCGCTCTGGGCCTCGCTGGACGGCGACCCCGGCGACCACATCGAGCGCCTGGTGCGCAGGCAGTACGCCGAGCTCTTCGCCGCGATGCCTACCCCCGCCTACCTCACCCACGGCAACGTGGACCTGCCCCGCTTCTGGCCCGACTACGCCCGGCAGGGGCACCACGTGCTCGACGGGCAGACGGCCGAGATCGGCGGGCTGCGGTTCGGCTTCGTCGGGGGCGGGCTGCGCACGCAGTACCGGACGCCCAACGAGATCGACGACGAGGAGTTCGCGCGGAAGGTGGAGGCGGTCGGCGAGGTGGACGTGCTCTGCTGCCACATCCCCCCGGCCGTTCCCGAACTGCTCTACGACGTGGTCGCCCGGCGCTTCGAGCGGGGCAGCGAGGCCACGCTGGAGGCGATCCGGCGGACCCAGCCGCGCTACGCGCTCTTCGGTCACGTGCACCAGCCGCTGGCCGCCCGCACGCGCATCGGCAGGACCGAGTGCCTCAACGTGGGCCACTTCCGCAGCACGGGCACCCCCTTCGCCCTCGAATGGTGACCCGGGGCCGCTTCGGTGGGCCCGGGGCGCCCCGTCCTTGATCGGTGAGCCGGACCTCCTCGCCGGAACGATGAACGAGTACGGTAAGCGCATGGCTGATCGCACCACCTCGAGCATCACGATCGGCGCGGACCGGTCGACCGTCATGAAGGTCATCGCCGACTTCCCGGCGTACCCGGAGTGGGCGGGACAGGTGAAGTCCGCGCGGGTCCTGTCCACCGGGCAGGACGACCTTCCGGAGAAGGTCAGGTTCGTCCTGGACGCGGGAGTGATCAGTGACGAGTACACCCTCGGCTACGTCTGGCACGGCGAGGACGGCGAGGACTCTGTCGAGTGGAGCGTCACCGAGGCGGGGAAGATGGTCTCCGGGCTCACCGGCAGCTACCGCCTGGCCGACGCGGGCGGCGGCACCGAGGTGACCTACGAGCTCGCGGTCGACCTCAAGGTCCCGATGATCGGCATGATCAGGCGAAAGGCGGAGAGGGTCATCATCGACACCGCCCTGAGGGGGCTGAAGAAGCGCGTCGAGGGCCCGTGACGCCCCGCGCGGCGCGGCCCGGGGCCTCCGGTGAGCGTGCCGTACGGCCCGCCGTACCGGACCGGGAGGCCCCGTGAGCAGGATCCTGCTGTTCACCGGCAAGGGCGGCGTCGGCAAGACGACCGCGGCCGCGGCGACCGCCGTCAGGGCGGCCGGGTCCGGCCTCAAGACGCTGGTGGTCTCGACCGACACCGCCCACTCGCTGGCCGACGCGTTCGGCGTGACCGCGGGCGGTGAGCCCGAGGAGGTCTCACCCGGCCTCTACCTGCACCAGGTGGACACCCAGCGGGCGCTGGAGCGCCAGTGGGGCGAGCTGCGCGACTACGCCAGGGGCCTGTTCGCCGAGCTGGGCCTGGACGAGGTCACCGCCGAGGAGATCACCGTGCTGCCCGGCGCGGAGGAGATCCTCGCCCTGCTGCAGCTGCGCGAGCACGCCCGCACCGGAGCGTGGGACGTGATCGTCGTCGACTGCGCGCCCACCGCCGAGACGCTCAGGCTGCTCGCCCTGCCCGAGGCGCTCGACTGGCACGTCAGCCGGCTGCTGCCGGTGGGCAGGCGGCTGCTGCGCGTGCTGTCGCCGCTGGTCCGCGGGATCGCCCAGGTCGGCGTCCCGGAGGATCACGTGGTCGGCGCCGGGGAGCGGCTGCACCGGGGACTGCTGGAGACCCGGGAACTGCTCACCGGTCCCGGCGCCGGCGTCCGCCTCGTGCTCACCCCCGAGGCCGTCGTGCTGGCCGAGGCCCGCCGTACGCTCACCTCCCTCAGCCTGTACGGCTACCGCGTCGACGGGGTGATCGCCAACCGGGTCTTCCCCGCCGAGGGCGCCGACCCCTGGCGGCGCAGGTGGGTCGAGGCCCAGGCCGGGCACCTGGCCGAGATCGAGGAGTCCTTCGCCCCGCTGCCCCTGTACACCGTGCCCTACCTGGAGGCCGAACCCGTGGGCCCGGACGCCCTGGCGCGGGTCGCCGAGGCCATGTACGGCGAGACCGACCCCTTCGCCCCGCCCGCGACCGAGGCGCCGCTGCGGATCACCCCGGACGGCGAGCTGCTGCTGGCGCTGCCGCTCGCCGCGAAGAGCGAGGTCGGCCTGGCCCGCAAGGGCGACGAGCTGATCGTCGACGCGGGCTCCCACCGCAGGATCCTGGCCCTGCCCGCCGCGCTGGCCCGCAGGGCCGTGCGAGAGGCGGTGCTCCAGGAGGGCGTTCTCCGGGTACGGTTCGAGACGGGAGGGCCTGATGACTGAGAAGACCGCAAGGGCCGAGGACACCGAGAGGTCCGGCAACGACAGAGACCCGCTGGGCAGCGCGGCCGAGGAGGCTTTCAAGCTCTTCGAAGCGCTCCAGCAGAAGGCGACCAGGGAGCTGCGCAAGAACCTGATCAGAGGCACGGTCAGCGGGTTCGGCAACGCCTTCTCCGGCGGTGGCGGCGGAAACGACCGGGACGTGTGGGGAGAGGCGGTCGCCGAGCACGACGAGTACATCTGCCGTGCCTGCCCCATCTGCCGCGCCATGGCCGCGCAGCGCGAGTCGGGCAGCGCGGTCACCGACCACCTGATGCAGGCGGGCAGCGAGCTGTTCGCCGCCTTCAGGTCCGCCGTCGACGGGCTTAACCGGCCCTCACCCGAGCAGCGGGCGCGTGAGCGCGACCGGGCGGAGACCCCCGTGGAGCACATCGACCTGGGATGAGCCCAGGGGGAGAGGACGAGCAATGGCGCTGACCATCGGTGTGGACATCGGCGGAACCAAGATCGCGGCGGGTGTCGTGGACGAGGACGGCCGCATCGTCGAGCATCTGCTGCGGCCGACCCCGGCCAGGGATCCCGAGCGGGTCGCCGAGAGCATCGGCGAGGTCGTCAAGGAGCTGGCCAAGGACCGGGAGATCGAGGCCGTGGGGCTCGGCGCCGCCGGGTTCGTCGACGAGACACGGGCCCTGGTGCGCTTCGCGCCCAACCTCGCCTGGCGCGAGGAGCCGCTGCAGAGGAAGGTCTCCCACCTGGTCGGCCTGCCCGTCGTGGTGGAGAACGACGCCAACGCGATGGCCTGGGGCGAAGCCAGGTTCGGCGCCGGGCGCGGCGAGAGCCACCTGGTGTGCGTGACGGTGGGCACCGGGATCGGCGGCGGCATCGTGTTCGACGGGGCGCTCTACCGCGGCCGCTGGGGCATGGGCGCCGAGCTCGGCCACATGCAGCTCGTCCCCGAGGGACGGCTGTGCGGATGCGGGAACCTGGGCTGCTGGGAACAGTACGCCAGCGGCAACGCCCTGGTGATCGAGGCCAGGGAGATCGCCGAGGCCGATCCGGGGCGCGCCGCCACGCTGCTGGAGATCGCCGGTGGCAAGCCGGAGCTGATCGAGGGCAGCGCGGTCACCGAGGCCGCCCGGCGGGGAGACTCGGCCGCGCTGGCCGCGTTCTCCGCGATGGCCGACTGGCTCGCCCAGGGACTGTGCGACCTCGCCGCCATCCTCGACCCCGGCTGCTTCATCCTCGGCGGCGGCGTCTCGACCGCCGCCGACCTGTGGATCGACCAGGTCCGCGACGGCTTCACCGCCAACCTGACGGGCCGGGGGCACCGCCCGGCGGCCGACATCCGGCTGGCCGAGCTGGGCGCGTCCGCGGGCCTGGTGGGCGCGGCGGACCTGGCCCGGATCCGCTGACGGCCCGGAGGGCCGGAGGAAAGGAGCCTCTCCTGCCCGTCGAGGGCCCGGCGCCGCTCAGGGTGGCCACCTACAACGTGCGCTCCATGAAGGACGACGCGGCGGCGCTGGGGCGGGTGATCACCGCGCTCCGCGCCGACGTGCTCTGCGTCCAGGAGGCGCCCAGGTTCCTGCGCTGGCACCGCAGGCGCGGGCTGCTGGCCGCCTCGGGGGGCATGTCCGTGGTGGCGGGCCGCCGCCTGGGCGGGGTCGCCGTGCTGACCGGTCCCGGCGTGCGTCCGCTGTACGGGGAGGGGCGTCCGCTCAGGCGCTTCCTCGGCCTGGAACAGCGCGCGGTCGCGATCGCCGTGGTCGAGGCCGGCGGGCGCAGGGTGGCCGTCGGCTCCGTCCACCTCGATCTCGACGCCGCCGCCAGGTCGTACCACGCGGCCGAGGCGCTGACCCTGCTGCTGGCCGTGGCGGGCCGTTTCGACGCCCTCCCCGTGCTCGCCGGGGACGTCAACGAGCAGTCGCACGAGGCGGCCTGGCGGCTGCTGGCCGGGCGGCTGACCGACTGCTACCCGGTCTCGCCGCGCGGCGACGGCCTCACCTTCCCCGCGCGGAGGCCGCGCGTGCGCATCGACGCGATCTTCGCGGCGGCGGGGCTCCGGGTGCTCTCCTGCGGCGGGGCGCAGGCCGATCCGTCCGACCTGGCCAGGGCCACCGACCACCTGCCGGTGGTCGCCGAGCTGGCGGTCCCCGGGGACCGCGCGGACCTCTGAGAGGGGCGGGAACCGTTCAACCCCAAGGATCCGGCAGGTCACGGTCCGCGCACCTCCCCGAGATCTCCATCCGGAGGACAACTGCGGGAGCCACGCACACGGGCCACGTTTCGCCCCGTACCATTTGGGACATGACCCGTCGCCTTCCGCGGCGTGTGCTGGCGCTGTGCGCGGGAGGTCTGATCCTGCCGGCCTTTCTTCCGCCGGCCGCTCACGCCGATCCCGTCAGCCCGCCCGTGGCGGAGGCATGGCAGGCGCCGACCAGCGCGCGGCTGAGCACCGACGGGTCGCTGTCCGACGTGGTGGGGGTCTCGGCCTCCAGTATCTGGGCGGTCGGGCAGCAGAGCGTCTGGGACGTCTGGCAGAGCAGGGGCGCGATCACCCACTGGAACGGCGTGACCTGGACCGAGGTCGGCATCCGCAACGATCCGACCGGGGCGGGACTCCTGCGCTCGGTCGCCGCGGCCTCCCCGTCCCAGCTGTGGGTGGTCGGCGAGGGGCACGACAGCCTGCCGTACCTCGCCGTGGGCGACGGGACGGCCTTCGACCGGGTCGTCGTCGACAAGCTGCACGCGGGCGACTGGCTGGGCGGGGTCGCGGCGCTCCCCGGCCGGATGGCCGCGGTCGGCCGCCGGGACAAACAGCCGCTGATCCTCACCCAGACCGGCGGCAAATGGAAACTCACCCAGCTCAAGGACAGGGGCTCGCTGTACGGCGTGGCCCTGTCCGGCAAGGGCGACGGCTGGGCGGTCGGCGACACCGGGGGCAGGCCGCTGGTCACGAGGCTCTCCGGCGGCCGGTGGAAGCCCTTCGCCGCGCCCGACGTCCCCGGCGGCTACCTGCGCGACGTCTACGTCGACTCGCCGAAGCGGGCGCTGGCCGTCGGCGGCGTCTACCAGAGGTCGGGCGAGGTGCGCCCGCTGATCCTGTCCTGGAACGGCAGGAAGTGGTCCCGGGTGGCCGCGCCGGACGGCGACATGCGGCTGTACGGCGTGACCGGTGACCGCAAGGGGCGCTTCTGGATCTCCGGGGCGGACATGGACCGGCCGGGGGAGGCCTTCATGATCCGCTACGACGGCCGTACGACGAAGACGCTGCACGGGGCCGACAACGCCACGCCGCGGACGGTCAGGCTCCAGTCGGTGGCCTACGTGGCGGCCACCGGGACCGTGTGGGCCGTGGGACACGTGGTGGACGCCGAAGGCCGCTACAGCGACGTGATCGAGCGGTTCGGCTCACCGGAGCAGGCCAAGCCGTAGCCCGGATGCGGTCGTGACCCGGTTCCGGTCGTGACCTGGATCCGGTCGTGACCTGGATCCGGCCGTGACCCGGCTCCGGCGGCCCGGAGCCGATCCGGCGAGGGCGGGCCCGGTCCGCCCCGTGAAGGGCGGTCCCGGGCGTCAGACGACCGCGCCGTCGTCCCAGCCCGAGTCGTTGGGCGGGCCGTCGCCCATCCGCACCACCAGCGCCACGAAGCCGCCGATGAAGGCGGCGACCGCGGTGAACAACATCCAGCCCTGCAGCCGCCAGCTCAGGGCCGCGCTGAGCAGCAGGTAGGCGGGACCGCCGAACAGCGCCAGCCAAGCGATCTTGGTGGTGGTGTCGGTCTTGGGAAGGGGAGGCGGGGGCGGGGGAACGTAGTGACCCTCGTCGTCGTCATCCTCGGCCTTCCCGCCCTCGGCGTCGCCGATGTCGGCGAACTCCTCGGGCCGGGGAAGGCGCTCCTCCTCCGACTCCTTGACCACCCTCCGGGACGGCTCCGCAGGCAGGTTCTCGCTGTCCGGCCAGGGCTGGTGGGCCGAGTCGAACTCGGCGGTGTCGTTGAAGGAGGCGACGATCTGACGCCAGACCTCGTCCTCATCGCTTTGAGGTGTCACTTAGCTGGCCCGTCCCTCCCGGAGACCGCGCATCCCCCACTCGCGTTCAGTCTCCCTGCAAGGGTACAGAGGCGTTCGCGTTGATGAACTCCAGGCTCCCCGCAAAGATCCGATCCGCATCGTTGTCGAGAGTCGCGACGTGGTAGCTGTCGTTGAGCTCCACAACATTAAGATTCCCCCCGGTCAGCCTCTCACGCAAAATACGCAAACTGGTCGGCTTCACCACATGGTCCTGCGGGCTGTGAAAAACCAGCACCGGCTGGGTGACCTTGTGCAGTTCCGACTGGGTCAGCGCCCACAGCCGGGGAAGGGTCGCCGCGGCCTTGACCGGGGTGCGTGTGTACCCCAGCTCGGTCACGCCCTCCTTCTTGATGTCCCCGGCCACGCCCGGCACCGAGGAGATCACCAGGCCGAGCAGCGGCGCCAGCGCCAGCAGCGGGACGTCGTTGGCGATCGAAGGGTTGACGATCACCAGCCCCCTGATCCCCCCGCCGTGCACCTGGGCCAGCCGCAGCGCCATGCAGCCGCCCAGGGACAGGCCCGCCACGAAGACCTCGTCGCAGCGCCCGCGCAGGTCGGCCAGCGACTTGTCCAGTTCGGCGTACCAGTCCTCCCAGCGGGTGTGACTCATCTCCTGCCAGGTGGTGCCGTGGCCGGGCAGCCGGGGGAGCGCGACGCTCAGGCCTGCGGCGGCCAGGTACTCACCCCAGGGACGCAGTGACTGTGGCGACCCCGTGAATCCATGACAGAGCAGAACCCCGATTCGCCCACCTCTGTGGTGATACGGCTCCGCGCCGGGCATGACTGGCATCGCAGCTCCTTGTAAGGTTCGCCCGATCGTCGCACGACTGGGGCGTGTTTTGCGAGAGGTCGGTTTGGGTGGTTTGACGATGTAGGTGGTCCGTGCCGGAGGTGGGAGGATGACTTCAGGTCCCCACCTGCCGACAGAAGGAGCCTCGCGTGTTCTATTGGGTGGTGAAGGCCATCCTCTGGCCCTTCCTTCACTTCATCTTCCGCCCCTGGGCGGAGGGAGTGGACAATGTGCCGAAGGAAGGACCGGTGATTCTGGCCGGCAACCATCTGTCGTTCGCCGACCACTTCTTCGGGGCGCTGTTCCTGCCGCGCAAGGTGATCTCGCTCGGCAAGTCCGACTACTTCACGGGCCGCGGAGTCAAGGGCATGCTCAGCCGGGCCTTCTTCAGCGGGGTGGGCACCGTTCCGATCGACCGCTCCGGCGGCAAGGCGAGTGAGGCGGCGCTGCGCACCGGCAAGCGCATCCTGGCCGAGGGGCAGGTGCTCGCCATCTACCCCGAGGGCACCCGCTCCCACGACGGCCGCCTCTACAAGGGTAAGACCGGCGTCGCCCGGCTGGCGCTGGAGGCGCGCGTCCCGGTCATCCCGTGGGCGATGGTCAACACCTTCGAGATGATGCCGCCCGGCCGCCCCCTGCCCCGGCTCGGCATCCGGCCCGGGGTGAAGTTCGGCAAGCCGCTCGACTTCTCCCGCTACTACGGGATGGAGGAGGACCGCCTCGTCCTGCGCGCCGTCACCGACGAGATCATGTACGCGCTGATGGAGCTCTCCGGTCAGGAGTACGTCGACAAGTACGCCGCCAGCGCCAAGGTCGAGGCCGCCCGCGCCGCCCGGGAGGCCCACAAGCGCTCCTGAGGGAGAGTCCGGGGGACAGGGCGCCCGTGGGCGCGGGCGCGGGGCACATCGGCGGGGAAGGCCCCTCACCCGAAGATCACCTGGGCCAGCGTGACGCCGACGAACGTCGCGCCCAGCCCGGCGACGACCGAGGCGGCGACGTTGGCGACGGCGAAGAACGTCGCGCCGGTCTCGGCCAGCCGCAACGTCTCGTAGGAGAACGTCGAGTACGTGGTCAGCGCCCCGCAGAAGCCGGTGCCCAGCAGCAGCCGCACCTCGGTGCCCAGCGCCCCGGACAGCGTGGCCCCGGTCAGCACGCCCAGGATCAGCGAGCCGATCACGTTGACGGTGAAGGTGCCCCAGGGGAAGACGGTGTCGTGGCGCGCCTGCACGGCCCGGTCGGTCAGATAGCGCACCGGCGCGCCGACGGCGCCGCCGATCAGGATGAGCAGCCAGTTCACTCCGCCGCCTGACGTCCGCGGTGGTGGATGACCTCGACCTCGTCCAGAACGGCCAGGCCCTCGATCAGCAGGTCGTCCAGGAGGGGAAGGAAGGCGCGGATCCGCTCCTCGGTGTCGATGATCACGACGGCCACCGGCAGGTCGTCGGTCATCGACAGCAGCCGGGTGGTGTGCACGACCGAGGTGGCGCCGAAGCCCTCCAGGCCGCGGAAGACCGACGCCCCGGCCAGGCCGGCGGAGTGGGCGCGGTGCACGATCTCGGTGTACATGGGGCGGTGGTGCCAGGTGTCGGTGTCGTCGACGAAGACCGTCAGGCGCAGGGCCCGGCCGGACATGATCATCGCGTCCTCCTCGCTGTTCTCGCCGCCAGGAGACGGCGGGTGCCCCGCGCGCCGACCGTCACCGCGGCCATGGCGGCCAGGACCGTCGCGACCAGGTAGACGAGTGCGGCATCGGGGTTGCCCCCGGACACCAGGCGTTCGATCTCCACGCAGTAGGTGGAGAAGGTGGTGAACCCGCCGAGCACGCCGGTGGCGAAGAACGGCCGCACCCAGGCCGGCGCCGTCCACGCCTCGGTCAGTATCACCAGGAGGATCCCGATCACCAGGCAGCCCGCCGTGTTGACGACCAGCGTGGTCCAGGGGAAGGCGCCCGCCGCGGTGGGCCACAGCAGGGCAGCCCCGTAGCGGGCGCTCGCCCCGATCGCGCCGCCGAGGGCGACCACCGCCAGCGTGTGGCGGTGCGGACCGGCGAGGGCGACCAGCGCCGACACGAGATCGCGCGAACGGCGCGGCTCACGGCGCTCGCGCGGGACGGGGGGATCGGCATCGGGGTCGACGGGGTCGGTCACTGTCACGAACCTCATCTGATCCGAACTCATGTCTCTCCCTACACGTAACGAGCGCCCGCGTCCGCGGGCACGAGATGTCACGGGTAGGGACCGTTGGCGGCAGCGAAGTGCCGCGGTTCGGGTACGGCGGGTCCCACCGCCGCGGACCCCGCGTCGACCGACGAGGCGTCCTCGTCGTTCAGTGTAGCCCGGCGGCTCCCGCTCGCGCCCGTGTGGGCCGGAGTGCCATGGGGGAGCGGGCGGTGCCGTACGGAGGGCGGCGGGGAGGGACACCGTTCCGTGGAACGTGTCCCGGATCCCCAAAAGCAGGCCAAACAGCTCCACACCGGGAGTGTCGGGTCCGGCCGCCGCCCAGGTCCGCGCCTAGTCTGCCGATATGAGGATCTCTGGGCCCGCACTCGCGGCGGTGGCCTGCGGAGGGGCCCTCGGTGCGCTGGCCCGGCACCTGGTGCATCTGACCTTCCCGAACACGCCACAGGGGTTCCAGTGGACGCTTCTGTGGGTCAGCGTGTGCGGCTGTTTCCTCATCGGAGTGGTCACGGTGTGGATCGAGAGGCATCCCGGCCACCCGCTCGTCGGGCCGTTCGTCTCGACCGGTTTCCTCGGTGGTTTCACCACCTTCTCCTCCTACGCCGTGAACGTGGAGCGGAAGTTCCACTACGGCGAGACCGGTGTGGCCATCGCCCACCTGGTCCTCACCCCCGCGCTGGCGATGCTCGCGGTGTTCGCCGGAACGGCCCTCGCCAGGAGGGCGCTGTGATCGTCGGGCTTCTGGTGTTGCTCGGCGGTGCCGTCGGGGCCCCCGTCCGCGCCCTTCTCGACAAACGGCTCGCCGTGCGCCTCCCGTGGGGCATCTTCGCCGCGAACGTGTCGGCCTCGTTCCTGCTGGGCCTGGTCGGGGCGCTGGTGACCACCGGACGGCTGCCCGGCTGGACGCTCGCCCTGGTCGGCACCGGGTTCTGCGGGGCGCTCAGCACCTACAGCTCCTTCGCCAACGACACCCTGAAGCTGGCCGAGAAGGGCGAACGCCGTCTGGCGGTGCTCAACCTGCTGCTCAACGTGCTGTGCGGTCTCGCGGCGGCTGTCATCGGTGCCGCCCTGGGCAGGGCGGGCTGACGGAGGTAAGGGGCAGGCGGCCGGCTTCCCGCCCGGCACCCGGACGGAATCGCCGGTGTTCGATCCGGTGGGCGTCCTCGAAGCTCGCTCAGCGCCGCCTTTGATCTGTTCGTTAATGATCAGTGTGGCGCGAGATGAAATGCCGCTTTTATTGATTTTGATATTGACAAAGCCGGAAAGGTAAAAGTCGGTAAGAAATAGGTGTTGGTGATATTAAAAGAGTCGTCGGACGGTGGTTGGCCGACCTGTCCCGGGAATGACCGCCAACACGGGTCAACTCTTCCGCGATCGCCGTACGGGGAGAATCGGAGAGGCCGACGTGACATCGACGACCCCGGCGGAGACCCCTTCGCCCACCCGACAACTGAAGCCCCTCGACCTGCTCGTCGCCGTGGTCCGCGGCATCGGGCAGGTCGACTTCATGGCCAGTCCCTGGACCGGGCTCATCTTCCTCGTCGCCCTGTTCGTCGGCGGCTGGCGCTTCGGGGTCTACGGCCTGCTGGGCTCGGCCGTGGCCACCCTCACCGCCTACGCCCTCGGGGTGGCACGCGGCAGCCGGATCGCGCCGGGCCTCGAAGGGTTCAGCGGAACCCTCATCGGCGTCGCGTTCGCCCTCTACTTCGGGGCGAGCTGGATGACCACGCTCCTGGTCGTCCTGGGATGCATCGCCGGCGGCGTCGTCACCTCCGCGCTGGTCACCCTGCTCAAACCGTTCAACCTGCCCACCTTCACCGCGCCGTTCTGCATCATCACCACCGCGATGCTGCTGGCCGCCCCGGCCTTCGAGCGCGTCAGGCACGGCAGGATCGGTCCCATGCTCCCCTCGGCCGCGACCGGCCGTACGGCGCTCACCTGGAACGACGTCTGGCAGGGCATGTTCAACGGGATCGGCCAGATCTTCTTCCAGAACAAGTGGTACGTCGGCCTCGTCTTCCTCGTCGGCCTGGTCGTCGGCAACCGGGTCGCCGCCGTCGCCGCGGTGGTCTCCAGCCTGGTCGGGCTGCTGGTCGCCTGGGTGCTGGGCGCCCCCGCCGCGGACATCGGCGCCGGGCTGTACGGCTACAACGCCGTGCTGACGGGGATGGCGCTCGCCGGGATCTTCGTCGTGCTGACCCCGGCCGGCGGCGCCTACGCCCTGATCGGGGCGATCATGGCCACCGGTCTGACCGCGGCTCTCACGACCTTCTTCACCCCGTTCGGGGGCCACACGCTGACATGGCCGTTCGTCCTGGCCAGCTGGACGTTCCTCGCCGCGGTCCCGCAGTTCGCCCTGCTCAGACGGGCCGGGTGAGCCCGCCGGAAGGACACCCGGCGCCCTGTTCCGCCACCGGATCACACGAATCCCGAAAGGGGACTCTCATGAATCTCACACCGCGAGAGCTCGACAAACTGCTGATCTACGTCGTGGCCGACCTGGCGGCCAAACGCAGGGAACGCGGCCTGAAACTCAACTACAGCGAGACCGTCGCGCTCGTCAGCGCGGCCGTTCTCGAGGCCGCTCGCGAGGGCAAGTCGGTCGCCGACTGCATGGAACTCGGCAAGAAGGTCGTCGGACCGGCCGACGTCATGGAGGGCGTCCGGGAGATGCTGCCGCTGATGCAGGTCGAGGCGACCTTCCCCGACGGCTCCAAGCTCGTCTCCTGCCACGATCCCGTCGGCGTCTGAGCATGCCCGCGCTCCAGCGGACGGAACCACCGGCGGAACCGGCGGCGGTGGCGCGGGAGCCCGCCGCCGCGCGGCGGCCGCCGGCGGCCCGCCGGACGGTGCTGGTCGGCGGTCACGAGAGCCGGTACGGCGGCGCGATCGACGGGCCGCCCGGCGTGACGGTGACGGCCGTCGGCCGGGAGCTCTACGCCGCCACCCGGCATCCCGCGATCGTGGTCCCGATGACGCTGGGGCGGGACGCGGAGCTGGCGTCCCAGACGGCGCAGCTCCTCCGCTGGAACGGCCGCGGCCGCGAGCCCGGCGAACTGCTGCTCGCCCCGCCGCTCGGCACGGCCGCGCATCTGGTGGGCTGGCTGCGGGCGGCCGCCGGGCGCGCCGCCGTACCGGACACCCCGGGCCTCCCGGACACGGCCGCCGCCGGGTTCCGGGCGGTGCTGGTGACCGCGCCCGCGGCGTCGGCGGAGGAGGACGCCGAGCTGTTCCGGGTGGCCCACCTGGTCCGCAGGCACAGCGGGCTGCGCTGGGTCGAGGTCGCGTTCACGGGCGGGGAGCCGGACATCGCCGAAGGAGTGTCCCGGTGCCGGCTGCTCGGCGCGCGGCACGTCACCGTCGTCCCGGCGTCGTTCGACGAGCCCGCCCTTCCCGAGGGCGTTACGTGGGCGGGGCCGTTGCTCACCCCGGCCGCCCTGACGGAGCTGGTCGGGCGGCGCGTCGAGGCCGCCCGCGACCGCTGGGCCCGCGACGCCGACGACGGCCTGGCCGCCGTCTCCGCCGGACACCATCACCATCACAACCACCGTCACTGAGCGACCACCGTCACTGAGCGACCACCGTCACTGAGCGACCACCGTCACCGAGCGATCACGGGCACCGAGGAGGGAAGTCATGGCACGCAAGACACGACCGCACGAGGGGCTGCCGCGTTTCGAGCGCTACATCTACGGCGAGGGCGACATAGAGATCAACAAGGGGCGCAGGAAGGCCACCCTGACCGTCCGCAACACCGGCGACCGGGCCGTGCAGATCTGCTCCCACTACCACTTCTTCGAGGTCAACCCGGCGATCTCCTTCGACCGCGACGCGGCCTACGGCATGCACCTGGACCTTCCCGCCGGCAACGCCATCCGGATCGAGCCGGGGGACACCCACGAGGTCCACCTCGTCGAGTACGGCGGCGGCCTGCGCGTCTACGGCTTCAGCGGCCTGGTCGACGGCAGCGTCCGCGCGGGCAGGACCCACCGGGTCGCGCTGGAGCGCATGGACATCCTCGGCTTCCTCGACGTGCCGGAGGACAAGCAGAAGCGCGGGAACGGAGCGGCCAAGAAGGCACCCGCGAAGAAGCCCGCGACCGCCGCCAGGAAGACCGCGGCGACCGGCAGGAAGACCGCGACGGCGTCGAGCAGGGCGACCTCCGGAAAGACGGCGTCGAGCAGGACGGCCTCCGCCACGAAGGCCTCCGCCACGACGGCCTCCAGGAAGAAAGGCTGACGTCCCATGGTCACCATGAGCCGCAAGCAGTACACCGACATGTTCGGTCCCACCGTCGGAGACCGGATACGTCTCGCGGACACCAACCTCGTGATCGAGGTGGAGCACGACTACAACGCCGGCCTCTACGGGGACGAGACCGTCTACGGCGGCGGCAAGACCGCCCGCGACGGCATGGGCTCCGCGCCCGGCGCCACCAACCACAGCGGTGCGCTCGACATGGTGATCACCAATGTCGTCGTCGTCGACCCGGTCCTCGGCATCGTCAAGGGGGACATCGGCATCAGGGACGGCATGATCGCCGGTATCGGCAAGTCGGGCAACCCGAACACCGAGGACGGCGTCGACCCGAGGCTCGTCGTCGGCCCCGGCACCGAGGTGCTGTCCGGCGAGCACACGATCGCCACCCCGGGCGCCATCGACAGCCACGTCCACCTCATCTCCCCGCAGCAGGTCCAGGCCGCGCTGAGCAACGGGATCACCACGCTGATCGCCGGTGGCGTCGGCCCCTCCGACGGAACCCGGGGCACCACGTGCACGCCGGGACCGTGGGGGATCAGCCGGATGCTCCAGGCGTTCGAGGAGCTCCCGATCAACATCGGCCTGATGGCCAAGGGCAACGGCAGCAGGCCCGAGCCACTGAGCGAGCAACTTCTGGCCGGGGCGTGCGCGCTGAAGGTCCACGAGGACTGGGGCTCGACCCCGGCGGTGATCGACAACGCGCTGACGATCGCCGACGAATTCGACGTTCAGGTCGCCATCCACACCGACACCATGAACGAGAGCGGCTTCCTGGAGGACACGATCAGTGCCTTCAACGGGCGCGCGATCCACACCTTCCACACCGAGGGCGCGGGCGGCGGGCACGCCCCCGACCTGCTCCGCGTCGCGGGCGAGCCGAACGTGCTGCCCTCCTCGACCAACCCGACGCTGCCCTACACCGTCGACTCCGTGGACGAGCTGCTGGACATGGTGATGGTCTGCCACCACCTCAGCCACGACGTCCCCGAGGACATCGCCTTCGCCGACAGCCGGGTCCGCGCCGAGACCATCTCCGCCGAGACCGTCATGCACGACCTGGGCGTGATCAGCATGGTCTCCTCCGACTCGCAGGCCATGGGCCGGGTCGGCGAGTCCTTCACGCGCGCCTTCCAGATCGCCCACCACTGCAAGGAACTGCGGGGCGCCCTGCCCGAGGACTCCGCGCGCAACGACAACTTCCGGGTCCTTCGCTACCTGGCCAAGCTGACCATCAACCCGGCCAGGACCACGGGCATCGCCGACGTGATCGGCTCCCTGGAGACCGGCAAGCTCGCCGACATCGTGCTCTGGCAGATGTACGGCTTCGCCGCCAAGCCGTACATCGTCGTCAAGGGCGGGCAGATCAGCTGGGCGCAGATGGGCGACCCGAACGCCTCGCTGCCGACGCCGCAGCCGGTCTACTACCGGCCGATGTACGCCGCGTTCGGCAAGGCGCTGCCCGCGACGCACATCACCTTCATGTCGCAGGCCGGAATCGCGGCCGGGGTGCCGGGCAAGCTCGGCCTGGAGCGGCTGATCCACCCGGTGCGGGGCTGCCGCACGATCGGCAAGCAGGACATGCTCCGCAACGACGCGCTTCCGACGATCACCGTGGACCCGGAGACCTACAAGGTCACGGTCGACGGCGAGCTCGCCGCCATCGAACCGGCGGCCAAACTGCCGCTGACCCAGCTCTACTTCATCGCCTGAACCCCGTGTGAGTCCTGTGTGAACATCACCTCGCTCCTCGCCCAGCTCCAGCTCACCGACTCGGCCTTCCCGAGCGGTCTGTACACGCTGTCGCACGGCCTGGAGGGGTACGTCCAGTCGGGCCTGGTCGATCCGGAGGACCTGCCGGGCCTGCTGGCCGACCTGCTCCGCCACTCCGCCGGGCCCGGCGACGCGACGGCGCTGGTGCTCGCGCACCGCGCGGTGATCCAGGACGACTGGGACGGGCTGGTCGCGGCAGACCGGAGGCTGCACGCGATCAAGCTCAACCACGAGCTGCGGGCCGCCGCGACCCGGACCGGTCACCAGGTCCTGGAGACCGCGGCCCGTGTCTTCGGGGGGCCGGTCGTGGACCGGCTGGCGTCCCTGGTGCGGGAGAGGGCCACCCCGGGCAACCACGCCGTCGTGGTCGGCGCGGTCCACGCCGCCCTGGGGGTGCCCGAGGCGCAGGCGGTCGCCGGGGACCTGTTCGCCTTCTCCTGCAGCTGGACCGGCGCCGCCGTACGCCTGGGCAGGGTGGACTTCCGCCGGGCCCAGGCGATCCTGTACGGCGCGCACCCCGAGATCGCGCGTGCCGCCGCGACCGCACTCGCGGCCCGGAGCCCGCACGACATCCACGGCTCGGTGCCCCTGGCCGACACCGTCTCCGCCGCGCACGAGCGGGCACCCGCCCGCCTTTTCACGACCTGACCCCGTCAACGGATCGAAGGGATCCCCATGGAGAACGTACTGAAGGTCGGCATCGGCGGCCCGGTCGGCTCCGGCAAGACGGCCCTGATCGAGGCCGTGGTGCCGCTGCTGATCGAGCGGGGGCACTCACCGGGCGTCATCACCAACGACATCTACACCCAGGAGGACGCCCAGCACGTCCGCCGCTCGCTGGCCGGGATCCTCGACCCGCGGCGCGTCGTCGGCGTGGAGACCGGGGCCTGCCCGCACACCGCGGTCCGCGACGACCCCACGATGAACCTCGCCGCGGGCGCCGAGATGCTCGACCGGTTCCCCGACATCGACGTCCTGCTGTTCGAGAGCGGCGGGGACAACCTGACGCTCACCTTCAGCCCGGCCCTGGCCGACCTGTACATCTTCGTGCTCGACACGGCGGAGGGCGAGAAGATGCCGCGCAAGCGCGGCCCGGGGATCACCGACTCCGACCTGCTCGTGATCAACAAGATCGACATCGCCGAGTACGTCCGCACCGACCTGTCGGTGATGGAGCGCGACGCCCACACCGTCCGCGGCGACCGGCCGGTTCTGCTGACCGACTGCCTGACCGGGACCGGGGTGGCCGAGGTCGCCGATTTCATCGAGGTGCGCGGGGCGGTGACGTGTCCCTCGGCGAGGTAGGGACGCGCCGGACCCCCGCGCGCCGGGCTCCCGTACGCCGGGCCTCCGCGAACGGGGTCTCCGCGGACGGGTCCCCCGTGGACGGGTCTCCCGTGGGCCGGGTCTCCGCGGACCCCGTGGACCGGCTGGACCCCGGGTACTACACGATCGACGGCGTCCCCGGCGCCGTGACCGCCCACGCCGGGATCCCCGACATGCTCCCGGTGGGAAGCCCGGGCAAGGTGGGGATCCTGGAGCTGGAGTTCGGCAGGACCGACCGGCGGACCGAGCTGACCGGCCACTACCAGAAGACGCCGCTGCAGATCATGCGGCCGCTCTACTACGACGAGCACCGCCCGGAGATGGCCTACGTCATGGTGATGACGGCGGGCGGTGGCATCGTCCAGGGAGACCGCTACCGCATGGACTTCACCTGCGGCCCCGACACCGAGGTGAACCTGACCACCCAGGCCGCCACGAAGGTCTACAAGATGGAGCAGGACTACGCGACCCAGCTCGTCACCGTCACGGCGGGCCCCGGAAGTTACGTGGAGTATCTCCCGCACCCCACGATCCCGTTCGCGCACTCCCGGTTCTACCAGCGCGTCCGGCTCGTCGCCGACCCGTCGGCCACGGTGATCCTGGGCGAGGGCATGCTCGCGGGCCGCCTCGCCAGGGGCGAGCGCAACGACTACGACGCGTACTGCTCCGACCTGGAGGTGACCCGCCCCGACGGGGAGACGGTCTTCGCCGACACCGTACGGCTGGTGCCGTCCGAGAACGGCGTGACGGGTCCCGCGGTCCTCGGTGACTTCGGGGTGATGGCCACGCTGTTCGTGGTGACCGGCGAGGTCCCCGCCCCGGTGGTCGCCGACACCCTGCACGAGGCCCTGGCCGTACAGGTCGAGCGGGCCGGGGGTGCCCTCCGCGCGGGCAGCAGCGTGCTTCCCCGGGACTCCGGCGCCTGGGCGCGCATCCTGGGGGAGGAGTCGCCCGAGGTGGAGGCCGCGATGCGCGCCGCCTGGGACGCCGTCCGCCGTCTCCTCCTCGGCGCCCCCGTCCCCGCCCGCCGCAGACCCTGACGTCTTCGCCGTGTCCGGGGCTGATGAGGGGCCGCTGAGAGGTAGGTGAGAGGAGGAACAGGAGAGCCCGCCGGACCGAACGCGAGCTAGGGCCAGCCCCGCCTTCTACAATCGAGGTATGAGTGCCAAGGACGAGCTGCACCGCCTGGTCGAGGAGATCCAGGACAACGAGGCCGAGGAACTGCTTCGCGAGGTCCGGCAACGTTACTGTGTTCCGGCCAGGCGACGGCGTTCACCCGCCTTCGTGGGGATGGGCGACAGCGGTCGTTCCGATCTCTCCGAGCATGTGGACGATGCCCTGCGCGAAGGCGGTTTCGGCCGCTAACCTGCGGTGATGTGATCGTCATGGATACAGGGGTTCTCTACGCCCTCGCGGATCGCGGAGATGCTCACCACAACAGGTGTGCCAAATGGCTCACCTCGACGGCCGGCCCCCTGCTCGTGCCCCAGACGGTCGTCGCCGAGGCGTGCTACATGATCGGGACCTACTGTGGCGTCGACGTCGAGGCGGCCTTCCTCGATTCCGTGGGCGCGGGAAAGACCTTCCAGCCTGAGGCACTCGTCGACGGTGACTTCGAACGCATGGCCGAACTGGTTCGTCGCTACGGCGACCTGCCGCTCGGCGGAACCGACGCGTCCGTGATCGCGGTGGCGGAGCGTCGTGGAAGCACACGGATCGCCACGGTCGACCATCGGCATTTCACCGTCGTGCGCCCCCGTCACACTCCTGCCCTGGAGCTGTTGCCCTAGCGCACCCCTCGAACGGCCGTGTCATCGTGCTGGCCGTCATGCCCGCCCTGGCAGACGGTCGCGGCATCTGATCCGGCGGACCGGGCGGCCGGAGGGGAGAGGGGCGGGGCGAT
This sequence comes from Streptosporangium sp. NPDC051022, assembly GCF_040683035.1. Classification (NCBI taxonomy): domain Bacteria; kingdom Bacillati; phylum Actinomycetota; class Actinomycetes; order Streptosporangiales; family Streptosporangiaceae; genus Streptosporangium; species Streptosporangium sp. NPDC051022. The sequence goes on along the minus strand of NZ_JBFBCF010000023.1, from coordinate 95,538 downwards.
CGGCCGGTGGAGCTCAGCCGGTGGGGAGGTGTTCGCGGATCTGGTGGATGTGCTCGGGGGTGGTACGGCAGCAGCCGCCGACGAAGGCGGCGCCGGCCGCGTGCCATTCGGCGGCCGCCGCGCCGTACTCGACCGGGTCGGCCAGCCCGGACCAGCGGCGCTCCGCCGCGTTCCAGGTCTCGCCGGAGTTGGGGTAGACCACCACGGGCTTGTCCTCGATCCGGCCGATGAGGTCGGGGATGTGGCGCGGCGCGGTGCAGTTGACGCCGACCGCGAGCACCTGCGGGACGCCGCTGAACAGCGCGGCGGCCTCGGCGAGCGGGGTGCCGTCGCTGATCCGCTCCCCGTCGCGGCAGGAGAAGCTCACCCACGCCCGCGTTCCGGGCGTCTCGGCCAGCAGCCGCCGCAGCGCCCTCGCCTCGGCGTAGGAGGGGATGGTCTCGCAGGCCAGCAGGTCGGCCCCGCTGCCGGCCAGGATGTGCCAGCGGTCCCGGTGCCAGTCGGCCAGGCCGTCCTCGTCGAGGTCGTAGTCGCCGGTGTACTCGGCGCCGTTGGCCAGGTAGGCGCCGTACGGCCCGACGCTGGCGGCGACCGTGCCCTCGCCGTACGCGTCCCTCGCCTCCGTGGCCAGCCGGACCGACAGCAGGATCAGGTTCTCGGCCTCGCCGACGTCCAGCCCGCGCCGGGTGAACGCCGGGATGCTCGCCTGGTAGCTGGCCGTGGTCGCGACCTGGGCTCCGGCGGTGAAGTAGTCGAGATGCGCCTGGCGGATCACCGACGGACTCTCCAGCAGGAGCCTCGCCGACCAGAGTTCGTCGCGCAGGTCGGCGCCGAGCGCCTCCAGATGCGTGGCCAGCCCGCCGTCCAGAATCACCATTCCGCCACCCTACGCGGGCGTCACGGCTGTGCGGTCCGGTTCACTCGCGCCGCGTACGGCACGCCTCCGCCAGGCGGCACGGTACGGCGCGCCTCCGCCGGACGGCGTCGGTCCCGGACCGGCCGTGCCGTTCCGGTGGAAGCGGGAAAGAAGGCCTTCCCCCCGGCAGGCAGGGAGAAGGGGGGCTTCCCCCGCGAGCCGGGAAGGCGGTTCGCGGGGGGAAGCGCCGGTCGGACCCGGTCGTCCGGCCGGACTCAGTTGTTGGTGCCCTCCCACTCGGCGGGCCTGCCGCCGATCATCCAGGAGACGTGCATCCGGCCGCCGGACACCTCGCCCAGCTCGGCGTCGGACAGCTCGGCGCCCTCGAACGGGATATCGTCAATGTTGATCTTGGACATGTCGGACTCCTTCGCCGCTCTCGCGGTGATGCTTGATCTCCGGGCCGCCGCACCGCGACGGCCCGCTTACGTGGACCAAGCTAGGAACACCGACTTGGCGATCACTTGGGATCGCCTGAAAGTCGCCATGTCCGCCACTTGCGGTTCACCTGTGGAGTTCGGGCCCCGTGATCGCGGAGCCGAACTCCACGGATGAAGTTCGGGTTCCGTGGTCGCGGAGCCGGTCAGCCGATCCGGCGCAGGGCCTCGGCCAGGCCGGACAGGCCGACCGGGCCGAGCTCCAGGGCCGCGGTGTGCCAGCGGCGCAGGTCGAAGTCCGCGCCCAGCCGCCGCCTGGCCTCCTCCCGCGCGGCCAGCCAGGCGCGCTCGCCGAGCTTGTAGGTGATCGCCTGTCCGGGCCAGCCGAGGTAGCGGACCACCTCGGCGTGGACCCGGTGCGGTTCACACCTGCCCCGCTCGCGCAGCACCTCGCAGGCCTTGTCGAAGGTCCACCGCGAACCGTCGGGGAGCGGCAGGTCCAGGTGCGAGCCGATGTCGATGACCACCCTGGCCGCCCGCAGCGCCGAGCCGCCGAGCATGCCCAGGCGGGTGCCGGGCTCGGCGAACCAGCCCAGCTCGTCGGCCAGCCGCTCGGCGTACAGGGCCCAGCCCTCGCCGTGGCCGCTCACCCAGGAGTTCCTGCCGAAACGCGACAGGCTCTCCCCGGCCACCCGGGTGGCGCCGAACTGGAGGTGGTGGCCGGGCACGCCCTCGTGGAAGACCGTGGTCAGCTCGGGCCAGGTCTCGAACCGGTTCCTGCCTTCGCGGACCGGCCACCAGGTACGGCCCGGCCGGGACAGGTCCTCGCTGGGCGGGGTGCAGTAGGCCGAGCCCGAGGTCGAGCCGACGGCCAGCGTGACGTCCACCCTGCGCAGCGGCTCGGCGATGTCGAAGTGGGTGCCGTGCAACTGCTCGATCGCCCGGTCGTGGCGCTCCTGCAGCCAGTCTCGGTAGGCGTCCGGCCCCTCGACGTACTGGGTCCGGTTGAGGATCTCGGTCGCCTCCTCCACCGAGGCGCCGGGCCGTACCCGTCCCGCCTCGACGGCCAGCTCCGCCTCGATGCGGGCCAGTTCGGCCCAGCCCCACTCGTAGGCGTCCACCAGGTCGATGTCGGCGCCCAGGTTGATCCGGGCGCCCACCGCGTAGCGTTCGGCGCCCACCGCGTCGTGCTCGGCGGCCCGGGGGGCGTACTCCTCGCGGAGGTATCGGGCCGTCTCGGCGTAGGCCGCGTGCGCGGCGGCGGCGCCCTTGGCCAGGTCGCCGGCGACGGGGCCCTCGCCGTACCGGGCCACGAGGGGCTCGTGCGTGCCGTCGCTCGCCAGGAGGCCGGCCTGGACGGCCGACTCCAGCGCCTGGCGGCGGGCCGCCCGCAGCCCCCGGTCCAGGCCGGTCTCCAGGCTCCTGCGCCAGCCGTCCAGCATCTCGGGGACCGCGGCGAGCCGGGCCGCCACGTCGCGCCATTCGTCGTCGGTGCCGTGCGGGAGCAGGTCCACGCTGTCGCGTATCTCGCTGACGAGTCCGAACGGCGCCTGCACCGCGCGTAGCGGTTCGCCCGTGTCGTGCCAGGCGAGCTCGACCTCGAGGCGTTCGCGCAGGTGCGCCGAGGCTCGCACGTCCGCCTCGCCCAGGGGGTGCAGGCGGGCCAGCCTTCCCAGCGTCTCGCTGATCAGGGCGGCCCGGGCGGCGTGACCGTCCGGGCCGTAGTCGGTGGCGGGGGCGAATTCCATGGCGATGCCCGTCGTCTCGGCGGCGATCGGATTGAGCGCCGCCGACTGCGAGACATATTCATCGCAAAGGGTAAAAATCGGACTGGTCACGCGGGAACTGTAACCAACCTGATCTGCAGATCAACCCCTATTGTAAATTTTCCTTACTTTTATAGTAAGAAGTTATCTCTTCCAGAACGGGCGGCGCTTTTTGGGCCCGCTGAGGGCCTCCAGTCCCTCGACCGCCCTGCGCCACAGGGCCTCCAGGTCCCCGCCCGCCCGGAGGTCGTCGGCCAGGGCTTCGAGCTCCGCATGACCGCCCAGACGGACGGCCAGGGCGGCGAGCCTGCCGGCCAGGTCCTCCAGATGGCGCAGCCGGTCGGCGGCGGGCAGTGACGCGGCGGCGCGCAGCCGCCGCAGCTCCTCGCCGAGCTGGGCCGTGAGCGTCTGAGGCGACCCTACCGGGGGCGCGGGCACCGGAGCGGGACTCGGAGGCAACGTGGCACGCGGAGCAAAGCCGCCCCCGCCGGCCGTGCCCTCGGCCCCGCCCTTGTAGCCGTGCAGGAAGTCCGGCACGTCCATCTCCTCCTCTTGCGGGTCGAACACCACGCTCCTCCTCGCGGCCCTGGGGGCCGCGCCGGGAGCCCCTCCGGCGGCCATGGGACTCATCGGAGCGGGCATCGGAGCGGAGATCGAGGCGGGCATCGAGGCGGGCTGAGCCATCCCGGTGAGCATCATCGGGGCCGCGACGACCGGCTCCGCCCAGCCGCTGGGCGTCTCGACCGGCTGGATCACCCGGTGCCCGGGGCCGCCCTCCGCGACCACCCTGCTGTCGACCGCGACGAACGCGGTGAACCGGCACAGCACGCCGTACTTCAGCGAGACCCCGACGATCTCCTCCTCCAGCGAGCGGTCACCCGTGGCGTAGCGATCCTCCAGCGCGCGCAGCCGGGCCCGCGCCCAGATCGCCCGCACGGCCGGGTTGCCCACCCGCGTCCCGGTGACCCGCCGCTCCCAGGGGCGCCCGGCCGAGTCCAGCCCGTGTACGGCCAGCGCCCCGTCCGGCGTCCCCCGGTACCGTCCCTGGACGGTGAGCGGCACGCCGGGATAGATCGACCCGAGGTGCCCGACGCTCCCGGGGACCAGGTCGAGCCCGTCGGCCTTGACGGACAGATCCGTGACCAGGGGAGCGCCGATCCTGCGGTGGATGTGCTCCATCGCCTCGTCGAGCCTGTCCTCCGACTCGACCAGCTCGCACCGGCCCGCGCCCAGCCCGGCCAGCCTGCCGAGGAACCCGGCGTTGACCGCCCGGTCGATGCCGACGGTGTGCACCCGCGCCCCGGCCAGCCGGGCGCCGAGCCGCTCCAGGATCTGGTCCTCGTTGCCGACCTGGCCGTCGGTGACGAGCACCAGGACACGGTCCCTGCCGGAGTCACCGGCACCGGCATCGGCACTGTCACCGTCACTGTTCCCGGCGGGGGCGGCGAGCAGTGTGACGGCCCGCTCCAGCGGCTCCAGCATCTCGGTGCCGCCCCTGGCCTCCAGGCGGGCCAGGTGTTCGACCGCCCGGTAGCGGTTGCGGTCGGACGCCTCGGACAGCCCCTCGCCGAGCCCCTCGGGATGCTCGACCACGGTGTCGAAGGAGAGCACGGCGAACCGGTCGCCGCTCACGAGCGTGTCGACGATGCGGGCCGCCGCGCGCCTGGCGGCGACCATCTTCCAGCCGGACATGCTGCCCGAGCGGTCCAGCACCAGCACGACGTCCTTGGCCCTGGCCGTGGCACCCGCGGGATCGGGGACGACGGTCAGCGTGAACGTGCCCTCCCTCTCGTCCTCCGTCTCGTCCTCCGCACCGCCGGTCCCCTCGTCGGGGACCAGCGCCAGCGACGTCGAGGCGTCGAAGTACAGCCGCAGGATGAAGTCGCGGTCCAGCCGCTCGCCGGGGCTCAGGCGGACGGTGCCGCCCTCCTCCCGGACCACGTGCAGGCTGGAGCGGACCTCGCGCAGTTCCAGGCCCGCCGGGTCGACGGAGACAGCCAGCGACAGCCGTACCGGGCTGGGGAAGCCGGGCAGCAGCACCGGCGGCGTGATCCGGGAGGCGTCGGGCACCGCGTCGGTGTCCGGAGCCCAGCCGTCGCCGGCCTGCTCGCCGTCGAGCGGGGTGCCGGGGATGTAGCGGGGGGCCACGACCAGCGGGAAGCGGAAGGTCGAGGCGCCGTCCTCGTAGGGGAGCGGCTGGTCGAGCGTGAGGCGTACGGTGACCCGCTCGCCGGGCACGATGTTGCCGACCCTGATGGTGAAGACGTCGGGGCGGTCCTCCTCGGCGATCGCCGCCCGCCTGCCCTCGGAGATCGCCTGGTCGTAGTCGGCCCTGGCCTGGCCGCGCTCCTTGAGGGTCCCCTCGATGACGTGCCCGTCGGCCTCCATCCTGAAGGAGGTCACCGCGGCCCGGTCGGGCAGCGGGAAGACATAGGTCGCCTCGAGCGCCACGTCATGGGGGTTGCGGAAGCCCTGGACCACCTCGACCCCGGCGACCAGGCCGGACACGGCGGCGGTCACGTCCACGCTCTCCAGCGGCAGGTTGCCGCGCTCGGTGACGAGCGCCCCCAGCCCGGCGTCCGCGACCGGCTCGCACTCCTCGGGGCGTAGCGTCGTGATCTCGGTAATCATGGCTGGTTCCCTTCCTGGTCCTGCTGATGCTGCGGGTTTGCGGGGACGAGGTCGTGCTCACGGAGGACCGAGAGGAGCGCCTGGGAGGCGGCGCCGATCTCGGCGAGTGCTTCCGGCGACGGGGTACGGCCGCCGCCGTCGAGCAGCAGCGTCACCCCGGCAGCCAGCCGTACGCCGTGGACGGCCACGGGGGACGGGGACGGCGCGCTCCGGGTGTGCGGTGGGGCCTGCGGGGCGCCCCGGGGGGCGGCCGCGCGGGGCGCCCCCTCCGAGGCAGCGGGCTCTGAGGCGGCGGGCTCTGAGGCGGCGGGTCGCGTCGTGGTGCCTGCCGGGGCGGAGGCGGTTCCTGTCGCGGCGGCGGGGGCGGCGAGGGGGCCGGAGGCGGCGTCCGCAGCGGTGTTCGCGGTGGCGTCCGCGGTGGTGTTCGCCGCGGTGGCCGACGGCCCGGCCCAGAATCGGGGACGCCCGGTCCGGGGCGCGGTCCTGTCCGGCTCGCCGTTTCCGCCGGAGGCGGCGTCCTGGAGACCGGCGACCGCCTCCAGCGCCTGGTCGGTCGCCCCGGCCAGCTCGGCCTGGATCTCCGCGATGGTCCGGCCCTCCGCCTGACGGCGCTTGACGGCGATGAGCTGGAGCAGGTGGCGCCTGCTGTACAGCGCGACGCGGCCCCGGCGGGCCGAGGGCGGATCGAGAAGGCCGATCGTGGCATACCACCGGATGAGGCGCTCGTTGGGCGTGTCCCTGACCCGCCCGTTGAGCTGAGCGGTCGGGGACAGTGCCGCGGAGGCCCGCTCCGCCAGTTCACCGATGGTCCATTCCATGCTTCGATAGTGACACTGTCATCGTGACACTGTCAACATAAGGTGGAGATAGGTGGGTAGGGACGTTTTAGGACAAATAGGAAATTGATCCTGAAACAGGGGGAGGACACCGTATGTCCGCGATCACCAGTCCGCTCAAGGGTGAGGACAAGAAGGTCGTCACCACCGCTCTCCAGGGAGCGCTCGTCGACCTCCTCGAACTCTCGCTTCTGGGCAAGCAGGCCCACTGGAACGTGATCGGCCACCACTTCCGCTCGCTGCACCTGCAGCTCGACGAGATCGTCGCGGCGGCCCGGGAGCACGCCGACACCGTCGCCGAACGGGCGGTCGCCATCGGGGCCAACCCCGACGGGCGCGCGTCCACGCTCGCCAAGACGAGCGAGGTGCCGGAGATAGAGGCGGGTTACATCAACGACGGCAAGGTCGTCGCCGCCATGACGGACATCCTCGGGTCCGTCATCCGCAGGATGCGCGAGCGCATCGAGGCCACGGAGAAGCCCGACCCGGTGACCCAGGACATCCTCATCGAGATCACTCAGGACCTGGAGAAGCAGCACTGGATGATCGAGGCGCAGCGCTAGACCGTCTCCGCCGCCCGGAAGACGTCCCGGCCCGACGGGGCCGGGGCGCCCGCGCCTGTCCGCGGGGCGTGCGCGGGTCTTCGGCCGGGCCGTCCGGGGCGGGTCCTGCGGTGAGGACGGTCGCGGAGCCGTACCGGTGTCCGGGGATCGTCGTCAGGTCGTCGGGTTCCGTGACGTCCCGCGCCGTCCTTCACGGCGGGCCGCCGCGTCCTGAGAGACGTCGTCCTCAGGACGCGGCGGGCGCCATCGAGGCGTTCGGGACGGTCGACGCCTGCTCGACCAGCATCTTGATCAGAGGGGCCAGCCGCTGGAGCTCTTCCAGATGGGTGGCGCTGAGCAGGGTCAGTTTCTTCTCGCCCGCACCGGTGAGCGCGAGGCGCACAAGCCGGCGGTCGTGGCCCTCCCCGCGCTTGCGGGTGACGAGGCCGAGGTGCTCCACGCGGTCGATCAGCTGCACGGTGCTGTGGTGCCGCGTGCACAGGTATTCGGCGAGCTCTCTGATGGTGGGTCCCCGGGGGTCGGAATGCCCTCGGATCGCCAGCAGCAACTGGTGCTGGGTGGCGGTGAGTCCCACCTCGGCCGCCCGCTCCTCGCTCCAACGCAGGAAGCGGCGGACCCCGACCCGGAACGCCAGCAGCTTCGCGTAGTCACGGTCGGTGAGACAAGCGGGTAGTGACTTCATACTCATAATCTCCTGGCATGATATTATCACAAAGTGATATATGAGCCGGGCGCCGGCGAGGGGGATACGGCTCCACGCCGCAACTGATCGCGGTCGCCTCGCTCGAGCAACCTCACGCACGCGCGCACGCTGCGTTCGGAGAAGGTGGTGAAAGACATGGCTGATCAGGCCATGAGGCTGCACCCCGACATCGCGGAGTTGCGGGCGAAGTACGAGCTCGCCTCAGAGGCGCCGACCGCCAAGGTGATCGCCGGCCTCGCATTCCTGTCTGGGCTCTACCTCGCAATCTCTCCATGGGTCGTCGGATTCAACAATCGGTTCCCGACCCTGACGGGGAACAATCTGATCACCGGGATCGCCCTGGCGGTGCTGGCTCTCGGATTCGCCTCCGCCTACGGTCGGACCCACGGAATCGTCTGGGTGGCACCGCTGATCGGCGTGTGGACGATCATTGCTCCCTGGGTCGTCAGCGGCGGCGTCGCCACCGCGTCGACGATCTGGAGCAACGTGGTGGTAGGTGCGATCATCCTGCTGCTCGGGCTGGGGATGGCGTTCCCCATGGTGAAGGGGGCCCGTTCCCGATGATGAAGGAGGCCCGGTGACCTTCGAGAAGAGTCTTTCCTGAGCGGAAGCCGGACCCGGCCGTCCGGCTTCCCGCCTCACGTCGGCCTTGTGCGCCTTTCCAGCCGATCCGCTCACTGTCGAGGCGGCGGTCGTCGGCAGGCGCGACGGTCCGCCACGCTGTCCGCGCGGCACCGGAGCGCTCACCCACGGGGCACCGGAGCGCCGGAGCGCGCTCACCCACGGGGCGCCGGACCGTCCGTCCCGCCGACGCCGGACCACCCCGTCTCGCCGGCGCCGGACCGACCCGTCTCGAAGTCGGCGCGGTGCGCGCGGGCCCACTCCGTGAACGTGCGGCCGGGGTGACCGGTGATCCGCTCGACGGTGTTGGTGACGGGTGCGGGGACGCCCACGGCCGCTGCGGCGGTGTCCAGCAGCGCTTCCAGGACCGGCTCGGGCATCCAGGGCGCGCGTCGCGCCAGGGCCTGTTCGCGGGTCAGCTCGTCGACCGGAACCGGTGTGCCGAGAACATCGCCGAGGACGCCGACGACGTCGCGCAGACGCATCGACCGAGGCCCGGTGAGCACCTGCATCCGGCCGCGATGCGTGTCCCGGGTGAGCAGGTGCGCGGCCACCTCGGCGACGTCGTCGATGTGGACGGGATTGACCTGCGCGTCGGGGTGGGCGAGACCGACGCGTCCTTGGGAACGGATCTGCTCGCCCCAGTCCCGGCGCGCGTTGGTGGCCAGCCAGCCGGGATACAGCACCGTGTGGCGCAGGCCCGATTCCTCCAGCGCCCGCTCCACCGCGCGATGGGCGAGCCCGATGGGCCGGTCGTACTCGCCGGGCTCGTAGGCCGCGGGCGAGGACAGCAGCACGACGTACCGCACGCCCGCGTCACGTGCGGTCTTCAGGAAGCCGCCGACCTCACCTCGTGTCGGGTAGAGGAACATCGCCTCGACGCCCCGCAGGGCCTCCTCGGCGCTGTGCGGGTCGGTGATGTCCAGCTCGGCGGTCTCGACGCCCGCGGGTGGCCGTAGCGTGGCCGCGTTCCGGGCCGAGCCGCGCACGTGGTGCCCGGCTTCGGCCAGCATGGCGACGACGCGGCCGCCGATGTTGCCTCGGGCGCCGGTGACGAGGATGGTCATATCGCTCTCTGTGTCCTTCGTTCCTTTGGGGGCCGGGGCCGTCGCGATCCCGTGACCTGCGGACGGCGGGCGAGTGCAGCCCGGACGGGGACGGGCCCTCGGCTACGATGAGTACACAACTGTTTTGCTTTGGAAGGCAAATATCTTTGCTTGCAAATGTATCTTGCGGGGGGCGGTAGATGTCAACCGGACCCCGGCGGCCGGATGAGGCGGGACCGGGCGTCGACGACGCCATCCGGGCGCTGCTGCTGCTCATGCCCCGCATGGTCGGACGGGTGAAACGGCTGCCCGTGCCCGAGGAGTTCCAGTCGCTGGCACTGGGGCCGCGGCACCTGTCCCTGCTGTCCTACCTGCTGTTCGACGGCCCGATGACGGTGAACGAACTGGCCGCGCGCCTGGAGGTCGCGCCGACGACGGTGAGCCTGATGGTCGGCGAGCTCAGCCGTAAGGGCGTCCTGCACCGGCGGGAGGACGACGACGACCGGCGCCGGAGGATCGTCAGCATCGCCGACGCCAAACGACCGGTGATCGACGACTGGCTGGCGCGCGGCGCCGTCGCGTGGCGTCAGGCGCTCGAACCGCTAACCCCCGACCAGCGGCGGATGTTCGTCGACACCCTGCGCGCCTACGAACGCGCGGTCGAGGACCTGTCGTGAGACCGGTGTGAACGAGCGCTCCCGGCGGTGACTGTGAACGAGCGCTCCCGGCGGTGACCGTTCGCCGAGGCGCGGTGTGCGGGACGGCGGCGACGCGCCGGTCCGGAGGATCGGCGGGCGCCTGTTCTGTCGGAGGGGCGTTCTAGCGTGGCGTCATGTCCCTGTTGAGCTATGACCGCCACTGCGCCGAGATCGTCGCGCAGACCGACCTGCTGAGGTCCCGGATCGAGGGCGCGGACCTGACGGTTCCCGTGCCGTCGTGCCCCGGCTGGAACGTCGGGCAGCTGCTGCGGCATCTCGGCGGCGGCCACCGCTGGATCGAGGAGATCGTGCGGACCCGGGCGACGCGGCCCCTGCCCGACGAGAGCTTCCGCGACCTGTCCGCTTACACCGACGAGGATCCGGCCGTGCTCGGCCCCTGGCTCGCCGAGGGCGCCGCGCGACTGGCCGACACGCTGCGCGCCGCCGGACCCGGCGCGCCGGTGTGGACGCCGATCCCGGGGGAGACCTCGATGTTCCTGGCCCGCCGGTTCGCGCACGAGACGGTCGTGCACCGCGCCGACGCGACCCTGGCGCTCGGCAAGGAGTTCACCGTCGAGGAGGAGGTCGCCCTCGACGCCCTCGACGAGTGGATGGAACTCGGCGCGCTGCCGCAGATCCTCGACGTCCACCCCGAAAAGCGTGCCCTGTTCGGCCCGGGCCGCACCCTCCACCTCCACGCCACGGACACGGCACCGGAGACGAAGGCGGAGTGGCTGGTCGACCTCACCGGCGAGACCGTCGTCTGGCGCCGCGCGCACGAGAAGGCCACCGTCGCCGTCCGCGGCCCGCTGACCGACCTGCTGCTGATCGTCTACCGCCGGCGGCCCGCCCGCGGCGAGGGCATCCAGATCTTCGGCGACGAGGGCCTGCTCGACTTCTGGCTGGAGCGGGTCGGCTTCGGATGACCGTGAAGACGTCCCGGGGGCCGTCTTCACGATGGTCCAGGTCGTGCGGGATCGTCTAGCGGAGCACTTCGCCCCGGGCCGCGACCGCTTCATTCCTTCCTGGTCACGTCCGGGCGAGACGCGAGAACGCGCTGCGGGTCGGCGGTACCGCATCGTCGGCGTCGCCGAGGATTCCGGTGGCCATTAGGCGGAATTCCGCGGCGACGCCGACGAGGTCATGTTTGAGGAACTCGATGGCGGCCTGGACTCTACCGGGGGTGGCGCGGGTCTCGGCGGCCCACCGCATGACCTGACCGGCCGCGAACAGGTAGGCGATGGCACGGCCGGCCAGCACCTGATGTTCCTGGTCGAGGTCTTGATCGAGGAAGCTCAGGTCCGGCTTGAGCGTTGTGACGGCGGGCGCGGTGAGTGGCCAGCCGGACAGGAAGCCGCTGAGGGACCGGCCGGTCTGCTGGGCCAGGCAGTACTCGGTGAGCTGCTGGCTGAGCAGGTCGTTGTTGCCGTCGAAGACCGTGAAGACGCGGCTGTCCAGGGCCGCCTGGCCGGCGATGTTGGTGGGTGAGCCGCATCGGTACCCTTCACCACCGGCTAGCTGCTGGTAGTGCAGGGCCGAACTGAGCATGCGTTCGGAGGCGACCGTCTTGATGGCTTGCACGGCGGGGAACGCCAGTGTCATGTCGGCTTTGACGTCCAGCGTTGTCTGCAGACAGTGGTTGAGCGCCTCGCAGATGGTGTAGGAGGTGTCGATGGCCGCGAGCCTGTAGCGGGCGAACCGGATCGTCGACAGCGGCGCCGTCCCGATCTTGCGGTGGTCCGCGTACGCGTGCGCCTCACGGCTGACACGGCGGAGGAATCCGCACCCCATTGCCGCCATCATCGCCCGCGACACCATGAGGATCTCCACCAGGGGGCCCAGGTTCGCTCCCTCGACCTTGAGCCGCCGGTGCCGGGGAACGATCGCATCGATGTCGTTGACCCCGTAGTCGACTATCTTCAGGCCCAGTGGCTCGTAGCGCTCGATGGTGCGGAAGCCCTCGCTGCGCTTGACGATGAAGTAGCCGTACTCGCGGCGACCGGGATCTGCGTGGCGAGCGACGACCAGCCACCAGTGTGCGGAGAAGCTGAGGGCCTGCCAGTGCTTACGGCCATGGATTCGGTAGCCTCCCTCGACCTCCTCGAACGTGGTGGTCATGCTGGACAGAGCCGAGCCGCAGCCCGGTTCGGTGGCGGCGAGCCCGGCCATGAGCGGATCGTTGCCGGCGAAAAGCGGCAGCATCTCCTGCTGGGCGTCCTCGCCGGCCCACTTCACGACGGGCCGCAGACCAAGCGCCATGTTGACCGTCACGTGGACGCCCAATGCCAGATTCCACTCCGAGGTGATCTCGGCGATCCGGCACATTTCTACGTGGCTGTCGCGGCCTCCGAACTGCTTGGGCAGAGATGGAAGCAGGACACCGGCCTTCACCAGTCGTTCCCAGTCGGCGGCGGGAAGGTTCTGCTGCGGATAGCTGGCGGAGTCGAACGTGGATGCGACCGCGTCGATGCCGGCGATGAACTCGTTCGTCGGCAGTGCCAGAAGATCCCTGGTCATGTACTCGCTCTCAGGGTCGGGGGCCGGCAGGGGGAAGGAGAATCCAGATCAAGGCCGCCCTGACATCCGAAATGCCCGTTCCATAATTTAGTAGTGTGGCATGCGGAGCCCCTCCCGGGACGCTAGTTATGCGTAGTGGCCCACAAGCTCATGGTGATTACGGAAATCGCGAAGCGTAAGACGTCGTTTTGGCCAGCTTCAAACCACTCACCCGTCGCCTTGGACCGGGCCTCACCTCGATGGATGGATGATCTTACTTTCGCGCGCGAGCCTTACGACTGGCCGGTGCGGTCGGACCCGGGTCGCAGAGCCGGGGACCTACAGGTCGGCCAATGCTCTGAAGGCCCTCGATGACTTCGAGAAGCACTTTAAGGACAACGCACTTCCCAAGTCGAATACATTGGTGAACGCTGTGGCTCTGACAGCTGATGAACAACAGTCGACAGTTGACCATATCCTCCGCGGGATTCTCGGGCGTGTCTTTCAGTTCCTGGTCCTGCTGGGCCGCGGTGATCGGGCCAAGGCAGCCGAGATCGTGGTGCTTCGCCATCAGGTCAGGGAATGCGCCAGCAGGCTGCCGATCTACGGTGAATGCCATCTCCGCCGAGTTCTGCAAGCATACGAACGGCATCACAACGGCCGCGGGCAGGTGAGGCCGGGTGAGCCGTCCGTGCTCGTACCGCAGGCCGTACCGGTGTGCTGAGCCGCCGCGCTGATCACCCCCGCTCCAGCCGCCGGGGCGGGTGGGCAGAGCAGGGCCCGAGCCCGTCCGCGTCCGGCGCCTCGCTGACGCCCGGGGAAGCCGACCTTCGCGCACGCTTTCAGGCACAGGTCCTCCAGCGCTCAGAGGGCGAGTGGCCGGCAAGACCGACCTCAGGTTCTGGCCCTTTCCGCCGTTCCCGGTGCCTGGTTCGACATGGACAGGGCGCTCTCCCGTCTCCGTGACCTACGACAGGGAACCTTCCGTGCCGTCCGGCCGTACGGTGTCCTCCCCGAGCCAGACGAGGTCGGAGTGGAGTCGCCAGGCGGCGCTGTCCGCGCTTCTCCACAGGCCGAAGCCGTGGCCGTTCGCGCCGACGGTTGTCGCCGTCCCGCCGGGCAGCGCCAGCCCGTAGGCCACCACCTCCGCGACGGTCTCCTCGTCGTCCCCTCCCCGGACCAGGGCGAACATGCGGGGGAGTTCGCGGATCAGTGCTCGTGTGTCCTCATGCGCGGGTTCCGGGGCGGTGTCCCAGGGGCGGGGGGTGTCGAGGCTCGGATCACGGCGGGCGGATGACTGGTCGGAACCGGTGTGACGCTCCATGGCGAGTGTTCCCTTCCGGTGCGGGGCCTGAGCGGAGATCTGATGGACGGTTCCACGCCGATTCCCCTGTGTTTTCGGGCGAATGCCGAGCGTGACCGTCGTTGCTTCGGTAGCGTGACATTGAATTTAGATAAGCGCAAGCTTGCCGTAGAACATTGTTGGCATTGTCCGATTTTGCCTAGAAATGCCGGGTGGGCCAACAATGGAAATCCGAAGGAGATGGCCGATGAAGGTAAAACGAGGGCCGACGCTGCGCGCTCAGTGGCTCGGTAAATACCTGAAGGAATACCGCGAAGCGGCTGGATTGACGCTCAGGCAGTCGGGCGACTACCTCCAGCGTGACGCCGGAACCATAAGCCGGGTCGAGTCCGGGATCATCCCGGCGAGAGTCGCCGACGTGCTCGCGCTGCTCAACCTGTACGGCGTCGACGACCGGAAGGTTCGCGACGGCCTCGAACAGCTCAGCCGTGACATCTGGCGCAAGGGCTGGTGGGACGGCTACGCCGCCGACTCGCTCGGAGGAATGCTCGACCACGCCTGGCTCGAAACCCGCGCCGAGGGGATCCGCTCCTATGCGGTGATGCTCGTCCCCGGTCTCTTGCAGACCCGGGACTACGCCTCGGCGGTCATCACGGCGAGCGGCATGGGAGTCCCTGCTGACCAGATCGAACGCTGGGTGGAGTTCCGGATGACCCGGCAGCGCGTGCTCGACACGGAGGCTGCGCCGCGACTGCGGGTCATTCTGGACGAGGCCGTGTTACATCGCATGATCGGCGGTCCGGAGGTCATGCGTGTTCAGTTGGAACATCTGTCCGAGGCCATTACCAGGCCGAATGTGACCCTCCAGGTTCTGCCGTTCACCGCTGGGGCGCACGCCAGCCTGGAGGGCTCATTCATGATTTTCGACATGTTGGAGCCTTACTCCGACGTGACTTGTGTAGAGACCAGGGGAGGCGCCGTCTACACCGAGGCGGAAGGTGTCGAAAACTTCGCCCGAGCGTACGATTCGATACATAATGCCGCGCTCACCCCGGATGAGTCCGCGACCGTCATCCGGAGTGCCATCGATTCGGTCGGTCAAGCGAACGGGAGGGGCACGTGATGATCACCCGCGAGGAGTTGGCGAACGTCGCCTGGCACATCAGCACGAGAAGCCCTGACGCCGGTGGCCAGTGTGTGGAAGCCGGGCCATTGGGAGACGGAAGTGGGCGGGTGGCCGTACGGCACAGTCGTCGTCCCGATGCCGAGGTGATCGTCTACAGCCGGGCGGAGTGGGAGGCGTTCGTCGGCGGCGTCAAGGACGGCGAGTTCGACTTCCCTGTCCCCTGACAGCCCCGTTTCCGGTGCGCTGTTCCGGGTGAGGCTTTCGCCGCCGTGAGGAACGCTCGTCAGTGTGCCGGGTCCAGGATGGACAGGACGGCGGTCAGTGAGGGCAGGAACGGGCCGCGCCAGTCGGTCTCGCGGGAGTGGGCGTCGTTGTCGGCCCAGTCGGTCTCCCGCAGCATGAACGCCCGCATCCCGCAGTCGGAGGCGCCGGTGAGCTCGTCTCCGCCGCCGTCGCCGACGTAGAGGCAGTCGCGGGGATCGACCGCGAGGAGGCGGGCGATCTTCTGGAAGAGTTCCGGGTCGGGCTTGCGCCGCCCCTCCTCGCAGGAGAGCACCCGCGCGTCCACCAGGTCGCAGAGCGGAAGGTCGGGCCAGGTGCAGGCCAGCTCCACGGTGCAGTCGCTGAGCACGCCCACCCGCAGACCCCGCTCGCGCAACGCGGTCAGCGTCGAGACCGCGTCGGCGCGCAGGCCGAACAGCTCGCGCTGGGCCGCCAGTCGTGCGGCGCAGGCGGCCAGCAGTGCCTCTTCCCCCGGATCGGCGCCGACACGGCCGAGGAGCGTACGGAAGGTCGCGGGCAGGTCGCCCAGGTGTCCGACCGCCCGCTCGGGGAAAGAGGCGTCCAGCGCCGCGCGCCAGGTCAGGGCGGGGATCCCCAGGGGTTTCGCGCTGCGCGCCGCGTGCTCGTCCCACACGTGGGTCGGCGTGCTGTGGGTGAGGGTTCCGAAAAAGTCAAAGATCACTCCGGTCACGGGCATGATCAGACCTTAACCTCGTGGCCCGGAACGTTCACCGGGTCCTTCCACGGTCGAGCGGCTGCCGAGGAGGCGTATGTCGAGGGCCGGGGAGCCGGGCGGCGTCGGAGGGACAGGTGTTCGTCACCCGATCGGCGCCGACCGGCGGGGCCTCCCCAGGCCATGACCAGTGATACGGGCACTCGCTTGCAAGCCGCTCGATCATCGCTTGCCGTACGGCCTGCAAGCGCCGTGCAAGGGCACCGGACCGGCTCACCTCTCCAGGTGCCGGCGGACGAACGCGGCGCGGGAGTCGACGTCGGTTCTGGGCAGGGTGATCGGCTCGTAGCCGTGGCAGGTGTAGGCGTCGACCATCGCGTCGTGGGTGCGGACGGCCTCGTCGAAGTCCTGGGTGCGTTCGTGGTCGTTGGCGTAGATCTCCTCCCAGGGCGGTGCGACGAACACGCGGGGGTGATAGCGGAACAGGCGTGCCGCGGCCGACACGTACGGTGGCACAGGACGGCCGAGTAGCAGGTGGTAGCCGACGATGTCGGGGATGCCGCGGTCGAAGAAGACGGTTCCGGTCCGGTGGGCGGCCTCGCGGTACGAACGCATCTCCCAGGAGAGCATGATCTCGGCGAACAGCAGGGAGTCGGCCCGGTGCAGCGCCCGCCCGCCGATCGCCGCCTGGTCGCGGATGATCGCCCTGCCTGCCTCGGGCACGCAGGAGAATCCGTGCTGTCCGAGTGCGTCGATCAGACTGCTCTTGCCCGCGCCCGGACCGCCGGTGATGACGACGAACCGCTCCGCTGTGCTCATCTGCTCCCTTTCGGTGGAGTTTCAGTGGAGTTCTAGTGGAGAGCGTTCACTCGCATGCGGCACCTCCTTCCGCGCCGGTGCGGACAGGCGGGTCCGATGCGGAGAAGACGTCTCGGCGGAGGAGGGAAACGCGGCGGTGGCGAGGGGCCGGATCGGGCCGGCCGGTCAAGTGTGCTTCCGCTGGAGAGGGCTTCGGGGCCGGTGAAGGCGTCCTGGAGGCGGCCTCGGGCGGGCGTGATGTGGCAGCGGTCGTCAGCTGCGGCGACAAGGGGGCCGGGCCTCGCCCACCCTCCTGGACAAGGACTCTAACGCACACCGGGACGGTCACGGCCGTCGGTGCTCTGTAGTAGGTGGAGGGGAGCGGTCCCGAGGACTCCCCGAGGCCCCTGCCCGGAAAAGGGGCGGGGCTCAGAGGAGGTGGCGGGCGAGGTCCGCGATGGGGTGGGGGCAGGACAACAGGTCGCGCAGGGTGTCCAGGTGGGTGTCGTCCCAGGCGCCGTGGCCCGCCAGGCCCGCCTCGCGGACGGCTCCGTCCCAGACCTTGTCGTCGGCCGCCTCCGCCGCGCGTTCGAGGCTCTGCAGTACGGTCACCCCCTCGACCTCCATGACCAGCAGCGACAGCAGGTGCGGCCAGTGGATGGTCAGCGCCGCGAGCTTGGCGACCTCGGCCTCCGAGGCGGGCGCCGCCCCGGCGAGCGTACGCCGGTAGGTCAGGAACGAGTAGAAGCGGAAGACGTTCACGTAGCGCTTGATCTGACGCGGGTTGAAGAACGTCAGGGCGGGCAGCACGAACTCGATCGCCCGGTAGGCGTTCTCGTCGCTGTAGAGATCGTCGAAGACCCGGTCGGCGGCCTCACGCGCCGCCGCGGACAGGCCGCCGATCATGTCGGGGCTCTCGATGCCCAGGGCCTCCTGCGCCAGCCTCGCCGCCTCGTCCAGGGTCGCCGCCGTCGGCCGCAGCGTCCAGATCGCGTCCTCCAGACGGCTCACCTGCACCGGGTCCGGCGGCTCGACGGGACGCGGCAGGGGGTCGGCTATCGGGACGTCGACCGGGCTGCGCGACCGGGAGCCCGGTTCACGCGCCTCTTGTCCCGCCCCGGACCACCCCGGCCCCGATTCGGACCGTTCCGCCCAGGGCCGTCCCGCCCCGGACCGTCCCGCTCCGGGGATCCGCGGCGCCGACCCGCGTGGCCCGCGTCCGTTCTCGTACGGCTGCGCCTCCCCCTCCCCCCGAAGAGCCCGGGAACGGGAGGACCCGCCCCGGTACGGCCGCGACCCCGCCCCTGCCCCCGGCGACTCGGACGGCCGCGGCCCGGAAGGCGGGGAGCCCGAGGACGGGAGGCCGGAGTACGGGGAAGGGGGCAGGTCCGGAAGGTCGGGCATGCCCAGCAGGGCCCGGACGAACGCGGGCAGCCGGTCGGCGTCGTCGAGCAGCGGCACGCTCAGCGGCAACTGCACGATCTTCTCCAGGAACCGCCAGCCCAGCCCGGACCTCCCGTCGCCGGGCAGGGTCTCCGCCAGGTCGCGGTAGGCGGCCTCCACGTGCGCGACGACCACCTCCGGCTCCATGGCCAGCACGAACACGCAGTTGGGGAACTCGCCCGCGAGGAACAGGTTGATCGCCTCGATGACCTGCGCCACCGTTCCCGGCGAGCAGCGGTCCAGGTCGTCGACGAACACCACCAGCGGCCGCTCCTCGGTCGCGACCAGGTCCAGCACGTGCCGCATGTCGGTCTGGACCAGGTGCAGGAAACCGGTCCTGGACCGGTAACCGGGACCGGCCCCGACCTCTCCAGCGATCCCGGCGAATCCGTCGGTCATGTCGCCCGAGAGCAGGTCGGGCTGCCGCACCAGGCCGGAGAAGGCGCTGCTCGCCGACTCGCCGAAGAACCTCGCCAGCCTCACGGCACCCGCCCCGACCGCGGCGACGGACCCGGCGGAGCCGACGGCGGCCGCGGCGTTCCGCAGGAAGGCGTCGAAGGCGGGCAGCAGCGCGGAGGCGGCGAGCAGGGCGCCGGTGAGCACGAGGGTGGTGAGGAGACCGAGGGCCAGCGGCGCCAGCCGGGTCAACGCCAGCTGGTAGGCCCGCCTGCGGACCGCCTCCCGGTCGATCCGGGCCAGGTTGAGCTCCAGCCAGAACCGCTCCCGCTCGGCCGTGGGCAGCCGTTCGGTGACCTGGCTGATGATCTCGTGGGCGAGACCGGCCCAGACCTGCTCGCCGTTCTGGTACATCCACGGGTTGAACCAGACGGTCGGGCGCCAGTCGGCCCGCCGTACGGGGAGGGCGCCCGGCACCGCGCGCGCCACCCCCTCCCTGGGCCGCTGCCCGGCACGGGTCAGCACCTCGGCGTTGGTCGGCGTCCGGTCCGCGCGGGATCCGGGCAGGTGGATGGCGGCGGGGTTGTTCCCCGCGGCCCCGGGGTCCAGCAGGTCCTGGATCATCCGCATCAGGGAGGTCTTGCCGGTGCCCCAGGGGCCCTTGACTCCGATGGTGAGCGGCGGCCGGGTCTCCGGATGCCTGACGAACGCGACGATGGCCTCGGCGTAGAGCCGGTGCCCGAGCTGGTCCTCGGTGGTCCAGCGGTCCGCGGTGAGCCGTGCCCTCGGCGGTACGGCCCGCCTCCCGGCCCGCCGGCGGCGCAGCAGCGCGGAGGTCCGGGCGCTCTCGACCGGGGAGAGACACGAGTGGCCGAAGGACCGCACGTCCGGATGGGCGAACGTGGTGGTCTCACCGAGCAGGCCCCACTGCCGGAGCTCGGTGGCGTCGCCGAAGACCTCCTCGACGGACTCGTCCTCGGCCAGGAGGGACGCCTTGCGCAGCAGTTCCTTGGCGGGCTCGCTCAGGTGCAGCTCGTAGACGCGCCTGACGACCTCGACGCCGGAGGCGGGCGGAACGGAGTCGCCGAGCCGGGCCGCGGCCCGCGCGAGGGCGGCGGGCAGCGGGACCGACGGGTCCCCGGCCTGGGTCAGCGGGACCTTCGCGACGGCGCCGTAGGTGATCAGGATGGGGGTGCGGGCGGCGGAGGCGATCGCGTAGTGGTCGAGCGCGTACGAGTGCAGCTCGCCGACGGTGATCACCCCGTCGCCGTCGAGGTCGGCGGCCCGGGTGGCCAGGCCTTCGGCGATGACGTCGGTCAGGCTGCGCACGGGGCCGGGAAGCGTCTCGTCGTATCTCAGCGTCAGCGTGAGGGCGGCCGCCGCCACCCGGGGCTCTCCCGCGACGGCCAGCTGCCTGACCGGGGTCGCCGAGTCGTCCAGGGCGCTCCAGCCGAAGTCGACGATCAGCAGTACGGCCGCCGCCAGCGACTCGCCCACCTGCCTGCCGAACGCGCCGATCATCGAGCCGAGCTGCCCGGAGGTCCAGCCGCCGTCCGAGGGAAGCCGGATCACCAGCAGGTCCCCCTCCTGCGCGGACCTGAGGAACTCCCACACCCGCTCGCCGTCGTCGCCCGCGCCCCGGCTGTGCTCGGAGTCGACGGCGAACCCCTCGGCGCGCAGCGCGCCGGCCAGGCGGGCGTCGGGCTGGGAGGGGCCGTCCGGTACGGGCACCGGTTCCGGTACGGCCGAGGCCGAGACGGAGTCCGGTGCGGAGTCCGGTATGGAGGCCGGGGCGGGGGAGACACCGGGGAAGGCGGAGGGGGGTGAGTCGAGGAACACCAGGGCTCTGCGGCCGCCCACGGCCGGGGCGGCCTCGGAGATCGGACTGGCGAACGTGAGTCCCTCGCTCAACGGTGCTCCCGGCCTGACGACGGTGTGATCTCCACTGTGGACGTCCGCGCGGGGATGAATGGGGATCTTGGCGATAGGGCGACTGGTTTTGAGGAACGCTTGCTCTTCGGTTTCCGCAAAGTTTGGGCGTGGGCAGTCGCCCTGTTCACATGAGTCCGATCGACTTGCCGCGTAACGAGAAGGCGACCAGGAGGAGCCATGCTTCGCCGAACGTTCGTGCGCAAGGGGGGACTGGCCGCCGGAACGGCCTTCGCCGGATCGCTCTGGCAGGGGGCCGCCCTGGCCGTCGTGTCGCGGCACGACAGCCCCTACGGCCCGCTGGGCGCGCCCGACGGCAACAGGGTCGCGCTGCCCGCGGGGTTCACGAGCAGGATCGTCGCCCGCACGGGACACCGGGTCGGCGGGGTGCTCTGGCACCCGGCCCCCGACGGAGGCGCGTGCTTCCCCGACGGGAGCGGCTGGATCTACGTGTCCAACTCGGAGATCCCGCTGCTCGGCGGCGCGACCGCGATCAGGTTCGGCCCCGACGCGGCCGTCCGCGGCGCCTACCGCATCCTGTCGGGCACCAACCTCAACTGCGCGGGCGGCGCCACCCCGTGGAACACCTGGCTGTCGTGCGAGGAGATCTCCCGCGGGCGGATCTTCGAGTGCGACCCGTACGGCGTGCGCGCCGCGATGCCGCGCCTGGCCATGGGCAGGTTCAAGCACGAGGCCGCCGCGTGCGACCCGGTCAGGCAGGTGGTGTATCTGACCGAGGACGAACCCGACGGCTGCTTCTACCGCTTCGTCCCCGCGCACTGGGGGGATCTGACGACGGGCAGGCTGGAGGTGATGTGCTCCTCCCCGGTGAGCGGCTCCCCGATGGGCGGTTCCCCGGTGGGCGGCGCGGACACCGGCGCGGTGACCTGGCGGAGGGTGCCCAACCCCGCCGCGCTGCTGGAGGCGACCCGTCACCAGGTGGACACCGCCCTGCGTTTCGACGGGGGAGAGGGCTGCCACTACTCCGACGGCGTCTGCTTCTTCACCGGCAAGGGCGACAACCGGGTCTGGGCCTACGACGCGGAGAACGAGCGCCTGGAGGTCGCCTACGACGCCGACGCCCCGCTGAACGGCGTGGACAACATCACCGGCACCTCCTCGGGCGACCTCTACGTGGCCGAGGACGGCGGGAACATGGAGATCAACCTGATCACTCCGGAGCGCACGGTCACCCCGTTCCTGCGGGTCGATGGCCACTCCGGGTCGGAGATCACCGGTCCCGCCTTCTCCCCGGACGGCGGTCGCCTGTACTTCTCCTCCCAGCGCGGCCCCCGCGGTGACGCCGCCGGGACCGACGGCGTCACCTTCGAGATCACCGGCCCCTTCCGCCGCTGACCCCGGCCGCTCACCGGGCTCGGCCGGTCATCGGGCCCGGCCGGTCATCGGGCCCGGCCGGTCATCGGGCCTGGCCGGTCATCGGGCCCGGCCGGTCATCGGGCCGTTGGGCCGGTCGCCGAGGCGGCGCGGCGGACGACCTCCGTCAGCTCCTCGCGCAACGCGGTGAAGCGCGGGCCGCCGCGGGGCCGGTCCTCGTACGGCAGGTCCGAGGCGCGGTCGAAGATCACACGCCCCGGCCGGCCGCTCAGCGCGAGCACCCGGGTGCCCAGGTAGACCGCCTCGTCCACGCTGTGCGTGATGAACACCACCGTGGTCCCGGCCCGCCGCCACAGCTCGCGGACCTCCTCCTGCATGCGCTCCCTGGTGAAGGCGTCCAGCGCGGCGAACGGCTCGTCCATCAGCAGCAGCGCGGGACCGGGCGCCAGCGCGCGGGCGATCGCCGCGCGCTGCTGCATCCCCCCGGACAGCTCGTACGGCCTGGCCCGCCCCACGTCGCCGAGGCCGGTCAGCTCCAGCAACTCGGCGACCCTGGCCCGCCGTACGGCCCTGGGCACGCCCCGGAGCCCGAAGCCGACGTTTCCCGCGACCGAGAGCCAGGGGAAGAGCCGGTGCTGCTGGAAGACGTATCCCCGGGCCGGGTCGGGGCCCGTGACCGGCAGGCCCGAGGCGGTGATGCTCCCGGCGGACGGCGCCGTGAACCCCGCGACCAGCCGCAGCAGTGTGCTCTTGCCGCACCCGGAGGGGCCGACGACGGTGACGAACTCGCCCGCGGCGATCTCCAGGTCGACGGGCCCGAGGGCCGCGACGGGGCCGCCGCGTCCCCGGTAGGAGTGCGAGACCCCGGCCAGGGCCAGTGCCGGATCCCCGTCACCGCCCACCCCTCGGCCCTCTCGACCCGCCTTCCCGATGTCTCGGCCCGTCTTCCCGGCCAGTGCTCCGCTCTTCCCGGCCTGTGCTCCGGACGCCGGGCGCATCCGGTCCGTGCCCCCCGCTTCGACGCCCGCGTCCACGCTCCCCATGTCCACGCTCCTCGCGCCCAGGTCCGAACCCCCCGTGACGGACACCTTCACGGCCAGGGTGGCCGTGGTCGGAGCGTCCGCGGCCGGGGTTCCCCGGCCGGTCCCCGGGTCAGCCGCCCGCGAACGCATCGGCCAGTTCCCGGGTCGCCAGGCCCTGCTGGAACACGCTCAGCTCGGGCACCGCGTCCACCTTCTGCTGGGTCTTGAGGAACTCGGCCGCGCTGTGCAGGTTCTCCGCCAGTTTCCCCGGGGCCGACGGCGTGCCGAGGTAGTCGGCCGAACGCTGCTCGGAGGCGTCCAGCAGTACGAGCTGTCCCAGCTGGCGGGCCGCCTCCGCCGGGTCCAGGTTCAGCTGGCGGCCGATCGCCGCCGCCGCGGCGGCCTTGTCGCTCCTGGCCAGCTTGACCGCCCGGTCCTGCTGCTGGAGCCAGACGCTCAGCGCCTTGGGGTACTTCTGCGCGAACTCGCCGCGCACCACCGCGAGGTCGGCGGTGAGCTTGCCGCGCTGGGCCAGTTCCCTGCTGGTGACCAGTGTCCTGCCGCCGTTCTTCTGCAACTCGGCCAGGTTGGGCGTCCAGACGTAGGCGGCGTCGATGTCACCGCGCTGCCAGGCGGCCTGGATGTCCGGCGGCTCCATGTCGAGGATCTTCACACCGGACTCGGAGAGCCCGGCCTCGGTCAGCGCGGCGAGCAGGCTGTAGTGCGAGGTCGAGCTGAACGGCGTGGCGATCCGCTTGCCCGCCAGGCCCTTGACGTCGGTCACGCCGCCGCGTGCGACCAGCGCCTCGTTGTCCCCGATCACGTCGAAGATCCACGGAACCTTGTAGGGGATGTTCAGCGGCGCGGACAGACCGCGGGTGACCGGGCTGCTGCCCGCGAGGCCGATGTCGAGCGAACCGGCGATCATGGCCGTGTTGACGTCGCCGCCCGAGTCGAACTTGCTCCACACGATCTTGGTGTTCGGCAGGGCCGCCTCCAGCCACTTCTGGTCCTTGACGATCAGATCGCCGTTCGGGATCAGCTGGTAGCCGATGCGCAGGGTCGCGGGGGAGCCGTCGGCGGCCGGCTTCGCCTCCTGGGCGCCGGACCCGCAGGCGGTCAGCGTCAGGGCGGCGGCCAGGGCCAGCGGCAGGAGCAGGGATGTGCGTTTCACAGGGCGCTCTTTCTCGGGCTTCGTTCAGGTACGGCCGCGCCAGGGCACCAGGCGGCGGTCGAGTGTTTGCAGCAGGAAATCGATGAGCAGGCCGGACAGGCCGATGACGAGGATGCCGAGCACCACCACGTCGGTCTGGTTGTAGCGCTGGGCGTCGCGGACCATGCCGCCGATCCCGGGCACCCCGTTCACGGTCTCGGCGGCGACCACCGTCGTGTAGGCGACCCCGACGGCGACCCTGACGCCCGTGATGATCTCGGGCAGCGCGCTCGGCAGCACCACCCGCAGCGGCAGTTCGTGCCGCCGGGCGCCGAGCGAGCGGGCCGCGTTCAGGTAGTCCTCGTGCACGCTCCGTACCGCGTCCGCGGTCGCCACCGCCACCGGCGGCAGCGCGGCGAGCAGCAGGAGCCAGATCTTGGGCTCCTCGTCGATGCCGAACCAGATCACCAGGAGGCTGAGGTAGGCCAGCGGGGGCAGCGTCCGCACGAACGTCACCGGCGGGCCCAGCAGTGCCCGCAGGGTGGGGACCATGCCGATCAGCAGTCCCAGGACGATGCCGCCGGTCACGCCGTACAGGCAGCCGAGGAGGATGCGGCGCAGGCTGGTGAGCAGGTGCTCCTGGAGGGTGTAGCCGCTCACGCCCTCGGTGGTCGTCCGCAGGAACTGCTCCCACACGGCCAGGGGCTCCGGCACGAAGACCGGGGGCCAGATCCTCGCCATCGCCACGACCTGCCAGATCGCGACCAGCGCGACGATCGCCCCGGCCCGCAGGGCCATGGCGCGCCAGACGCTCCGGGCGGGAGCCGGTCCCGCGCCGGACGTACCGGCGGGAACGTCCGCGCTGTCACCGGCGAGGGCGTCCGCGGCGTCGCGGGCGGGAGGGACAGGGGTGTCACGGGTGGGGGAGCCCGCGGTGTCGCGTGTGGAGGTGTCCGCGGTGTCGTGGGCGGACGCGTCACCGGTGAGGTCGCCGAGCGCGCTCATGGCACGAGGGCGGGAGCGGTGAGTCGGGGGAGGACGAAGTCGCCCACCCGCCAGGCCTCCTCCAGGTGCGGCCAGCCGGACAGGATGAACTCCGACAGGCCGAGCCGGGCGTATTCGCGGATGCGCTCGGACACCTCCGCGTAGCTGCCGACCAACGCCGTGCCGGCACCTTCGCGGACGAGTCCCACCCCCGCCCAGAGGTTGGGTGATATCTCGAGCGCATCCGCGGAACCCCCGTGTAGCCCGGCCATGCGGCTCTGGCCCACGGAGTCCATCCGGGCGAACCGCGCCTGGGCGGCGGCGATCCGCTCGGGGTCCATGCCGTCGAGCAGGCGCCGGGCGTGCGCCCAGGCCTCCTCAGCGGTGTCACGGGCGATGACGTGCAGCCGGATGCCGAAGCGCGGCTCGCGCCCCGCCTCGGCGGCGAGGCGCCGCATCCGGGCGATCCGCTCGGCGATCATCGCCGGGGGCTCGCCCCACATCAGGTACACGTCCGCCTGGGCGGCGGCCACCCGCTCCGCGGCGGGGGAGGCGCCGCCGAAGTAGATCTCGGGGACGTCGGTGAGCGGCGTGGTCAGCCCGCCCCCCGACACCCGGTAGTGGACGCCGTCGTGGTCGAACGGCTCGCCGGTCCAGGAACGGCGGAGCACGGTCAGGAACTCCTCGGTGCGCGCGTAACGGGCGTCGTGGTCGAGAAAGTCGCCGTAGGCGCGCTGCTCCCGGGGGTCGCCGCCGGTCACCACGTTGAGCAGCAGCCGGCCACCGCTGATCTGCTGGAAGGTCTGCGCCTGCTGGGCGAGCAGGGTGGGCAGCGTGAAGCCGGGCCGGAAGGCCACCAGGAGCCCGATCCGCTCGGTCCGCGCGGCGACGGCGCCGCACACCACCAGCGGGTCGGGGCAGCCGGCCCCCACGGGGGTCAGCACGGCGTCGAAACCGGAGGCCTCCGCCGCCCCGGCCACCTGCGCGAGGTAGTCGAGCGTCGCGGGACGGGCCGCCGAGCCTCCCGCCGCGACCGTGGTCGTGGCGGGTCTGACGTGGTGGCCGTCGCCGGTGGTCGGGAGGAACCAGTGGAACCGCATTTTCGCCTCACGCAGGTGGGGGGTGCTCTTGATACTAACCAGATAATACCTATCAAGAAAGAAGGAATTACGCCGAAGGTGTGCAGCGGGCGACATCGTGCTCCGGCGTCGCGGTCGGCGTGGTGCCGGGGTCGGCGGCCCGGCCGATCACGGTCCGCCGGTCACAGGTCCCTGGCCCAGATCTCCTCGACGATCCCGTTCTCGGTCCGCTCCTCGATCGGCTCGAAGCCCGCCGCCCGGTAGATGTGCCGGGCGCCGGTCAGCACGCCCCTGGTCCACAGCACCATCCGCCGGTAGCCCGCCTCCCGGGCGAAGTGCAGGCACTCCTCGACGAGCCGCCGGCCGATGCCCATGCCCCTGGCGGACGGCTCGACCAGCAGCATCCTGAGCTGGGCCGTCTCATCGTCCTTGCGCACGCAGAACACGCAGCCCGCCCGCTCGCCGTCGACCTCCGCGATCCACCCGGCCTCGCGCGCCGGATCGTGGCCGTCCACGTAGTCCGCCACGATCCTGGCGACCAGCGCCTCGAAGTCCTGGCCCCAGCCGTACTCCTGGCTGTAGAGCACCCCGTGCCGGTGCACCACCCAGCCGAGGTCCCCGGCGCGCGGCGGGCGGATGACGTACGGCGCGCTCCTCCCGGCGGGGGAGAGGATCTCCTCGATCGTGGCCATGCTCGTCACGAGGCGCCGCGCGTCCTCCTCGGTCACCTCCTCCAGCAGGCCCCGCACCTGCGCCGCCGAGCGTTCGTCGAGGGTCGCGAACGTGGTCCGGCCCGCCTCGGTCAGCGCGACGATCTGCCGCCGGGCGTCGGCGGCCGACCGCTCGCGCGCGACCAGCCCGTCGCTCTCGAACCTGCTGAGCATCCGGCTGAGATATCCGGAGTCGAGCTCCAGCAGTCGCCGGAGCTCGCCGGTCTCCATGCGGTCCCGCGAATGGAGCTCGAACAGCACTCTCACCTCGGTGAGGGAGTAGGGGGTGTCCAGGATGCCCTGCTGGAGCACACCGATCACCTCGGTGTAGAAGCGGTTGAACGCGCGAACCCGCGCGACAAGGTTCTCCATAGCTGACAGAATCAACGTTTTCGTTGCTTGAATCAACCAAATTATCCCGGGCGCGTCGCGCCGTCTCCGGAGCGCGGCCCCGGCGGCTGGCAGATTCAGGACAGATGGGTACGTTCGGGGGAAGACGGGTGCCCAGGGAGTAATCGACTGCGCTAAGTTCGCAGATTGATCGAGGACGGATGACGATCTTCGGGTGGCGACGGGCCGCCCGATCCGATACCGGGAGCATGATGGCTGAGGTCGCGTACATCGGTGGATACACCCCGGACACCGGGGGATCCGGCACGGGGATCAGCGCCGTCGAACTGGGGAGCCTCACGCGGCTCGGCACCACGCCGGCTTCGGGGCCGTCGTTCGTCGCCGCCCACCCCCGGCTCCCGATCCTGTACGCCGTGGGCGAGAGCGAACGCGGCACGGTCGGCGTCTTCGCCAGGGGCGAGGGCGCGCCGACCCCCCTCGCCCAGCGGCCGAGCGGCGGATCCTCCCCCTGCCACCTGGCCGTCGCCCCGTCCGGCACGCTGCTCGCGGTCGCCAACTACGGCGACGGCACGGTGACCGTGCACCGGATTGAGGAGTCCGGCCTGCTGACCGACGTGTGGACCTTCCCCTACCGCGACGGCGCCCACGCCCACCAGGCCGTCTTCGGCCCCGACGGGGTGCTGTACGTGACCGACCTGGGCGCCGACGAGGTCCGCCGATACCTGGTCGGCGACAGGGTGGAGCCACACCCCGAAGGGCCGGTACGGCTCGCACCCGGCATGGGTCCCCGGCACATGGCCCGATCGGGGGACCACTGGTACGTGGCCGGGGAGTTGGACGGCACGGTCCGCGTCTACGACGACGGCTGGCGGGAACTCGGGGCCGTCGCCGCCAGCACGGCGGAGGGCGGGAACTACCCCTCGCACCTGGAGGTGTCCGGCGGGTTCGTCTACGTCGCCAACCGGGGCCCCGACACGATCTCGGTGTTCGAGCCGCTCACCCTCGCCCGGGTCGCGGAGGTCCCCTGCGGCGGTGTGTGGCCGAGGCACTTCGCCATCGCCGACGGCCGGATGTACGTGGCCAACCAGCGTTCCGACGGCGTCGCCGTACTGACGCTGAAGGAGGGGATCCCGCAGCCGGACCCGGTGGTGTACGCGGTCGGCACCCCCTCGTGCGTGCTGCCGCTGTCCTGAGCCCGCCGCCGCCTGATTCCGCCGCCCGAGTCCGCCTCCCCGAGTCCGTCGCGGTCATGAGCCGGTCGTGTCCAGAGTCCGTCGCCTGAGACTGTCACCCTTCTGAGGCCAAGAACCCGCCAAGTCTCCGGTCAGGTTCCCGGGCGGCGGTGCTCGGCGAGGTCATGCTGGTGCCATGTTCCGAGCGTTCACTCACCTGGCGATCACACTGGCTCTGAGCACGGTGGGCGCCGGATGCTCCCCGGCCACCGGCACCATCGGCGGTGTCACCGGCGAGAGCCACGGCCGGGCCGTGGCGACCCCCTCTCCCGCGACCTCCCCTGGTCCGGGAGGCCCGGGAGACACCCCGAGGGGCCCCGGAGACCCGCCGGGGACGAACACCGGGGGGACCGGCGCCCCGGAGGCGGCGGGGAACGCCACCGTGGCCGAGAACGCCAAGCCGGGCGACCCGCTCTGGCGGGGAAACCGCACCGGCGGCGAGCACGAGATCGAGGGGTTCGCCGACCGGGTGAGCGTGCTGCCGGGGGAGACGTTCCACCTCTACGTCTCGACCACGGCCGACAGCTACACCGCCAGGGCCTTCCGGGTCGGCTGGTACGGCGGAGACGGAGCCAGGAAGGTCTGGGAGTCCGAGGAACTCCCGGGGATCAAGCAGGCGTCTCCCAAGGTGGTCCCCGGCACCCGTACGGTCACCGCCGCCCACTGGAAGCAGGGCCCGGCGATCGACACCGCCGGCTGGCCCGAGGGCTCCTACCTCATCCGGCTGGACGCCAAGACCGGGGCGAAGCGTTTCGTGCCCATCACCGTCAGGTCGGCCTCGACCCAGGGACGCGTGGTCGTCGTCAACGCGGTCACCACCTGGCAGGCCTACAACCTCTGGGGCGGGCGCAGCCTCTACCTGGGCCCCGGGGGGTTCGAGGACCGCTCCTACGCGGTCAGCTTCGACCGCCCCTACGACACCTCGGGGGCGCGGATCTTCCTGGACCTGGAACGCGACGGAATCGAGGTCGCCGAGCACAGCGGCGTCCCGCTGGCCTACATCACGAGCCTGGAGCTCGAAAACGACCCGCACATCCTCGACGGCGCCAAGGGATTCGTCTCCCTGGGCCACGACGAGTACTGGTCGGTTCACATGCGCCGCAACGTCGAGGCCGCCCGCGACCACGGCACCAACCTCGCCTTCCTCGGCGCCAACGCCGTCTACTGGCGCATCCGTTTCGCCGCGACGTCGATGGGTCCCGACCGCCTCGTCATCTGCCACAAGAACGGCAGGCTCGACCCGAGCACCGACCGGTGGCGCGTGACCGAGCCGGAGAGCGCGCTGACCGGCCCGATGTACACCTGCTTCCCGGCGGAGGCCGTCTACGTGGTCCACAACCCGGACAACTGGATCTTCGAGGGGACCGGTGTCCGGCGCGGCACGACCTTCCCCGGCCTGGCGGGTGTGGAGACCGACGAGGTCCTGTCCAGCATGCCGCGGCCACGCCCGATGGAGATCCTGTCCGTCTCCCCGGTCGACTGCAGCGGCAGGCCGACCACCGCCCACACCACCTACTACACCGCGCCGAGCGGAGCGGGGGTGTTCGCCTCGGGCACGATGCGCTGGGTGTGCGCGATGCGCGGCTCGAACTGCGGCCACGGCGTCACCGACCAGGCCGCGCTCTTCGTCCGCAGGGCCACGACGAACATCCTGCGGGCCTTCGCCAAGGGCCCGGCCGCGCTGGAGCACCCGGCCAAGGACAACCTCGAATCCCTGGGCCTCGGCGGCCCTCTCCACGCCACCGCCCCGGACCGCCACATGGAGGGCCGCCCGACCAAACGCCTCAGCGACCGCCCGGAAAGACCCGTCCGCAACCGCCCGGCCCACCACCCCGGGAACCGCTCGCCCAAACACCGCCGGATGTAGAGCCTCACGCGGCCTCGCCTGGTAAGGGCCTCGTACGCACCTCACCGAACCTTCGCGCCCCGCGCGTTTCCTTTCTCCGGGCAGTTGTCGTCGGGGTGGGTGGTGGCGCGGGGTGCATCCGAATGGCGGCCTGTGGCACATTCCTCAACGGCACCCCGAGTACGGAAGGCCCCCGCACCGATTGGTGCGGGGGCCTGATCTCCTGGGATGCTTCAGGCGTGTCCGGGGCCGATGACCGCGGCCCCGGACACGCTCACTTCTTCTCGCCGAACGAGCGGGAGATCCCGCTGGAATCGTCCCCGTTCACGTACGCGGCACCGTCTGAACGTTCCCGATGCGACGGCTACTGCACGAGATCGTCCACCCAGATGTAGAGAGTACGTCCAATGCAGCGGGCCTCGCCGCCGTAGTTATCAGCCATGTTCAAGCATTCCACCACGGTGGGGTAAGTGTGGTAGCGAATCCAACCCATGGCTGTGGCCGTCGACGCGGTGCTGGCCTCGGAGGATGTGGACGACGCCTGTGCGGTGGCGGCACCGCCCACCAACAGGGTGGCTCCCATGGTTACTGCTGTGAGCAGTAGACGTGCGCGCATCAGCGTTTCTCCTTGTTGTCTGGTGAGAGTGGACTCGCTCTGTGCGGTGAAGGCGTACCGCTCCTCTGCTGGTCCTCTGCTGGCAGGAGGTAGCGGTTGGCCTACATGAGCCAGTTTTGGGATGCACCGCGTTGTTCGGCACACTTGCTGCCGTAACTGAAAGGCTCTTGAGAGGATTGTGCTTGGGCCGCCAGGACGGTGTATTGAATATTTGGGACATCATGCGTCTTCTCCCTGCTCCCCTGTCCGGTTCCTGAGCAGTCCTACTGGTCCGAGACATACGGCCACTCGCATTACTTGCGCAGGAAGAAAAACCCACTCCTTCTCTGGTTCCTCCGGTACGCGGACAGGCGGAGATGGTTTCGTCTCAGAGTGGCTTCCGCAGGAACTGGGTGGGTGTCCGGCCGGAGATACTGCGGAACTCGCGGATGAGGTGCGCCTGGTCGCTGAAGCCGGCGTCCGCGGCCACCCGCGTCTGCCCGAGGTGGGGTTCCTCCTTCAGGAGGTCCAGTGCGCGCTGCATCCGGAGGATTCGCGCCAGTGTCTTGGGTGGCAACCCCACCTGTTCGGTGAACCTGCGGGTGAGGTGCCGCCGGTTCCAGCCGACGTCGTCGGCCAGATCCGCCACGGCCCTTCGCCCGCCGGTGCGCCGCAGTTCACGCCAGGCGTGGCCGATGTTGCGGTCGGCGACCGGCCCGTTTTCCAGACGTTCGAGCAGAAAAGCGCTGAGCAGACGGACCTGAGCCGACCAGTCGGAGGTCTCCCTGAGCCGGTCGACCAGTTGCCGTGCGGCGAATCCGAAGAAGACCTCGAGATCGAGAAAGGTGTTGGCCAGTTCCCTCATCGGCACACCCAGCAGCGAGTACGCCCCCAGGGGCGTCATGTCCATCCGGATCAGAGCTGTTCCGTGCGGGTTGGCCGAAAGATGTGGTCGTTCGTGCAGCCCGACGACGAACGAGGGAGGGGCGGCCGTAATGATCTGGTGCTCCTGAGAGATCGGTGTACGCAGTGGGTCGCCCAGGCTGACGATCAGCGTGACCGTGCCCTCCGGCAACTCCCACTCGCTGAACTGATGCGACGAAACGCACAGCGGCCCGGTGTAGCCGATCCAGTGCACATGCTCACGCAGCGCCACATGGAGATGGCGGTTCTCGCACACTCTTCGATCTCGGGAAGAATTGCCATTAAACCTATCGAGGTTTTCATTTATGCCCATGGAGTGAGTGTGTGGGGGGCATGGATGTTCTACAAGCTTGTGCGGCGTTATGGGCCTGCGCTTTGACCGTGACCTAAAGGCGGGACATAATCCACGTCATGTTCCGCGCCATTTCGGTTTTCCCTGATCAGACGGGCTGAGCCCCGACGACTGCAGGCGGCGAATCCCACCGGCCGGGGCCGGGGCAATCGACTCTGGTGGAGCTCGCGCCGGTCGGCGGCCGCTGTTACACACTCATCACGTGTTCAACGACACCCGATAACATTGATCCAGCAGGCTCTCCCCCTGTGATGACGAAACTCCTTCTCGCCGCCGTTCTCGGTCTGGGCGGCGTCCTCGCGCCGCAGCCCGTCCCCGCCATCCAGTGGGAGAAGTGCCCGCCCGATCCGCCTTACCCGGCCCCGGGCCAGGGCATCGAATGCGGCACGGTCAAGGTGCCCGTGGACTGGTCTCTACCGGACGGCGAGCAGATCGAGGTCTTCGTCTCCCGCAGCAAGGCCCGCAAGCAGAAGCTCGGCACGCTGGTCACCAACCCGGGCGGCCCCGGCAATCCCGGCGCGACCCCGGTCATGATGGCCCCCGAGGAGTTTCCCGACGAGATCCTCGACAGTTTTGACATCATCGGCTTCGACCCGCGCGGCATCGGACGCAGCCACGGCATCCAGTGCGACGACGCGCTGGTGAGCAGGGCCTTCACCCCACCGGCCACCCAGGCGGCCTGGGACGAACTCGTCGTGCACAACCGCAGGCTCGGGGAGAGCTGCCGGAAGAGGACCGGCCCGCTCTTCGATCACCTGGACACCATGTCCGTCGCCCGGGACGTCGAGGCGATCCGCCGCGCGCTCGGCGCGGAGAAGATCAGTTTCCTGGGCCAGTCGTATGGCACGCTCATCGGCCAGCAGTACGCTCAGCTGTTCCCGGACAAGCTCGACCGGCTCGTCCTGGACGGCGTCGTGGACCATGGCCTCAAGACCGCCGCCGCTCACTTGCTCGACGGCGCCAAGGAGGCCGAGCGCGCCTACCGTGAGCATCTGGACCCGGCCCAGAGCCGTACCGTGACACTGCTGTTCGCCAAGGCCGACAAGGGCACGCTCAAGCACGGGAAGACCACCGTCACTCCGCACATGCTGACCGCGTTGCTCAACGAACATCTCGGCGCCGACTCCATGAAGGAGGTCATCGGGAACCTCGCCACAGGCAAGGGCGAGGTGCCCTTCGAGCCGCCGTACGTCGAGATCATGCATCGAGCCACGTGGTGTCGGGATTTCTCGGTCGCGACGACGTTCGCCCAGTTCGGCAAGGCGATGGCCGCCGCTCGCAAGGCCGCCCCCGGCATCCGCTACAACGCCCAGTCCACGGACTTCGTGCTCGGCTGCCAGGGCTGGCCGGCGAAGGTGACCAACCCGCCTGCGACCCCGGAGGTGAAGGGGGTGAACGCGCTGATCGCCACCCACGAGCGCGATCTGGCGACCCCGAAGGCATGGGCGCTGCGCGTGGCGGCCCGCATTCCCGGCGCCGGGCGCGTCGTCCTCGCGGCCACCGGCCACATCACCTACCGCCGGCACGCCGTCACCGACGCCCAGAAGTGCGTGCAGCGCGAGGTCTCCGGTTTCCTGATCACAGGAGAGGATTCGGACACCACCTGCGGTATCTGACAGTCGAACACCTCCACGCGAAATCTCAGCACCTCACGGCGCGCATCTTCCACGGATCGCACTCCTTTGCGATCAAGGAATCCCGTATGGCCTGCCCGCCTGCGGGGTTCCGCCTCACATGACGCCGGGCGGCGCCGTAGTCGAAGTAGCTTGATGTGTCCAATGGGTGATACTGCGTTGCATCAGGGGTGGTGCAACGCGTGCGACGGGTCACGGGGGCAGGTGTCCGATCTGCCTGATTCCGGAGGACCTGGGATGGCCGCGTCTGGAACCGCCGGGCGCGGCGGACGGCCAGAAGCCCTCACCGGGTTGCGCGTCGTGCATCGGCGCCGATCGGCTCGGTGCCACCGCTCGCCGTACCGGCGCCCTGGAGTAGCCACCACCTGATGGCGGCTGTGCGGAGCCGGTCGGTGTCCGGGGAGTGTGAGGGGCTGGCAAGCCCCTCACCCGGGGTTTGGGGCGGCGCCCCAAAGGGCGCAGTCCGAGCATGATGCGCGCGGAGCGCGGAGACTCGGTGAGGCCCGTATGAGGCCCTTCCAAATGAGGTCCTTGTCAAGGGAGCACCGTGAGGCCCTGTCAGACGGCCCAGGAGCGGGCGCGGTCCACGGCCTTGAGCCAGCGGGTGTAGGCGGCCTCGTCCCGGTCGCCCGGCTCGAAGCGGCGGTCCAGAGTCCAGGTCTTGCGCAGTTCCTCGGTCGAGGACCAGACGCCGGTGCCCAGCCCGGCGAGGAAGGCCGCTCCCAGCGCGGTGGTCTCCTGGATCGCGGGCCGTTCGACCGGGACGCCGAGTTGGTCGGCCTGCAGGCGCATGAGCAGGTCGTTGCCGCTGGCTCCGCCGTCCGCCTTGAGGGCGGGCACCCGCAGGCCCGCCGCGCCGGTCATGACCTCGACGACGTCGCGCACCTCGAACGCGACGGCCTCCAGCGTGGCCCTGACCAGGTGGGCGCGGGTGGTGCCCCGGGTGATGCCGAAGATCGTGCCGCGGGCGTCGGGATCCCAGTACGGCGCGCCCAGGCCGGTCAGGGCGGGCACGAACACCACGCCGCCGCTGTCGGCGACCGTGCCCGCCAGCGCCTCCGACTGCGGCGCGGTGTCGATCACGCCCAGCCCGTCGCGCAGCCACTGCACGGCGGCGCCGGTGACGAAGATCGAGCCCTCCAGGGCGTAGGTGATCTCCCCGGAGGGGGTCTGCCAGGCCACGGTGGTCAGCAGCCCGTCCTGGGACCTGACCGGCTCGGTCCCGGTGTTGATCAGGACGAAGGAGCCCGTGCCGTAGGTGCACTTGACGTCGCCGGGGGAGAAGCACGCCTGGCCGAACAGCGCGGCCTGCTGGTCGCCCGCCATGCCGCCGATCGGCAGGTCCAGGCCGAGGAAGGCGGCCGGGTCGGTCCTGCCGATCTCGCCGTGGTTCGGCACGATCTCCGGCAGCGCCTCCCGGGGCACCCCGAAGAGCTCGCACAGCTCCGCCGACCATCCTCCCGCCCCGAGGTCGTACAGCAGCGTGCGGGAGGCGTTCGAGGCGTCCGTGACGTGCCGGGCGCCGCCGGTCAGCCGGGCGACCAGGTAGGAGTCGACGGTGCCGACGACGGCCTCGCCGGAGGTCACGGCCGACCAGGAGCGGGGGTCGTGCTCGCGCAGCCAGGTGAGCTTGGTCGCGGTGAAGTACGGGTCCAGCCGCAGCCCGGTCAGCTCGGCCACCCGGGGCTCGTGGCCCGCCTCGCGGAGCCCGGCGCAGATGCCCGCCGAGCGGCGGTCCTGCCAGACGATCGCGGGACGGGGCGCGGCCAGGGTCGTGGAGTCCCACAGGACGGCGGTCTCGCGCTGGTTGGTGATCCCCACGCAGGAGGGGGTGACGCTCGCCCGGTCCAGCGCGGTACGGCAGGCGGCCAGCGTGGCCTGCCAGATTTCCTCGGGAACATGTTCGACCCGGCCAGGTTCGGGAAAGTACTGGGCGAACTCCCGGTAACCCCTGGAGTCGATCCGGCCGTCCTCGGTCACAACCAAGGCGGTGACCCCGGTCGTCCCGGCGTCGATGGCGAGAACCGACATAAGAGGGACTCCTTCGTTTTGGTCTAGACCATTGGGCTTGTCTGCAGGCAGAATGCCTTGCGTCGGCGTCCGAAAATCCCTCGATCGCCGGCCGCGTCACCCCATTTAGTCTGGCCGTCTTGCCTCGGAACCACCACCGGAGGATGCCATGCGTATTGGAGTGCTGACCGGGGGCGGGGACTGCCCCGGCCTCAACGCCGTTATCCGCGCCGTCGTGCGCAAGGGGGCGAGTGTTTACGGTCATGAGTTCGTTGGTTTTCGCGATGGTTGGCGAGGTCCGCTAGAGGGCGACACGATGCCGCTGGACATCCAGGCCGTGCGGGGCATCCTGCCGCGCGGTGGCACGATTCTCGGCTCGTCGCGGACCAACCCGATAAAGATCGACGGCGGTGTCGAGCGGATCAGGGAGAACCTGGCCGCCACCGGGGTCGACGCGTTGATCGCCATCGGCGGCGAGGACACCCTCGGCGTCGCCAAGCAGCTCTTCGACAAGGACGTCAACGTCGTCGGCGTGCCGAAGACGATCGACAACGACCTCAACGCGACCGACTACACCTTCGGGTTCGACACCGCGGTCAACATCGCGACCGAGGCCATCGACCGGCTCCACACCACCGCCGAGTCCCACCACCGCGCGCTGATCTGCGAGGTCATGGGCCGTCACGCGGGCTGGATCGCCCTGCACGCGGGCATGGCGGGCGGCGCCAACGTCATCCTCATCCCGGAGAAGCCCTTCGACATCGACCGGGTCTGCGCCTACGTGGAGTCCCGGTTCAAGACGCGCTACGCGCCGATCATCGTGGTGGCCGAGGGCGCCCATCCGATCGAGGGCCAGATGACCCTGCAGGCGGGCGAGCTCGACGCCTTCGGGCACGTCCGGCTCGGCGGCATCGGCGAGATGCTCGCCAAGGAGATCGAGAAGCGCACCGGCAAGGAGGCCCGCACCACCGTGCTCGGCCACATCCAGCGCGGCGGCACGCCCACGGCCTTCGACCGGGTGCTGGCCACCCGCTTCGGCCTGCACGCGATCGACGCCGTGCACGAGGGCCGCTTCGGCAGCATGGTCGCGCTGCGGGGCACCGACGTGGTGACGGTCGGCCTCGACGAGGCGACCAAGGAGCTGAAGACCGTGCCGGTCAGCCGCTACGAGGAGGCCGAGGTCTTCTTCGGCTGACGGTTCCGGCCGGCGGCCCTGACGGGCGGTTTCGGCGACCGGCTCCCGCCGCCGGTTCAGGCGGGCGGGGCCGGTGGCCGGTGCGGGGCGGCCGGGCCGCCGGCCGGTGGCGACCGGCGGTTCCGGCGGGCGGCGTGGGCCGGTGCCTCCGGCCGCCGGAGGCGTTTCCCGGGTCTCCCTATCGCCTTGCAAACGTTCTGCAACCGGCCGCCCCTAACGTTCTGTCACGGAACGCGAGCGTTCCGCTGTCCCCTCCATGTACGGCTTGCGCCTCGACCGAGCGGCCCACCCGGGCGCAAGCCGTACATCATTACCTGCCGTCCCCGCCGGATCGCCGGTCGTCGGCGGCGTCGAACAGGGAGGGACGCCGCGGCGCCCCGGCGGGCGGCGGGGCCGGAACCGCCTGGGCGGCCCGGGACGCGGGGGCGGCCGGGGCGATCAGGGGAGACGGCTGCTCGCCGCGCCGCCTCTCCAGCTGGGCCAGCAGTTCGGCGTCGTCGCGCATCTCCTGGTCGGAGGGCGCCAGGATGACGGCCAGCAGCAGGCCGAGCGTCAGGAGGCTGATCACGCTCAGCGTGGGCAGCATGAAGTCGATGCCCCGGGCGCCGGAGACCGGCGTCACGGAGACGCGCGGGTGCACCTCCATCGCGAACATTCCGACGTAGTGCATGCCGGAGACCGCGACCGCCATGATCAGGGCCGCGCCCCCGGCGGCGAGCGTGCCGCCGGTGCGCAGGGTGAACCAGAGGGCCACGGTCGAGGCGGCGATCGCGATCAGCACGGAGAGGGCGACCAGCATGGGGTCGTAGGAGACGTGCGCCGACATGTTCATCGCGTACAGGCCGAGGTAGTGCATCCCGGCCACGCCGAGACCGGTGAGCACCCCGCCGAGCAGGAGGGGGCCGAACCGCTCGCCCTTGGCGGACACCAGCAGCAGGCCGGCGCCGACGAAGACCACCGCGAGGAGCGCGGAGGCGGTCGTCAGGGGCACGTCGTAGCGGATCTGGCCGCCGCCCACGGTGAAGCCCATCATGGCGATGAAGTGCATGACCCAGATGCCGGTGCCGCCGATGGACAGGGCTCCGCCGATCAGCCAGCGCACGCGTTCCGGGCCCGTCGCGGCCCGTGCCTTGGCGGTCAGGAGAAGGCCGAGCATGCACCCGACGGCCGAGGCGATGTAGGCCAGGACGGGGGTGAGCAGGCCGTATGAGAAGTGGTCTACGAGAGACATGGTCCAAAGTTCTTTTTAGGGAAATATGGGTAAATTATTACATTCATTCGCCATCGCGCCTAAAGGTAGGGTCAGGGCGTGACGGGGATCGAGGGTCCGTTCTGGCGGGTCATCGCGGTCTTCCGCGTCGCGTCGCTGGTGTACGCCACGGTTCTGCTGCTGCGCGCGGGCGGGTACGCCCACCCGGCGACCGGCTGGCTGGTGATCGGCTTCATGACGCTGTGGACGGTGGCGACGATCTTCGTCTACTCCGACGCGGAGTTCCGCGGCTGGCCGCTGCTGATCGCCGACATGCTCGTGACGCTGGGCTGCCTGCTGGCCACCCCCCTGGTGCAGGGCGCCTACCAGGTGGGCAGCCTGCCGATCACCGGCACCTGGATGGGCGGTCCCGTGCTGGCCTGGGGGGTGTACGGCGGGCGCCGGGTGGGGGCCGTGGCGGCTCTGATCGTCTCCCTGGCCGACCTGTGGCTCCACGGCATCCGCGGGTTCGACTTCGAGACCCTGCCGATCAACGGCACCGTGCTGCTCTTCCTGGCGGGGGTGCTGGTCGGGCACGTCGCCCGGCTGGCGAAGGAGGCGGAGGCGCGCCTGCAGCGGGCGATCGAGATCGAGGCGGCGGGGCGCGAGCGCGACAGGATCGCCAGGAACATCCACGACTCGGTGTTGCAGGTCCTGGCGCTGGTTCAGCGCCGCGGGCAGGAGGCCGGCGGTGAGGCGGCAGAGCTGGGCAGGCTCGCGGGTGAGCAGGAGGCCGTGCTGCGGGAGCTGGTCAGGCTCCGCCCGGAGCCGCCCGCCGTCGGGACCGCCGACCTGCGCGTCCTGCTCCAGGTGTACGGCTCGGCCTCGGTCACCGTCTCGGTCCCGGCCACCCCGCTGCCCCTCCCGGCCTCGGTGGCCGGGGAGATGAGCGCCGCGGTCGGCGCCGCCCTGGACAACGTGGTCAGGCACTGCGGCCCGTACGCCCCCGCCTGGGTCTTCGCCGAGAGCGACGGCGGCGCGGTCACCGTGACCGTCAGGGACGAGGGGCCGGGCATTCCCGAGGGCAGGCTGGAGGAGGCCGCCGCGGACGGGCGGCTCGGGGTCGCCCAGTCCATCCGGGGCCGCGTCGCAGATCTGGGCGGCACGGTCACGGTGCTGTCCGCGCCGGGCGAGGGAACCGAGATCGAAATGTCTGTTCCGGCGCCCTGACCGTCTCAATAGGCTTGGCGGATGCGCGTGATGGTGGTGGACGACCACCCGATGTGGCGGGACGGTGTGGCCAGGGACCTGACCGAGGCGGGATACGAGGTCGTGGCCGTGGTCGGCGAGGGCGGGCAGGCGCTCCGGGTGGCCGCGGCGGCCGGGCCCGAACTGGTCGTCCTGGACCTGCGGCTGCCCGACCTGTCCGGGGTCGAGGTGGCCAGGCGGCTGGCCGCCCGCGAGCCGCAGCCCCGGGTGCTGGTGCTGTCGGCCAGCGGCGAGCAGGAGGACGTACTGGAGGCGGTCAAGGCGGGCGCATCCGGATATCTGCTGAAATCGGCGAGCAAGGAGGAGTTCCTCGACGCGGTCCGGCGGACCGCGGCGGGCGACGCGGTCTTCACCCCGGGGCTCGCCGGGCTCGTGCTGGGGGAGTTCCGCAGGCTGGCCGCCCAGTCCGCCCGCCCCGACGGGCCCCGCCTGACCGAACGGGAGACCGAGGTGCTGCGCCTGGTCGCCAAGGGCCTGTCCTACAGGCAGATCGCCGAGCGCCTGGTCCTGTCCCACCGGACCGTGCAGAACCACGTCCAGAACACGTTGAACAAGCTCCAGCTCCACAACCGCGTCGAACTCGTCAGGTACGCCATCGAGCAAGGCCTGGACGGGTCATGAGGACGACTAAAGTGGCTAGGTCGAGGCATTGTCTTCACACGACCACGCGCGACACTTGGCGTTAGCCCCCAACGGTCCCGCGTCAGTCCCACGTCAGTTCCACACCGGCCCCATTCCAGCGGCGCGGCAGCGCCGTACCAGCCCCATCTTCCCCCTCGAAGCTCCACCGGAGGTTGCACCATGACCATGTCCGCCTTGGGCGAGCCCTGCGTTCTGCTCAAACTGGGCGAGGTCGTCCTCAAGGGAAACAACCGCGAGCTCTTCGAACGCAGGCTGCAGGCCAACATCAAGGCCGCCGTCAAGAACCTGGACTTCAAGGTGGACCTGCGGCAGCGTCACGGTGTCATCGCGCTCTTCCTGCCGGAGGGCTCCGGCGCCGAGCGCGCGGACGCGGTCGCCGAGCGCGTCAGCCATGTTCCCGGCCTGGTCTGGGTCCATCGGGCCTGGCGGGTCCCCAAGGACCCGTCGGCGGTCACCAAGGCCGCGATCGAGCTGCTGGCCGACCGGGAGGACGTCAAGCGCGGTGTCTCCTTCGCGGTCCGCTCCCGTCGCCGTGACAAGCGCTTCCCGCTGACCTCGATGCAGCTCGACCGCTCCGTCGGCGGCGAGCTCAACGACATCTACGGCCTGCCGGTCGACCTGAAGAACCCCCAGCTGGTGGTCTCCATCGAGGTGGACCGCGACGAGGTCTTCGTCTTCACCGGCGGGCAGCCGGGCCAGGGCGGCCTGCCGGTCGGCACCAGCGGCCGGGGCCTGGTCCTGATGTCCGGCGGCATCGACTCCCCGGTGGCCGCCTACCGGATGATGCGCCGTGGCCTGCGGGTCGACTTCCTGCACTTCTCCGGCATCCCGTTCACCACGTCGGAGTCCATCTACAAGGCGTACGCCCTGGTCAGGGCGCTGGACAAGTTCCAGGGCAGGTCCCGCCTGTGGGTGGTGCCGTTCGGCAAGGCCCAGCAGTCCATCAAGGCCTCGGGCCAGGACCGCCTCGCGGTCATCTCCCAGCGCCGCCTGATGCTCAAGACCGCCGAGGAGGTCGCCCGGCGCCTCAGGGCCGGAGCACTGATCACCGGTGACTCCCTGGGCCAGGTCTCCTCCCAGACCCTGCAGAACATCACCGCCCAGGACGACGCGGTGGACATGCCGATCCTGCGCCCGCTCATCGGACTGGACAAGACCGAGATCATGGCCGAGGCCCGGCGCATCGGCACCCTGGAGATCTCCGAGCTGCCCGACGAGGACTGCTGCACCCTCCTGGCCCCCCGCCGGGCGGAGACGGCCGCGAAGATCGCCGACCTGAAGCAGATCGAGCGGCGCCTGGACGCCGAGGAACTCGCCGTCCAGCTCGCCGGGTCCCTCCAGGAGTACAAGCTGGAGGGCTGAGCACCGCCCGCGGAGAGGTCTCTCCGCGGGCGCCCCGCCCGCCTCCGCCCGCCGCCTGTCACGCCCCCGCGTGGCCGCGGGCGGCGGGCCGGGCGCCGGGCGGGGGAGGCACCCGCCCGTGCTCCGGCCGTCAGTCGGTCTTGAAGGGGTCGTGCTCGGTGAGGAGCTTCTCCAGGCGCGCCCTGTCGACGCGGTTGGTGACGTCGCTGAGCTCCTGGCGGTCGCGCACGCACTTGGCCAGCGTGAACGTCGAGGTGACGACGTAGAGCACGCCGATGCCCAGGAACGCGCGGACCCAGGTCTCGACCGGGAGATAGACGATGCCGACGGTGACCGCGGAGGCGGACACACCGAAGGACACGACCGACTGGAAGTAGAAGGCGCCGGTGTGCCGCGGCTGGATCGTTTTGGTCATGCCTCCACGATCCACGCCCGCCGGTCGCCGCGCCTGAGCGCTCGTACTTAAATTACCCGTGAGTACGGTATTACTCGTGAGTACGGCCGGCGGTTCGCGGAGCCGGCCGTACCCCGGACGCGTGGTGCTGCCCCCGATGCCCCCCTCGGTGCCCCCTCGGTGCCCCCTCGGTGCCCTCTCAGTGCCCTCTCAGTGCCCTCTCAGTGCCCTCTCAGTGCCCTCTCAGTGCCCTCTCAGTGCCCCCCGACGTTCCCCGGTGCCTCCGGTGCCGGCGGAAGCCGGGAGAGACCGGAAGGGCGGACGGGGAAGGTCAGGCGTGGGCCAGGGCGTCGCCGGTCGCGCTCTTGCCCAGCAGCGGCGGGAAGCGGCGCATCACGTCGGCCAGTTCCTCGAGGTCGCCGTCGAGCAGTGCCTGGGGGCCGTCGCAGAGTGCCAGCTCGGGCTGCGGGTGGACGTCGATGATCACACCGTCGGCGCCGACGGCGATGGCGGCGCGGGTGAGCGGGAGGACCAGGTTCCGGTGGCCGCCCGAGTGGGACGGGTCGATGATGACCGGCAGGTGCGACAGACGCTGGGCGACGGGGACCGCCGAGACGTCGAGGGTGTTGCGGGTGGCGGTCTCGAAGGTGCGGATGCCGCGCTCGCACAGCACGATGTCGAGGTTGCCGCGCTGGGCGATGTACTCGGCGGCCATCAGCCACTCCTCGATGGTGGCGTTCATGCCGCGCTTGAGCATGACCGGCTTGCCGATCCCGCCGACCGCCTGCAGCAGCGCGAAGTTCTGCGCGTTACGGGTGCCGATCTGCAGCATGTCCGCGTACGAGGCGACCAGCTCGACGTCGTGGGCGTCCACGACCTCCGTCACCACCGGCAGGCCGGTCTGCTCGCGCACGTCGGCGAGGATGCGCAGGCCCGCCTCACCCAGCCCCTGGAAGGCGTAGGGGGAGGTGCGGGGCTTGTAGGCGCCGCCGCGCAGCAGGGTGGCCCCGGCGGCCTTGGCCATCTGGGCCGCCTGCAGGGTCTGCTCCGGGGTCTCCACCGCGCACGGGCCCGCGATCAGCGTGACCGTGCCCGGGCCGATCGGCACCCCGCCGACTCTGATCGTCGACCGTTCGGGGTGGTTGTCCCGGCTCACCAGCTTGTAGGGGGCCGTCACCCGCATGACCTGGGCGACCCCTCGCATGCTTTTCAGGTTGAGCACGCTGAACTGGGCCACGTCGCCCACCAGG
Source organism: Streptosporangium sp. NPDC051022 (assembly GCF_040683035.1). Lineage (NCBI taxonomy): Bacteria > Bacillati > Actinomycetota > Actinomycetes > Streptosporangiales > Streptosporangiaceae > Streptosporangium > Streptosporangium sp. NPDC051022. The sequence goes on along the minus strand of NZ_JBFBCF010000023.1, from coordinate 52,407 downwards.
CCGATGATCGTGCGGCTCACGCCACGGCTGACGAACGCGTCGCCGCCCGCCGTGCCGATGACCTCCACGATCGCCTCGACGTCGCCCTGCGTGGCGTCGGGGCCCATGACGATGACCATGTCTCTCCTTTGATGATCCGGTGAAGGGTCCGTGAAAAACGAGAAGGCCCCGAGTCCGATATCCGGACCCGGGGCCTTCCCATTCGCCTTAGCTGTCAGCGCAGCATCTGGAGGCGAACGGTCCGACCCACGGGTCCGTCGCCATACCAAAACCAGAACGCAGTACGCATCGCGGGAAATAGTAGCGCATCACGGAGACGTATCGGTGATCGGGAGGTGTTCTCCCGGTGTCCACGCGGTGGAGCGCGTTATGCGGTGGCCGCTGAGACGGCGGCCGAGGCACGGTGGCAGGATTGCCCCGTGTGATCGGGGAAGGGGAGAGGGGAGTGGTGGTGGAGCAGTCCGAACCTCCGCAGGAGGAGACTCGCCTGCCTCCGGGCCAGTACGTCCCCCGTGGACGTCCGGTCATCCACTACGGGCGGGTGCCCACGTTCCGCCCGGCCACCTGGCGGTTCCAGGTCATGGGGGCGACCGCCTCCGGTGAGCCGCACAGCTTCACCTGGCCGCAGTTCTCCGAACTGCCGCGCACCACGATCATCGCCGACTTCCACTGCGTCACCAAGTTCTCGATCATGGGGAACGAGTGGTCCGGGGTGTCGGCGGCGACGCTGATGGAGCTGGTCCCGCCGGCCCCCGGGGTGAAGCACGTCATGCTCTGGGCCGAGTACGGCTACAGCGCCAACGTCCGGATGAGCGACTTCGAGCGCCCCCACACGCTGTTCGCCCTGGAGCTGGACGAGCGGCCCATCGCCCCCGAGCGGGGATTCCCGGTGCGGGCCGTGGTCCCCCATCTCTACGCCTGGAAGAGCGTCAAGTGGGTGCGCGCCGTCGAGTATCTCCTGGAGGACAGGCGCGGCTTCTGGGAGGAACGCGGCTATCACAACGTCGCCGACCCCTGGCGGGAGCAGCGCTACTCCTATCAGGAGGAACCGGGCGAAGGGCCACCGTGATCGGCGTTCTTGCCTGATTGACAGGCGGGGTTGACTACGGTTTCCCGCATGTCGACCAGTGTCTGGGCGCTGCTCTGCGCCGTCAGGACCCTCACGGGATTCGTCCTGCCCGGCCGCCGCCCGGTCTCCCCTCGCCGCCTGGGCGGCCTGCCTGACGAGGCGACCTTCGCCGCCCTGCACGTCGCCGCGCTGGCGGCCAGGTCGCTGCGGGCGGGCCTGACGCGCGACTCCGCCCGCAAGGCGATCCGCCACCTGCGCACCCTGCTGGGCACCGCCGCGATCGCGATGACGGACGCCGACGGCGTGCTCGCCTGGGACGGGGAGGCCGACTGCCACCGTGACCACGCGCCGGGCCACGCCCGCACCGTGCTGTCGTCGGGCAGGCCGCGCGTGCTGACCGGGAACGCCCTCGCCTGCGGCACCCCGGGATGCGCGATCAGGGGCGGGGTCGTCGTGCCCCTCACCGTGGACGACCGCGTGGTCGGGGCGCTGGCCGCCTACGACGCCGAGGTCGGCCCGGCGCTGGTCAGGACCGTCACCGAGGTGGCCCGCTGGATCTCCTGCCAGCTCGAACTGGCCGAGCTCGACTCCTCGCGGCGGCGCGCGATGGAGGCGGAGACGCGGGCGCTGCGCGCGCAGATCTCCCCGCACTTCATCTACAACTCGCTGACCACCATCGCCTCGTTCGTCCGTACGGATCCGGAGCGGGCCCGCGAACTGCTGATGGACTTCGCCGACTTCACCAGATACGCGCTGCGCCGCGAACGCGACTTCACCACCCTGGCCGACGAGCTGCACTGCGTCGACCGCTACCTGCTCCTGGAACGTGCCAGGTTCGGCGAACGGCTCCGCTTCACCGTCCGGGTCGCGCCGGAGGTGCTGTCGGTGCCGGTGCCGTTCCTGTGCCTGCAGCCGCTCGTCGAGAACGCCATCAAACACGGCATGGCCACCACCGGCGGCTGCGGCGAGGTGCGGGTGCTGGTCTGGGACGCCGGCGCGGAGGCCCACGTCAGCGTGGAGGACGACGGCCTCGGCATGGACCCGGAGCGGGTCAGGCTGCTGCTCGACGACGACTGGCGGGGCGAACGGGGCGAGTGCGGGATCGGGCTGGCCAACGTGGACGTGCGGCTGCGTCACATCTACGGCGAGAACTACGGCCTGCTGGTCGAGACCGCGCCGGGGGCGGGCACCAAGGTGCGGCTGCGCCTGCCCAAGCTCTCCGCTCATCGATAGCTAATTGTAGTCATATCATTACGTGAAGTTGACCTGCCCCTTGCGGTGCGGCGTGTTTTGAGTGCAGCGTGGGGCCATGTTGCGAGTCCTGGCTGTTGACGACGAGGTCCCCGCACTGGAGGAGCTTGCCTACCTCCTGCGGCAGGATCCCCGCATCGAGCACGTCTCCACCGCCTCCGGAGGGGTGAACGCGCTGCAGGACCTGGTTCAGATGATCGGCGCGGGCGAGCGGTTCGACGGGGTCTTCCTCGACATCCGGATGCCGGGGCTGGACGGCCTCGATCTGGCCCGTCTCATCGGGGGCCTGCCCAACTCCCCCCGGCTGGTGTTCGTCACCGCCCACGAGGACTGCGCGGTACAGGCCTTCGAGCTGGAGGCCGTCGACTACCTGCTCAAGCCCGTCAGGCCCGACCGGCTGGCGGAGGCCGTACGGCGGCTGGAGAGCGCGGCGCCCGCGACCGGCGAGCCTGAGATCGAGGACGTCATCCCGGTCGAGCTGGGCGGCCGGACCAGGTTCGTGGCCCAGCAGGCGGTCCGGTTCGCCAAGGCGAAGGGCGACTACGTACGGCTGCACACCGTGGACGGCAACTACCTGGTGCGCATGTCCCTGGCCGCGCTGGAGCGGCGCTGGGCCGCGTCGGGGTTCATCCGCGTGCACCGCAGCACGCTGGTCTCGGCGCGGCACGTGAGCGAGCTGAACTTCGACGGCGGGCGGGTGACGCTGCGGGTGGGCGCGGAGACGCTGCCGGTCAGCCGCCGTCACACCCGGCGGGTGCGCGAGCAGCTCGTCCGCCAGCTCCAGGACCGGTCGTCCTCCCCGGGAACGCTCCGGTAGCCGCCTGTCCGCCTGTCCGCCTGTCCGCCTGCCCGCTTGTCGGCCTGCCCGCTCCTCGCCCGCCTGTCCGCCTGTCCGCCTGTCCGCCTGTCCGCCTGTCGGCCTGCTCGCCTGCCCGCCTGTCGGCCGGCCTGCCCGCCTGCCCGCCTGCCCGCCTGCCGGTCGGAGTCTGGTCGTCCGGTGTGGTGGCCGCTCGCCTTCGCCGCGTTCGTGACCGTCCGGGCGCCGGTACGGCGAGCGGTGGAACGGGGCGGGCCGGCGCCGTTGGGCGGTGCCCGGCCGGTGGGCGTTCCCGGTCGCCGCGCCGTGCGTCCCCGTCTCGCGAGTGTTGTCAGGTGATTCCTGACGCTGTAGGGTCGCGGCGGAGGCTGTCAGGAGAAGCCTGACGGCGATCGTCCCTGGAGTGCCGTATGTCCGCAACGTCGTCCGTCGAGCAGGACCTCCACTGCTCCTTCTGCGCCAAGTCCAAGGCCGAGGTGACCAGGCTGATCGCCGGCCCCGGCGTGTACATCTGCAACACGTGCGTCGACCTCTGCAACACCATCCTCGGCGAGCTGGCCCGGCCCGAGGCGGACTCCGAGGCGGACGCCGGGACGCCGGACGCCGGGACGCCGGACGCCCCCGAGGGGGCGGCATCGGACGAGAAGATCCCCGAGATCCCCTGGCCGGACGGCCTGACCGACGAGGAGATCCTCGACCACCTGCCCCGCGTCGCCGCGGCGAGCGCCCGGGTCGAGGCCGACCTGCGGGCCTGGGTCGGGCGGCTGCGGGAGCGCGGCGTCACGTGGGCCAGGATCGGCGCCGCCCTCGACATGACGCGGCAGTCGGCCTGGGAGAGGTTCTCCGGCGAGGAGTAGGGGACCCCGGTCGGAGGGGAGGATTTTCGCCGGTGCCGGGGTGGGTGTCCCCCGGCGCGGGGGGTGACCGTTCGTCGTCCGCGGGTGGCCGCTCGTCGCGTCGCGACTCTCCGTACATCGACGACTACTAACCGTTAATCGCGCTGGTCGCAAAGCACCGGTCGCGCCTCCGAGCGTCCCTCTAGTGTTCCCTACATCGGAGAGCCGAACCCGCTGCACCAGGGGGGGACAAGGGCCGAAGGGCCCTAAGGACCTGGTGCGCGGAACCCCAGGGTGACGCCGGACGTGCGCTCACCCGTTGTCGGGCCCTGACCGGGGGGAGGGGCCCGGCGATCTCCGGTGTGACGGGACGCCCGCGCTGGTCCGCGGGCCCGACCGTGATCCGGCCACACGGGGGCGGCCGGATTGCGCGCCGCGGGCGTCCCGTCACACCCGCGGACCGCCGCGCCGGGCACCCGGCGTCCGGTGTCAGGCACCCGCGTCAGGCGTCGCGGAGTTTCTTCAGTGTCTCGATGTCCTCGCGGTGCCTGGCCGCCGGACCCGGCGTCTCGATGCACAGCGGCACCCCGGCCGCCGCCGGATGGCGCATCAGGTCGCCGAAGGGCAGGGAACCGATGTGGCCCGCCCCGATGTTCTCGTGCCGGTCCTTCTTGGAGGCGCACACGTCCTTGGAGTCGTTGGCGTGGATCAGCTTGAGCCGCCCCGGGGCGATCTCGTGCAGGGCGTCGAGGGTCTCCCGGACGCCGTCGGCGGCCGACAGGTCGTGACCGGCGGCGAAAGCGTGGCAGGTGTCGAAGCAGACCCCGGCCTTCGGATGCCAGTCGAGCGCCGCGAGATAGGGCTCCAGGTCCTGGACGGTCGCGCAGAGCATCGCGCCCTGACCCGCCATCGGCTCCAGCAGCAGGTCGGGGCCGTCCTCGGGAATCTCCTCCAGCAGGGGCAGCAGGTGCTCGTGCAGCTGGCGCAGGGCGTCGTCGCGCGACTGGGTCACCGCGGAGCCGGTGTGGACGACCACGCCCCTCGCGCCGATCGCGTGGGCCCGCAGCAGGCAGTGCCGTACGGTGGCCGCCGACCTCTCCAGGGTCTCGGAGCTGGGGGAGCCCATGTTGACGAGGTAGGGCGTGTGCACGAAGGAGAGCATCCCCGATTCGCGCAGCGCCCTGTCCTGGGCGGGGTCGCCCGCGGCGAGCGCCCATCCCCGGGGATTGGTGACGAACACCTGGATCATCTCGGCGCCGATGTCCGCGGCACCCCGCAGCCCGCCCTTGGCCAGGCCGCCGGTGACGGAGACGTGTCCGCCGATGAGGGAGAGAGAAGTCATGGTGGGACCAGTTTAGGCGTCGCGGCCGACGTCCGACCGGCCCGCGGTGCCGCCCCTGCCCGGGGCGTGTGAGCCGTTCCGTCCTTCTTGCCCCCTCCCGCGACCTCCGTGCCGCCCGGACACGGCCCGTTCCCGGGGGCCGCTTTGGAGCGTGCCATGAAAAGCCGGGGCGAACCTTTGTCTCACCCGGGAGTCCTGGCAGCTGGATCCTTTGCGGGCCCGCTGTGTGTACTGCTCACATGTCCAACGTGAACCCCGTGACGGCGGGGACTCACCCGCCCGCGCCCGGCGAAGCTCTTGGAGGCGACCGCGTGAGCCTGTCCACACACGTCCTGGACGCCGCGCTGGGCAGACCGGCTGCGGGCGTCGCCGTACGGCTGGAGCGGGCGGGCCGGGTGCTGGCCGAGGGCGTCACCGACGCCGACGGCCGGATCGGCGGCTGGACCCCCGAAGCGGGCGCCAACCGGCTGGTCTTCGACACCGGAGGCTACTTCGCGGCCCGCGCGGTCGAGGCCTTCTACCCGGAGGTCTCGATCGACTTCACGGTCGGCGACCCCGGCGAGCACTACCACGTACCGCTGCTGCTGAGCCCGTTCGCCTATTCGACCTACCGTGGGAGCTAGGAACATGGTGGTTCTCGGACCCAACCGCTACGGCAAGGCGGAGACCCGCCTGGTCCGCGTCCTGCGGGACGGCGGTGTCCACCACATCAAGGACGTCAACGTCAGCTCCGCGCTGTCGGGCGCGATGGAGGACGTCCACCTGGCCGGCGACAACGCCGCCGTCCTGCCGACCGACACGCAGAAGAACACCGTCTACGCCCTCGCCAGGAAGCACGGCGTGGACGAGATCGAGGACTTCGCGATCCTGCTGGCCCGCCACTACGTGGAGTCCCAGCCCTCCGTCCACCACGCCCGCGTGGAGATCGAGGAGTATCTGTGGGACCGCATCGGGGAGGGGCAGGACTCCCGGCCGCCCGGCGAGCGGCACTCCTTCGTCAGGTCCGGCGCGGAGGTGCGCACCTGCGTCGTCCACCACGACCGGGACGGCACCACCACCGTGACCTCCGGCCTCAAGGACCTGGTCGTGCTCAACTCGACCGGCTCGGAGTTCTCCGGCTTCATCCGCGACGAGTACACCACGCTGGCGCCGACCCGTGACCGCGTGCTGTCGACGGCCGTCTCCGCCCGCTGGCGGCACCTCCCTCGGGACTTCCGTTCCGGCACGTCATACGGGTTCGGCGCGTCGTACAGTGAAGTACGGCGATGCCTTCTGGAGGCGTTCGCCGGGACTCACAGCCTGTCGCTGCAGCAGACGCTGTACGCGATGGGCAAGCGGGTGCTGGAGACCCGCGAGGAGATCTGTGAGGTGCGCATGGCGATGCCGAACAGGCACCACTTCCCGGTGGACCTGACGCCGTTCGGGCTCGACAACCCGAACGAGGTGTTCTACGCTGCCGACCGCCCCTACGGGCTGATCGAGGGCGCCGTCCTCGCCGACGACGCGCCCGGCGCCGGTTTCGCCTGGGAATGACGATGGACTTCCTGCGGCCCGCCACGTGGGCGGAGGCACTGGCCGCCAAGGCGGAGCTGCCCGAGGCGGTCCCCGTCCAGGGCGGCACCGACGTGATGGTCGAGATCAACTTCGACGCCCGCCGCCCCGCCGCGCTGCTGGACCTGAACCGGGTCGCCGAGCTCGGCCGGTGGAGCCTGGAGGAGGACGGCAGGCTGCGGGTCGGCGCGGGCGTCTCCTACACCCGGGTGATCGCCGAACTGGGACAGGCGCTGCCCGGCCTGGCACAGGCCGCGCGCACGGTCGGCTCGCCGCAGATCCGCAACCGGGGCACCGTGGGGGGCAACCTCGGCGCGGCCTCGCCCGCGGGGGACAGCCATCCGCCGCTGCTGGCCGGGGACGCGGTCGTCGAGGTCGAGTCCGCCGCGCGCGGCGTGCGGATGATCCCCGCCGCCGAGTTCTATCTCGGCGTCAAGCGGAGTGCCCTGGAGGACGACGAGCTGATCCGGGCGTTCTGGACGAGCCCCGCGCGCGGCCCGCAGTACTTCTCCAAGGTCGGCACCCGCAACGCCATGGTGATCGCCGTCTGCTCCTTCGCCCTCGCGCTCGACCCGGCCGGGCGGCGGGCCGGCACCGGCATCGGCTCGGCGGCCCCGACCCCGCGCAGGGCCCGGGCCGCCGAGGAGTTCCTCGCGGCCGAACTCGACTGGGACGCCGGGCCCGGCGGTGGGCTCGCCCCCGGCCTGCTCAGGCGCTTCGGCGAACTGGTCGCCGGGGCCGCCTCGCCGATCGACGACGTGCGCGGCACCGCCGACTACCGCAGGCACGCCCTCGGCGTGATGGCACGGCGCACGCTGACCTGGGCATGGCACGACCTGCGGGCCGGACGATCGGACAGGAGGGCCGGCTGATGCGCGTCCGCTTCACCGTCAACGGCCGGATGGAGACGGCCGACGACGTGTGGGAGGGGGAGAGCCTGCTGTACGTCCTGCGCGAGCGGCTGGGCCTGCCCGGTTCGAAGAACGCCTGCGAGCAGGGCGAGTGCGGCTCCTGCACGGTCTATCTCGACGGCCTGCCCGTCTGCGCCTGCCTGGTCGCCGCCGGTCAGGCCGAGGGACGCGAGGTCCGCACGGTCGAGGGACTCGCCGAGGGCGACCGGCTCGACCCGCTCCAGGAGGCGTTCGTGGAGTGCGGGGCCGTACAGTGCGGCTTCTGCACCCCGGGGCTCATCGTGCAGGCCCACGACCTGCTCGCGCGGATCCCGACGCCGTCGGACGCGGAGATCCGCGAGGCCCTGGCGGGCAACCTGTGCCGCTGCACCGGCTACGAGAAGATCCTCGACGCCGTACGGCTCGCCGCCGCGCGCAAGGCGGCGGCCCCGTGACCGTGTGGCGGCGGGGAGACCCTGACGAAGGCTCTGACGGAGGCTCTGACGGAGGCTCTGCTGGAGGCTCTGACGGAGGTCCGGAGGGCCGGGCGGGTTCCGGAGGCGGAGACCGGGGACGGGAGCGTGGATGAGCGCCGTACTGATCGAGAACGCCCACATCGCCCCCGTGGCGGGGCCAGAGATCCCCTCGGGGCACATCCACGTCGAGGGCGACCGGATCGTGGCGCTCGGCGCGGGGCCCGCCCCGGCCGTCCCCGGCGCCGTCAGGATCGACGCCACCGGCTGTCTGGCGACCCCCGGCCTGGTCAACACCCACCACCACCTCCACCAGTGGGCCTCCCAGGGCCTGGCGCAGAACGCCACGCTGTTCGAGTGGCTGGCCACGCTCTACCCGGTGTGGGCCGCGATGGACGCCGAGGTCGTCAGGGGCGCGGCGGGCGCGGGCCTGGGGCATCTCGCCCTGTCCGGCTGCACCACCTCGGCCGACCACCACTACCTCTTCCCCCGGGGACGCGGCGACCTGTTCGCCGCCGAGGTCGAGGCGGCCGCGCGGGTGGGCCTGCGCTTCCACCCCGCACGGGGCTCCATGGACCGGGGCGAGTCACAGGGCGGGCTGCCCCCCGACTCCGTGGTCGAGAGGCTCGACGAGATCCTCGCCGCGACCGCCGACGCCGTCGACGCCCACCACGACCCCTCCTTCTCCTCGAAGCTGCGCGTCGCGGTCGCCCCGTGCTCGCCGTTCTCGGTAAGCGCCGACCTGATGCGGGAGTCCGCCGCCCTGGCCAGGTCGAAGGGCGTGCGCCTGCACACCCACCTCGCCGAGACCCTCGACGAGGAACGGCACTGCCTGGAACAGGCCGGCATGCGCCCGGTCGCCTACATGGACAGGCTCGGCTGGCTCGGGCCGGATGTGTGGTTCGCCCACGCGGTCCACCTCAGCGACTCCGACATCGAGGCCCTCGCCCGGACCGGCACCGGCTCCGCGCACTGCCCGAGCTCCAACGGCCGCCTCGGCTCGGGTATCGCCCGGGTCTCCGAGATGCTCGAACGCGGCGCGAACGTCGGCCTCGGGGTGGACGGCAGCGCCTCGGCCGAGCTGACGTCGCTGCACGGGGAGATGCGCCAGACCCTGCTGTTCCAGCGCGCGAGATATGGGCCGGCCGCGCTCGACGCCCGCCAGGCACTGGAGCTCGCCACCCTCGGCGGCGCCCGGAACCTGGGCCGCGAGCGGGAGCTCGGCTCCCTGGAGGCGGGCAAACTCGCCGACATCGCCCTGTGGCGGATCGACGGCGCCTTCACCTCCGCCGTCGCCGACCCGGTCTGCGCCCTGGTGCTCGGCGGCGACCGGCCGCCCCTGGCCCGCCTGCTGGTCGGCGGCGAGACCGTCGTGGAGGACGGCGAGCTGCGCACGGTCCCCCAGGACGAGCTGGGCCGCGCGGGCGCCGAGGCCGGCCGCCGTCTCATGCGCCTGGCGGAGCGGGTGTGATGATGGTCGTCCATCTCACCGGTCCCGGCGCGCCGCGCCGCCCGTCCACGGCGGGCACGCGTGCCAGGGCCCCTTCGCACCGAGGAGCAGGGTTGTCTCAGCTGTCGGGACACGTCGTCATCGCCCCGGACAAGTTCAGGGGATCGCTGAGCGCGGCCGAGGTCGCGGCGCACGTGGCCGCGGGTCTTCGCGCACACGCCGGGCGGGAGGTCGTCACGGTCGCGCTGCCGGTGGCCGACGGCGGCGACGGCACCGTCGAGGCGGTCGTGGCGGCCGGATTCACCCGTGTCGAGACCGAGGTCACCGGTCCCGCGGGAGATCCGGTCCGCGCCGCCTACGCCTGGCGCGAGGCCGGGGCGGGCGAGCGGGGGCCGACGGCCGTCGTCGAGCTGGCCGAGGCGTCCGGCCTGCGGCGGTTGCCGTCCGAGGGGGAGGACGTCCGCTTCGCGCCGCTCACCGCCACCACCCACGGCACCGGTGAGCTGATCGCCCACGCCGTACGGCGGGGCGCGCGGCGGATCGTGCTCGGCCTGGGCGGCAGCGCCTCGACCGACGGCGGCACAGGCATGATGCGGGCGCTGGGCGTTCGATTCCTGGACGCGGACGGGCGGGAGCTGCCGCCCGGCGGAGCCGCCCTGCGCGACCTGGAAAAGATCGATATATCGGGACTTGTCGCTGTGGACGGCGTGGAGTTCGTCATCGCGAGCGACGTGGACAACCCCCTGCTCGGCCCGCAGGGCGCCGCCGCCGTCTACGGCCCCCAGAAGGGCGCGAGCCCGCAGGAGGTGGACCTGCTCGGACGGGCCCTGGCCAGGTTCGCCGCCGTCGCCGCGCACACCCACGGCCTGGTCGGCGCCATCGAGCACGACGGCGTGGTCCGCCCCATGGGCGTCGCGGCCCAGCCGGGCGCGGGCGCGGCGGGCGGGACGGGCTTCGCCGACCTGGCCTTCCTGCGGGCCGAGTTCAGGCCCGGCATCGACTACCTCCTCGACCTGCTCGGCTTCCAGGAGCGGCTCGACGGCGCCCGCCTCGTCATCACCGGCGAGGGGGCGCTGGACGAGCAGACGCTGCGCGGCAAGGCCCCCGCCGGGGTCGCGGCCGCCGCCGCCAAGGCGGGGATCCCGGTCGTCGCGGTGTGCGGCCGGTGCGACCTCGGCGAGGAGGAGCTGAACGCGGCGGGCATCACGGCCGCCTACGCGCTCACCGGCATCGAGCCGGACCCGGCGCTGTGCGTGTCCGGCGCCGGGCCGCTGCTCGAACGGCTCGCACGCGAGATCGCGGACGAGCATCTGTGACATCTGTGGCATGACCCGCCCGGTCCCCGGTCCCCGGGGACGCGGACCGGGTTCGGGCGGCACGGTGTCACGGGTTCCGGCCCGCCGGGCGGTCGCCCCGGGGGCCGGTGCCGGACGGGCACTCAGTGCCAGATGGTGACCTCGGTGCCCGGCGGGACGGGCTGGCCGCCCGGCGGGCGCTGGGCCAGGACCCTGCCCCTGCCCAGCCCCTTGCGCACATGGACCTTCATCCCCGAGGCGCGCAGCTCCTCGCGGGCCGCCTTGACGTCCTTGTACATCACGTTGGGGATGACGACGAGGTTCTGGCCGTTGCCCTGCTGGTTCTCGTCCTGGCCGTTGATCTCCCAGGGCCAGTGCCACTCGATGTTGTTGCACTGCGACAGGGTCAGCCGGATGACAGCGCCCTTGTCGATCTCCGCGTTCGGCTGCGGGTCCTGGGCGATGACCGTGCACGGCTGGGCGGAGTCGGTCTGCTCGACGAACTCGGGCACGAAGCCCGCGCCGCGCAGGAAGGCGTCCGCCTGGTCGCGGGGCATTCCCTTGACGTCGGGGGCCACCAGGCCCGCGCTCATCACCAGGCCGACCTTGGTGCCCTCCCTGACCCGGTTCCCCACGGCGGGGCTGGTCCGCATCACCTGGCCGCGCGGGACGGTGTCGCTGGGCTGCTTCCTGACCTGGTCGACGCCCAGCCCGGCCTCGGCCAGCTTCGACCTGGCCTCGGCCTCGCTCAGGCCCACCACGTTGGGCACGGCGATCCGCTTCGGCCCGTCCGAGGCGATGATGACGATCTTGGACTTGTCCTCGACCTCGGTGCCCGCCACCGGGTCGGTCCGGATCACGTTGCCCTTGGGCACCTTCTCGTCGTTCTCCGGCTTGCCGATCTCGACGACCAGGCCGCTCTGCCTGGCCTCGGTCTCGGCCGCGTTGACGTTCTTGCCGACGAGGGAGGGCACGACGATGGTGGTGTTCTGGGAGAACAGCCAGCCGGTCACCCCGACCGCGACGATCATCACCACGGCCAGCGCGATCAGGAACCAGTTCGGCCGGAAACCGCCCCGCGCCTTGGGGGTGGGCGGGGCGAGGTCGGCGGCGGGGCCGGTGAGCAGATCGGCGCGCGGCTGGATCAGGGTGTGGTTGGCGGCCGCCGGCGCGGGGGGCGGGGGGCCCTGGGGAGAGGCGGCGGGGCCGACGGGCCCGGTGGGCACCGACGGCGCGGGACCGCTCTCCCGGGGCAGCGTCCGGTGCGCCTCGACCGCGGCGACCAGCAGCGCGGTCGCGTCCGCCGGGCGCATCGCGGGGTCGCGGGCCGTCGCCTGGGCCACCAGGGCGTCCAGCAGCTGGGGCGTGCCCGGCAGCAGCGAGGAGGGCGCGGGCACGCTGTCGTGCACGTGCCGGTAGGCCACCGACATGGGGGTGTCGCCCTCGTACGGCTGGCGCCCCGTGATCAGCTCGAACAGCATGATCCCGGCCGCGTAGACGTCGCTGCGGGCGTCGGCGGCGCCGGCGGTCACCTGCTCCGGCGACATGTAGCCGATGGTGCCGATCATGACGCCGGTCCGCGTCTGGTTCGTGGCCTCGATCGCGCGGGCCAGGCCGAAGTCCACCACCTTCACCCGGCCGTCGTCGGCGAGCAGGACGTTCTCGGGCTTGACGTCGCGGTGGATCATCCCGGCCTGGTGGGCCGCGCCCAGCGCGGCGAGCACCGGGATCATGACCTCCAGCGCCTCCCGGGCCGGCAGCCTGCCCCGGGTGCGGAGCACGTCTCGCAAGGTGCGTCCCGGAACGTACTCCATCGACAGGTAGACGTTGTCCCCGTCGGTGCCCTGGTCGAAGACGTGCACCACGTTGGGGTGCGACAGGCTCGCGACCGACTTGGCCTCGCCGATGAACCGGCGCACGAAGGCGGGGTCCTCGGCGAGGGTGCGGTGCATCACCTTCACGGCGACCGTGCGGTCGAGCCGGACGTCCAGAGCCAGATAGACGGTCGCCATCCCGCCCCGGGCGATCCGGGACTCAACGCGGTAACGCCCGTCGAGGAGCCTCCCGACCAGGGGGTCCGTAAGCGTCGTGTCCACCCGGCAGAGTTTACGGGCGATTTGGCGCTCACAGGGTCCCCGTGTTCGAAACCGATGCGCAGAAGTTGGCTGTTTTCTACGGAACCATGGGGGAGGAAGCCTCAGCATAGCGGCGCCGCGGGATCCGCCCCGCCAGCCGGGCCTGACGGCCCGCGACGACCGCCGAGCGCATGGCCTGGGCCATCAGGTCGGGCCGTTGCGCCCTGGTCACCGCGGTCGCCAGCAGGACCGCGTCACAGCCCAGCTCCATCGCCAGGGCGGCGTCGCTGGCCGTGCCGATCCCCGCGTCCAGGATGACCGGCACGTTCGCGGCCTCCACGATGAGCTCGATGTTGTGCGGGTTCCTGATGCCCAGCCCCGAACCGATCGGCGCGCCCAGCGGCATCACCGCCGCGCAGCCCGCCTGTTCGAGCCTGCGGGCCAGAGCGGGGTCGTCGCCGATGTACGGCAGCACCACGAAGCCGTCGGCGACCAGCCGCTCGGCGGCGTCGAAGGTCTCGATGGGGTCGGGCAGCAGGGTGCGCTCGTCGGAGATGACCTCCAGCTTGACCCAGTTCGTCTCCAGGGCGTCCCTGGCCAGCCTCGCGGTCAGCACGGCCTCCCCCGCGGTGAAGCAGCCCGCGGTGTTCGGCAGGACCTTGATGCCGCGCCCGCGCAGCAGGTCGAGCACCGAACCCCGCGCGGACGGGTCGAGGCGCCGCATCGCGACCGTGGTCAGCTCGGTGCCCGAGGCGGCGAGCGCCTGCTCCAGAACGTCCAGCGAGGGAGCGCCCCCGGTTCCCATGATGAGCCGGGAGGAGAACTTCTCCCCTCCGAGAAGCAGATCGTCGTTCATGTTCCTCAACCTCCCTGCACCGCGGTGAGCACCTCGACCCGGTCGGCCTCGGTGAGCGACGTGGAGTCCCACGCGCCGCGCGAGACCACCTCGTCGTTCACCGCGACGGCCACGCCGCTCCTGAGCTCGGTCAGCCTCTGTACGGCCTGCGCCACCGTCGCCCCCGGGGGCAGTTCGTGGGCGGTGCCGTTGATCGTCACGTTCATCAGAACTCCTGGAAACTCATCGGCGCTCCTGGAAACGCAGCGGAGAGCAGCTCGCCGACAGCTCGCCGTCCGCGTCGCCGAGACAGAGGTCGGCGGTGAGCGGGGCGAGCAGCACCCCGCCCCTGTGGTGCCCGGTGGCCAGCGACAGGCCGGGCACGATCGTGGGGCCGACCAGCGGCAGGTTGTCGGGCGTGCCGGGGCGCAGGCCCGCGACCACGTCGCCGAGTTCCAGCTCGGTGACGCCGGGGACGAGCTCCCGCGCGTCGCGCAGCAGCTCCCACATCCCTCCCGCCGTCACCCGGGTGTCGAAGCCCATCTCCTCCTGGGTGGCTCCGACGACGACCTCCCCGTCGCCGCGCGGCACCAGGTAGACGGAGGAGCCGTGCACGACGCCGCGCACGCACCGCTGCAGGATCCGGGAGGGGGAGCGCAACCGCATGATCTGGCCCTTGACCGGCCGCACCGGCGGCACCGCCTCGGCCGGCAACCCCTCCAGGGCGCCCGACCAGGCCCCGGCGGCCAGGAGCACCCGGGAGGCGCCGATGATCTCGCCGGTCGCGAGCCGTACCCCGGTGACCGTCCCCGTCCCCGTCCCCGTCCCCGTCCCCGCCGTCTCCGTCCCCGCGGTCGTCCCCGCGGTCGTCTCCACGCCGGCCACGCGGGAGCGCACCAGCGCCCCTCCCGTCCTGGCCAGGGCGGCCAGGAGCGCCCCGGTGACCCTCCTGGGGTCGACCCAGGCGTCTCCGCCCGCCAGCAGGCCGCCGCGGACGGACGGCGCGAGCATCGGCTCCAGGCGGCGGCACTCGCGGCCCGTCAGGCGCTCGGCGGGCAGCCCGAGCTTCTCGGTGAACGCCGCCAGCTCGTCCAGGGCCGCCAGGTCGTCCGCGCCGAAGGCGACGTCCAGCGTCCCGTCGGTGCGGTAGTCGAGGTCGAGCCCGCTGTCCGCGCCGAGTTCCGCCGCGAAGGCGGGCCACCTGTCCAACGAGGCCAGGCCCAGCCGCAGGAGGGGCTCCTCGGTGTAGGTGACCTCGCTGACCGGGGCCAGCATGCCCGCGGCGGCGTGGGAGGCCCCGGAGCCCGGGGCCGGATCGACCACCGCCGTCCTCAGCCCTCGCCTGGCCGCGCGCCACGCCACCGACAGCCCGATCACGCCGCCGCCGATGACGAGCAGATCGAAGTGGTGTGACATAAGTCTCCGCTCCCTTCGCCGGCATGACCCGGATCAGGTTCGTGGCGGTCGAGGGCCCGCTTACGGTCACGTCCGAATCCGCCACCACCAGGAGCCGTGCCGCGGCCGTGCCGGTCTGGCACGGTGTTCTCGCACGTCACCCGGCTCGCGCCGGTCCTCGTCGTGCCGCAGCCCTCCTCTCAGCCCGGTGCGTTCCGGGCTCCCGCGCGTCTGTTCGCTCCCACCCTAAGGGCTGGAACAACACCCTCACTGCGTTGGATGCGAGCTAAATACCGTTTTCGTTATCAAACAGCTAATGGCAGAGGGTCGGCCTGGCCGCTTAGGCTCGTGAGTTGTGAATCATGTCGTGGTGGTTGGCGCCGGCTTGGCCGGCGTACGCAGTGTCGAGGCGTTACGAGCCCGCGGGTTCGCCGGCACGATCACGTTGATGGGCGAGGAGGCGCACCGCCCCTACGATCGCCCGCCGCTGTCGAAGTCCGTCCTGCTGGGCGAGACCGACTCCACGATCGTCGACTCCGATCTGGACGCCCTGGAGGTCGACTTCCGCGCGGGCGTCGCCGCCAAGGGACTGCGCCCCGGCGTGGTCGAGACCACCGAGGGCGAGCTGGCCTACGACGGGCTGGTCATCGCCACCGGGGCCCGCCCGATCCGGCTGCGCGGCGACGGTGCGCAGCACGTGCTGCGCACCATCGACGACGCGCTTGAGCTGCGGTCCCTGCTCGTCGCCGGCAGGAGCGTGGCCGTCATCGGGGCGGGCTGGATCGGCGCCGAGGTCGCGACCGCCGCCCGCAGGGCGGGCTGCGAGGTGACCGTCGTCGAGGCCGCCGCCTGCCCGCTGGCGGCCGCCCTCGGCCCCGTCGGCGCGCACACCGCCTCCTGGTACGCCCAGGCGGGCGTCGAGCTGCGCCTGGGCGCCCAGGTCGCCTCCGTCGACCACGACGGGCTCACCCTGGCCGACGGCTCCCGGATCACGGCCGACGTGGTCGTCACCGGCGTGGGCGTGCGGCCCGCGGTCGAGTGGCTGGCGGGTTCCGGCGTCGAGCTCGACAACGGCGTCGTCACCGACGAGCACCTGCGCACCGCGCTGCCCGGAGTGGTCGCCGCCGGCGACTGCGCCGCCTGGTGGTCGCGCCGGTACGGCCGCCGCCTGCGGGTCGAGCACTGGGACACCGCGCTGGGCGCCCCCGAGGTGGCCGTGGCCGCGCTCCTGGGCGGCGACGCGGTCTACGACCCGGTGCCCTACTTCTGGTCCGAGCAGTTCGGCCACATGGTGCAGTACGCCGGGCACCACGACGGCGAGCGCCTGATCCTGCGTGGCGACCCGGAGGCCGACCCCAGGTGGGGGGTCTGCTGGGTCGGCGAGGACGACAGGCTCGTCGCCGTGCTCGCGGTGAACCGCCCCCGGGATCTGCTCCAGGGACGCCGTCTCATCGAGGGCGGGCAGCGCCTGGCCGTCGACCGCCTGGCCGATACCGCGGTAGCGTTGCGCGATTGCACGGTGGCGTAACCTCGCCGCCAGGTGTTTGGCGAAGGGCGCGATGTGGTAGTGGTGGATTCGTGACGCTTTCTGTTGCGCAGATCGATCGGGAGACAGACCAGCTGGTGGGCGAGTGGCTCACCCTGACCGAGGTGGCCCGGAGGCTCAACCTCAGCGCCGGTCGCGCGAAGCAACTTCTCAAGGACCGCAAGCTCATCGGAGTTCGACGGGGCGGTGGCGAGCCACAGGTCCCCGCGGCCTTCCTCGCCGCCGACGACGTCGTGAAGGGACTGCCGGGCACGCTCACCGTGCTGCTCGACGCCGGATACGACGACGTCGAGTCGCTCCGCTGGCTGTTCACTCCAGACGAGACCCTGCCGGGGTCCCCGGTGGACGCGATCGTCGCGGGCCGCCACACCGAGGTCAAGAGACGTGCCCAGGCCCTCGGTTTCTGACGCCCGCCTGTACCTGTGCACCGACGGTCGCCGTGACCGGGGAGACTTGGCCGATTTCCTCGACTCCGCCCTGGCGGGCGGGGTCGACATCGTCCAGCTGAGAGAGAAGGGCCTCGAGGCACGTGAGGAGCTCGCGCTCCTCGAGGTCTTCCGCGACGCCTGCGACCGCCACGGCAAGCTGCTGGCGGTCAACGACCGGGCGGACATCGCCTACGCGGCCCGTCCCGACGTGCTCCACCTCGGTCAGGGCGACCTGCCGGTGCGGATCGCCCGGGACATGCTCGGCGACGACATCCTCATCGGGCGTTCCACTCACGCCCCGGAGGAGGTCTCAGCCGCGGCGGCCGAGTCCGGAGTCGACTACTTCTGCTGCGGCCCGATCTGGCCGACGCCCACCAAACCGGGCAGGACCGCCCCGGGCCCGGCGCTGCTCCGGCACGCCGCGGCACTGGACACCGAGCGGCCCTGGTTCGGCATCGGCGGCATCGACCTGTCCAACCTGGACGAGGTCATGTCGTACGGCGTGCGCCGGGTCGTGGTCGTGCGGGCCATCACCGAGGCGGACGACCCGAAGGCCGTGGCGGAGGAGTTCCACCGGCGCCTGGCCGCCGGACCCGCCTGATCTCCGGATCCGTCCGTCCCCGGACCCCCGGTGCCCGGGCCCGTGCCCGGTCGCCGGAGGATCCGGGGCGGCGGATCCGACCTGGAGAGTCCGGAGAGTCCCGCCTCAGGTGCGGCGGGACGTCGCGGCCACGGCCAGGTCGGCCAGGGCCGTACGTGCCTCCGCGGTGATCGGGGCGTCGTCCAGCGAGCTCAGGGCGTCGTCGAGATAGTTCTTGATCATGTCCTCGCACGCCGCGAGCGCCCCGGTCTCCTCGATGATCCGGCGCAGCCCGCCGACCCCGGCCGCGTCCAGCTCCGGATCGCCGAGCGTGTCGTTCACCGTCCTCGCCTGGGCGGGGGAGGCCGCGGCGAGCGTGCGGGCGATGAGCATCGTCCGCTTGCCCTCCCGCAGGTCGTCCCCGGCGGGCTTGCCGGTCTCCGCCGGGTCGCCGAACACCCCGAGGATGTCGTCGCGGAGCTGGAAGGCGATGCCGACGGAGCGGCCGTACTCCTCACAGAGCCGGTCGATCCACGGCTCGCGCCCCCGCGCGGCCAGCACGAGGCCGAGCCTGAGCGGCTGCTCGACCGAATACTTGCCGCTCTTGAAGAGGGCGACCCGCAGCGCGCTCTCGAAGGTGTTGGCGCCGTGCGCCTGCTCCAGCAGGTCGAGGTACTGCCCGCACATGAGCTCGGTGCGCATGTGGTCGTGGACCTGCCGGGCCGCGGCCAGCGACTCCTCGGGCAGGCCGCTGCCACGCCACATCTCCCCGGACCAGATGAGCATCAGGTTGCCCAGCAGGATGGCCGCGCCCTGCCCGAACTGCTCGGCCGAGCCGCGCCAGCCCGCCTTCTCGTGCAGTGACTCGAACCTGCGGTGAGCCGACGGCATGCCCCTGCGCAGGTCGCTGGCGTCCATCAGGTCGTCGTGCACCAGGGCGCTGGCCTGGAGGAGCTCCAGCGACGCGGCGGCGGTGAAGACGGCGGGGTCGTCGCCGCCGCCCGCTCCG
Source organism: Streptosporangium sp. NPDC051022 (assembly GCF_040683035.1). Taxonomy (NCBI): domain Bacteria; kingdom Bacillati; phylum Actinomycetota; class Actinomycetes; order Streptosporangiales; family Streptosporangiaceae; genus Streptosporangium; species Streptosporangium sp. NPDC051022. The sequence continues at coordinate 33,565 of NZ_JBFBCF010000023.1, read as the reverse complement.
CGCCAGCCCCAGTAGCAGAACGCGGGCCGCAGCCGCTTGCCGCCGGCCAGGAAGTCCTCGGCCGCGGCGAGCAGCGGGGCGAGCTCGGGGGCGTTGACCTGGGGGCGCTGCCGGTCGACGAACTCCCTGAGGGAGCGATCCACTTCGGAACGGATGGTGTCGAGCGCGGCTGCGGAAGCGGTCATGCACCGAGATTATCGGCCCGGAGGATGGGGTTCTGTCCGCGGATGCCCCATAGGAGGTGAGGAGGCCACGGGACCCGTGCGGGGGAGGTTTCCGGACGGCCGTCCCGGCTGGGCGTCGAGGACGCCGGGGAGGGCTCCGGGGATGTCCGGAGGATGTCCGTACGGATATCCGGAGATGTCCGAAAGACGGCCGGACCGGGCCCCGGGGTTGCCCGGACGATGCCGGAAGGTGACCACATTGGGCCGATCACGGTTGTGGCGGCTCGTCGGGCGGCCAGTACCCTAGGGTCATGGCTCTGGGTCGCCCGTCAATCCTTCCCGATCGCGTGCCCACCGTCCGCGAGCTCCTCGCCGCCGGTGGCCGGTCCTTCTCATTCGAGTTCTTCCCCCCGAAGACGGATGAGGGGGAGCGACAGCTCTGGCGCGCCATCCGGGAGCTGGAGGCCCTGCGTCCCACCTTCGTCTCGGTCACCTACGGCGCCGGCGGCGGCACCCGGGACCGCACGGTCGAGATCGTGGAGCGGCTCGCCCACGAGACCACGCTCACCCCGGTCGCCCACTTCACCGCCGTCAACCACTCCCTCCGCGAGCTGCGCCACCTGGTCGGCAGGTTCGCCGGGGCGGGCGTGCGCAACATCCTCGCAGTGCGGGGCGACCCGCCCGGCGACGTGACGGGGGAGTGGATCCGCCACCCCGAGGGCGTGCTGTACGCCGAGGAACTGGTCCGGCTCATCCGCCAGTCCGGCGACTTCTGCGTCGGCGTGGCCGCCTTCCCCTACAAGCACCCCCGGTCGGCCTCGGTCGAGGCCGACACCGAGCACTTCGTGCGTAAGTGCCGCGCGGGCGCCGACTACGCCATCACCCAGATGTTCTTCCGCGCCGAGGACTACCTCAGGCTGCGCGACCGGGTGGCGGCCAAGGGCTGCGACACGCCGATCATCCCCGGCATCATGCCCGTCACCCAGATGAGCACGATCGCCAGGTCCGAGCAGCTGTCGGGCGCGCCGTTCCCGCCCGAGGTCGCGGCGCGGTTCGAGGCCGTCGCCGACGATCCGGCCGCGGTGCGCAGCCTGGGCATCGAGCACGCCGCCGAGCTGTGCCAGACGCTGCTCGCCGAGGGCGCGCCCGGCATCCACTTCATCACCTTCAACCGCTCCAGCGCGACGCGCGAGGTCTTCCAGGCCCTGGACGTCGCGCCGAGGACGGCCCAGCTGGCGGTCTGACCGGTCAGCGGGCCGACCCGGCCGACCCCGCCGGTCGGTCGGAGCGCCCGGCGGAGTCCGGCAGCGGGAGCGTGGCCCCGACGATCGCGTAGTGCTCGTAGCCGCCGGGGAAGACGAACCGGGTGAGCAGGTCGACGAAGCCGACGCTGCGGTAGAGATGGCGGGCCGCGGTCGCCTGGTCGCGGGTCGACAGTACGGCGGTGCGTTCGCGGCGGTCCTCGCACAGGCCGGTGACCATCGCCCGGCCGACGCCCTTGCCCTGATAGTCGGGGTGCACGTGGATCTCGGCCAGTTCCAGGGCGTCGCCGAGCCAGCCCCGCGCGCTGGCCTCGCCGTTCCGCTCGGCCAGCGCGTGGCGGACGATGTCGTGCCACCACTGGCCGGGTTCGCCGTGGAAGCCGTAGGCGACCCCCACCGGTCTTCCGTCGGCACGCTCGGCGAACAGGCAGGTGAACCCGGTGTGGGCGGCGTGGTTCCGCATGATCGCCTTACGCCCGGTGATCTGGTCGGCCGGCGGGAGCATCGCCGCGGTGTAGACGTCGAGGACCGCGTCGAGTTCCGCGGTGAACTCGTCGGGGCTGACCCGTCGCAGTCCGATCACGCAACGCACCCTAGCAGCAGCGGTGTCATGCGAACTGTTCAAAGGTGCCAAAGTGACGTGCGGGATTTTCACATATTTGGCATATCTCGATATGGAAAGCGGATCTTTCCATGCTTTTTCTGGTGTTTCCTGCCTTCTCGCACCCTCCGTGCTCCGCCCGCGGGCCGGCGCGGTGCGACGGCGGGCGCGGACTCGGCCGCCGGGTGACTGGACAGTCACTACACGCATGTGTAGTTTCTTTTTCCATAAGATGGTCAGATATACGTGTGGACAGGAAAGGCCGGCGGTGGCGAGGATCGAGGCGGACTTCGAGGACCTGACGGCTCGCGCCCGGATCAGGGACGCCGCGCTGCGGCACTTCGGCGAGCACGGGTTCGAGCGGGCGACGATTCGCGGGATCGCCGAGACCGCCGGGGTGTCCTCCGGGCTGGTGCGCCATCACTTCGGCTCCAAGCAGGCGCTGCGCGAGGCCTGTGACGAGTTCCTCGTCAAGGAGGTCCGCAGGCTCAACGACGAGGCGCGCGCCGTCCCCGTCTCCGTCGAGGTGAACCCGGTCGCCGCCGCGCTGGCCGCGCTCGGCCCCTACCGGCGCTACCTCGCCCGTGCCCTGGCCGAGGGGTGGGCCGAACCGCTGTTCGACGAGATGGTGCGGATGAGCGAGGAATGGCTCGAAGAGGTCGACAGGGACCGTCCCGACCCGCCCTTCGCCGGACGCGGGGCCCGCGCGGCGGTGGGCACCGCGATGGCGCTGGCCGTACCGCTCCTCCACCGGCACCTCTCCCGGAGCCTGGGCGTCGACCTGTTCAGCCCGGAGGGGGCGCACCAGCTGGCGGTGATCCTCCTCGACATCCACTCGCACCCCATGCTCACCCCGGAGGCGGCCGCCTCGATGCGGGAGGCCCTCGAAAAGCTCCGGCCCACATCACCCTGATCCGCGTACGCCGAGGAGCGCGAAACATCCGAAGCGCCCGTCGAGGGCCTGCGTCCGGCCGGGCCCGCCCGGCGGACCCCCTGAAGGACGACTCGAACCTCTGGAGAGTCGGGCACCTGCCGATGGCGTGCCGGCTTCCTCGCGCGCCGGGCGGCCGGTGGGGCCGCGCCGCCCGGCGAGGGATCACGGCCCCGCGGGCCGAGGCCGGAGCTCTCAGCGCCGGTACCGCCGGCGCCACCGGGGGACGGTCACCGTTCCACCTCGGCCGCGACCCCGCCCGTGACGCGGACGAGTTCGGCGAAGGAGGTCGGGAAGACCGTGTGCGGGTGACCGGCGGCCGCCCAGACCACCTCGTACCTGCCGAGCCAGACGTCGACGAGCGTTCTGATCGGAGCGGGATGGCCCACCGGGGCGACGCCGCCGATGACCTGGCCGGTGGCCGCGCGCACGAAGTCGGGGGCGGCACGTTTCACCTTCGCCGCCCCGACCGTCTCCGCGACCAGGCCCGTGTCCACCCGGTGGGCGCCGCTGGTGAGCACCAGGAGCGGTTCTCCGTCGGCGTCGAAGATCAGGCTGTTGGCGATGGCGCCGACCTCGCAGCCGAGCTGCGCCGCCGCCGTCGCGGCGGTCGGGGTGGCTTCGGCGAACACGACGATCTCGCCGGGGACGTCGTGTTCGCGCAGGACGGCGGCGACCTTCTCGATATTGGGATGCAACTTTTCTGGCACGCGGTCACTCTAAACAGGTTGACCGTTGATTACCGCTTCATAACCCTTACTGGGGCTTTGGAGGACGGTGCGCTATGGTCCGTGGTCTGGGCTTTGGTACTACGAGGGGATGATTTCAGTGGGGGTTGAACGGCGGCTCGGAGCGGCCGCGCTGATGACGGCGGGGGCCGTGTTCCTGTCGTCGCTTGTGTCTTCACCCGGCGTCGCGAACGCCCAGGCCGTCACCGCGACGGCCCCGGCGGCCTCGGCCAAGGCCGAGACGCCCGCGTTCGTCGCGCCCGGCAAGACGCTCAGGCTGGGGGCCAAGGGAAGCGTGGTCAAGGCGCTCCAGACGAGGTTGCAGGAGCTCGGCTACCAGCCGGGCAAGATCGACGGCCAGTACGGCGGGACGACCCTGACCGCTCTGTGGGCCTTCCAGAAGGTCAACGGAATTCCGCCGACGAGCACCGTGACCCGCAGAACCTGGAACGCTCTAGAGGCTCCGCGGAGCCCGAGGGTGCTGGTGCCGAACGGCAAGCCGACCCGGGTCGAGGTCAACCTCACCCAGCAGGTGATGGTCCTCTACGTCGGCGGTCAGGTGAAGCTGATCAGCCACACCTCCTCGGGCAGCGGGATCCCGTACTGCGAGACGGCCACCTGGCAGGGCAAGACCCAGAAGTTCTGCGGCGACGCCCGCACGCCGACCGGTGACTTCAAGACGACCTGGCGCAGGAGCGGCTGGCACAAGTCCTACCTGGGCCAGCTGTACAACCCGATCTTCTTCAACGGCGGCATCGCCTTCCACGGCGCGCTGTCGGTGCCGCTGGCCCCGGCCTCGCACGGCTGTGTGCGGCTGCCGATGCACGTGGCGGCGGTGCTGCCGGGCCTGCTCGGCACGGGGGTGCCGGTGCACGTGCGCGGCAAGTTCGTCCGTTAGCCGCCGGGCCCCGCGCCGTCCGGCCTTCCGCCGTCCGGCGCGGATCGGACGGCGCTCCGGACCGGATGGCGCTTTGGATCGGGCGGCGCTCGGACCGGGCGGCGCGGGCGGAGCGGCCGCGCGGTGGCGGACGGACAACGGCAGGTGGAAGCCCCGGGAGACCCTGGTCTCCCGGGGCTTTTGCGTCTTTCAGGAGGATCGAACTTTTGTTCGTGGTTTGCTTGACACGATAAGTGATCGAATTTATGTTCGATGTGAAGACGTGAGACTCGCGGCTCACGTCCAGGGTGGTCGGCTTCGCCCGTGTCGTCGGCGACGACGATCGGCCGGGCCGGGGCGGACGGGGAGAGGGGAAGCTCCTCGTCCGGCCGCCCGGCGGATTTGTCGGTGGGGTCTGCGAACGTTGACCTGACCGGTGAAAACGCCGGGAGCCGCTTGCGACCAAGGAGGCTGAAGCACATGACCCCTCGGCTCAGCGATTCCGATGGGCCCCGGCTCTCGACCACGGTGCGGGCGCACCTGACCGACGCGCGCGACCACCTCGAGGAGGCGTGCGCCGCACGCACCCCCGCCACCCGCTACGTCGCCGCCCACCTGGCGGCGCTCAGGGCGGCCGCCGCCGTCCTGGCCGCACGGCCGCGTCCCATGGACGGCCGCAGGCGCCGCCTGCGCAGCGCCTGGGAGCTGCTGCCCGAGGCCGAGCCCCGGCTCGCCGACTGGGCGCCCTATTTCGAGGTCAGCGCGACCAAGCGGGCCGCCGCCGAGGCGGGGATGACCCGGATGGTCACGGCCAGGGACGCCGAGGAGCTGATCTCCGAGGCGGAGAGGTTCGTCACCACGGTGGAGAACCTGCTCGGCGTGCCCACCCAGCCCACACTGCCGGCCCGGGTCCCCATGGCCGGTTAGGAGTGTCTTCCCGCGACACCTGACGGTGTCGCGGGCTCGGGCGCGCCCGGGCCGGTTCCCGGATCAGGCGGCCGAGGCCGCGGAGCTTGCGGCGCGGTGGCGCAGCAGGAGCATGGCGGCGTCGTCGCCCAGCGGCCTGCCCACGTGGCGCAGCAGGTCGGCGCGGAGGGCGTCCAGGGCCAGCTGAGGGTCGGTGCCGCCCAGCAGGTGCGCCCTGGCCTGCAGCGGATAGAACTGGCCCGTTCCATTGCGGGCCTCGATGACCCCGTCGGTGTAGAAGAGGACCTGGTCGCCGGGCTCGAACGGGATCTGGTGCGGCACGGCCTCACTCGCCTTCAGCGAGACCATGCCCAGCGGGAGCGCCTCGTCCGGCGGATCGGCGAACCACCGCTCGCCGTCCGCGGCCAGCACCATCGGGGCCGGGTGCCCGCAGTTGATGACGGTGATGGAGGTGCCCTCGCCGATCTCGGTGTTGTCGGCCATCTCGGTGATCTCGGCCAGGATGGCGGTGACGAACTGCTCGCCGGATAGCTCCCGGGTCAGCGCGTTCTCCAGCCGGGTCACCACGCCCTGCAGCTTGGCCTCGTCGTGGGCGGCCTCCCGGAAGGCACCCAGCACCACCGCCGCGGTCTCCACGGCCTCCAGGCCCTTGCCCTGGACGTCTCCCACGATGATCCGGACCCCGTGCGGAGTGGTCACCACCTCGTACAGGTCACCGCCGATGCGGGCCTCGGCCGTGGCCGAGGTGTAGGAGACGGCCACCCCGATCCCGGGTCCCGCCCTGCGGGGCACCGGCCGCAGCAGCACCCGCTGGGCGGCCTCGGCCACCGAGCGGACGTCGGCGAGCTGGCGCTCGTGCCGGAGCCGCCCGGCGCTGGCCAGCACGCTGGCCACGGTGACGCCGAGGATGGCGGCCATCGTGATGTTGGTGCGGGGCGTCCAGAGGATGTCGTTGTAGAGGCCGAGCGCGACGCACAACGCCAGGGCGATGACCCCGGCCACCGTGGTCCTGGCCAGGCCGCAGGCCACGCTGGCGAAGGCGGGACCGAGGGCCAGCAGGGGCAGCAGGCCGAACGTCGGGCCCGAACCGAAGTCGATCAGGGCCACCACGGCCATGACGACGAACGGCAGCAGCCTGAGCGTGTCCTGCGTCCTGGTGGCCCCGATGGAGGTCAGCAGCCGAAGAAAGGCCCGCGTCTTGGTCGATCCCAGCGACGCCTTGAGGGCGTCGAGACGGCTCTTCGGGCGTGCTTGAGAGTGATCATGCCGATCCCCTCCCCGGGCCATGTCCACCACATCTCGTTAAATGCCATGTTTGCCTTTTCCTACCACAGCGATCGTCACCCGTGGCGGGATGCAGGTCATGTTCTAACGAGAGAGCAAGATTTCCGGTCGTGGGATACACCGGAGCGTACCCACGACCGGACAGGCCGTCAGAAGGACTCGACGGCCCGGCGTGCCTCGGGGTCCAGGACACCCCAGGTGATGAGCTCCTCGGTGAGCTCGCTGGGGGACTTGTCATAGATCACGGCGAGGGAGCGCAGGTCCTCCTGGCGGATGGACAGCACCTTGCCGTTGTAGTCACCACGCTGGCTCTGGATGGTGGCCGCGTAGCGGGCCAGCGCCCCTGCCTTCTCCTTCGGGAGCTGGGCAAGACGCTCAAGGTCGATGACAAGCTTCGGCGTCGGGCCGAGCGGGCTCGGCGCACTGCCACCGGGCAGTAGTTCATTGACCGGAACCCCGTAGAAGTCCGCCAGCTCGGCCAGCTTCTGCACCGTCACCGCGCGGTCTCCACGCTCGTAGGAGCCGACGACAACGGCCTTCCAGCGGCCGCGGGACTTCTCTTCGACTCCGTGCAGGGACAAGCCCTGCTGGGTGCGGATCGCACGGAGTCTTGCACCCAGCGACTTGGCGTATTCAGACGGCATCGTGTGGCCCCCCGGCTCTGTTATGTACTGCTTTCACTTGATTGTGCTCCCTCGCAACTTATGCCCCTTTCACCGGGAAGGCGCCTGGGGTAGGCACCTTCGGTGACCGAAGCGTTGGGGTTTACCCGGTAACGTCGCGAGGTGTGGTTACGGACAGTGACGGTAAAGCTGTGGGCGCCTAAGGTCAAGCTGATTGGAAAAAAGAGGTCGAATCCGATCCGATGTGGTCCGCCTCAAACGCCGTGCTTGTCCCCTCGCGGATAGTGAATCATCACGGTTTCCCGAGCTTCTCGGCGGACCCTGGCTTGGCGGGGGGATTCCTGGGCAACATCATCACCGGGCACGGTGCCGAGCGTATGATCTTCAAGGAGACGTCGCCGAGGAAGACCCGGCGCAGAGGCCCCGTTTCGCTGGAGGCGCAGATCAAGATGGAGCCCTCGCAGTCGGCGCGCGCCAGTGCCGTGGCCACGTCCCTGCCCTCCAGCACCCCGACGTCCACCCGCACACGTCCCCGGGTGATCTCCTCGAGGTCGGCGGCCACCTGCTCCCTGAGCCGGCCGAGCATCTCCTCCTCGACCTTCGCCTGCCGCCTACCGCTCACGACGAGGGTGATCAGGCGCAGCGGCACGTCCACCTGCGCGGCCAGCTCGAAGGCCTGCCGTACGGCCTCGTCGGAGCCGGGGTCGCGCCGGTAGGCGACGGTCAGCCTCCGCAGCTCCGGCGACCCCTGCTCGCCGTATCCCCGGGGGGCCAGGGCGACCGGCACCGGAGAGGCGTGCAGGAGCTGGTCGGCGGTGCTGCCGATGCGGATGCGGCCCCGCCCTCCTCCGGGGGCCGACCCGATGACCACCACGTCGGCCTTGACCCTGCCGACGAGCTGGACCAGGCCGCGCCCGCTGCCCCGGTTGGGCTGTGAGAGGTAGTCGACCGAAATGTCCGTAATATCCGCCATGAAGTCGCGCGCCCGTTCCAGGATTCCGGCCGTCTGCTCGGCCACGTAGGACCGCCATTCGGCGTCGATCTTTCCGGGGCCCGGTGTCGGCCAGGCCGGCACGTGGACGTGGGCGACCGTCAGCCTGGCCCCCGCCCGCCGCGCCATCAGCACGGCCAGGGCCAGCCCGTCCTGCCCGCGGGCGCCGGGGACGAACCCGGCGAGGATGTGTTCGATCTTCATCGGACGCTCCGGTTGAGACGGGAGTGGCGGAAGCCGTACAGGAAGTAGGCGAGCAGGCCGACGACCAGCCAGAGCGCGAAGGCCAGCCAGGTGATCCCGGCCAGTCCCAGCATCACCACGACGCAGAGGATCACCCCGAGGACCGGCGTCAGGGGGAAGAACGGCGTCCGGAAGCTGCGGGGCAGATCGGGCTGGGTGTGGCGGAGCACCAGCACGCCGACGTTGACGATGGCGAAGGCGAACAGGGTGCCGATGCTGGTGGCCTCGGCGAGCTGGCCCAGGGGGATGAACCCGGCGAGCACGGAGACGAAGGTGGCCACGATGAGCGTGTTGGCGATCGGGACCTGGCGGCGCGGGTCGACCTTCTCGAAGATCTTCGGTATCAGGCCGTCGCGCGACATCGCGAACAGGATGCGGGTCTGGCCGTACAGCACGGTGAGGACCACGCTGGCGATCGCCACGACCGCGCCGAAGGAGATGATGACGCCCGCCCAGGTCGCGCCGGTCGCGCGGTCGGCGATCAGGGCGAGGCTGGCCTCGGTGCTCTCCGGGTGGAACTCCTGCCACGGCATGGCGCCGACGGCGGCCAGCGCCACCAGCACGTAGACGACCGTGACGATGACCAGGGACAACAGGATCGCCAGGGGGAGGTCGCGCTTGGGGTTCCTGGCCTCCTCACCCGCGGTCGAGGCCGCGTCGAAGCCGATGTAGGAGAAGAAGACCTGTGAGGCGGCGGCGGTGATCCCGGCGGCGCCCAGCGGGGCGAAGGGGGTCAGGTTGCCGCTCTCGAAGGCGCTGAAGGCCACCACGCAGAAGAACGCCAGCACCGCGATCTTGATCAGCACGAAGACCGCGTTCGCGGTCGCGCTCTCCGAGGCGCCGCGCAGCAGCAGCCAGGTGGCCAGCAGGACGATCAGGATCGCGGTGACGTTGATCACGCCGCCCTGGTCGCCGGGGGAGTGGGTGATGGCGTTCGGCAGCTGCCAGCCGAACAGGTCGCGGAGGAAGTGGTTGAGATACTCGCCCCAGCCGACCGCGACCGCCGCGACGGAGACGGCGTACTCCAGCATCAGGCACCAGCCGCACACCCACGCCACCAGCTCGCCCAGCGTCGCGTAGGCGTAGGAGTAGGACGACCCGGAGACCGGGATGGTCCCGGCCAGCTCGGCGTAGGACAGGGCCGAGAACAGGGCCGTGATCGCCGCCAGCACGAAGGAGGCGACCACCGCCGGTCCCGCCTTCGGCACGGCCTGGCCGAGGATGACGAAGATGCCGGTGCCGAGCGTGGCGCCGACGCTGAAGAGGGTCAGCTGCCACAGGGTCATGGTCCGGCGCAACTCGCCGCCCTCACCGTGCCCGCCCTCGGCGATGATCTGCTCGGCGGGTTTGGTGCGGAACAGCCGCTGTGCCACGGAAACCATGTGGTGCCCCCCTCGACTGGACTGGTGTGCCGATGATCCGTCGTGCCGGGGGGACTACCCGGCCCCCGCCCGCCGGAACGCGAGGGGGCCCTCGGTCACAGGGTGCTGGCCAGCGGCCAGGTGGCGTTCGGGGTGACGATGGTGCCGGCCCTGCCCTCCAGTATCCGTTCGGCCTCGTCCAGACGGCCGATCGCGGCCATGTCGCCGGTCGTCTCGACGAACCGGCAGACCGCCTCGACCTTCGGCCCCATGGAACCGGCGGGGAAACTCTCGGCGCGGAGCTGGTGCGGCGTGGTGTGGGAGATCTCCTCCTGCTGCGGGGTGCCGAAGTGCCTGGCGACCCGCGGCACGTCGGTCAGGACCATGAGGACGTCGGCCTCCAGCGCCTCGGCCAGCACGGAGGCGGTCAGGTCCTTGTCGATGACCGCCTCGATGCCCTGGAGCTGTCCCTTGTCGTTGCGGATGACCGGGACGCCGCCGCCGCCCGCGCAGATCGTCACGACGCCGTCGCGGACCAGGCGGCGCAGCAGCCGGGTCTCCACGACCCGCTGCGGGGCGGGGGAGGGAACGACCCTGCGCCAGTACTGCCCGTCGGGCTTGACGGTCCAGCCGTACTCCATGGCCAGTTTCTCCGCCTCCGCCTGCTCGTAGACCTGGCCGACGAACTTCGTCGGGTTGTCGAAGGCCGGGTCGACCGCGGAGACGAGCGTCTGGTTGATCGTGGCGGCGACCTGCCGTCCCGGCAGCGCGTTCTGCAGCGCCTGCAGCAGCCAGTAGCCGATCATCCCCTGTGTCTCGGCGCCGATCGTGTCGAGGGGGTAGGGCCGGGCCAGGTTGGGGTCGTTGGAGCTCTCCAGCGCCAGCACGCCCACCTGGGGGCCGTTCCCGTGCGTGATGATCAGCTCGTGCCGTTCGGCCAGCCGCGCCAGTGAGGCGGCGGCGACGCGGACGTTCTCCCGCTGGGTCTCCGCGTCGGGCTTCTGCCCCCGGCGCAGCAGCGCGTTGCCTCCCAGGGCGACCAGGACGCGCATGGTCAGCCTCCCGCGGCCGTGGGGCGGGCGGGTGCCTCGGTGGTCAAGGTGGCGCGCATGTTCACTCTCCCAGGGTCGCGACCAGGACGGCCTTGATGGTGTGGAGCCGGTTCTCGGCCTGGTCGAAGACGATCGACCGGGGCGACTCGAAGACCTCCTCGGTGACCTCCAGCGCCTCGTGGCCGGTCTTGCGGAACAGGTCCTCGCCGACCGTGGTCTCCCGGTTGTGGAAGGCCGGCAGGCAGTGCATGAACTTCACCCTCGGGTTGCCCGTCGCCTCGACCACCCCGGCGTTCACCTGGTACGGCATGAGCAGCTTGATGCGCTCCTCCCACACCTCCTTCGGCTCGCCCATGGAGACCCACACGTCGGTGTAGAGGAAGTCCACGCCCTGGACGCCCTTGGCCACGTCGTCGGTGATGGTGATCCTGGCCCCGGTCTCCCCGGCGAGGTCCCTGGCGGGCTTGACGACCGAGTCGTCGGGCCACAGCGCCTCCGGCGCCACGAGCCGCACGTCCATGCCAAGCATCGCGCCGGTGACCAGCAGCGAGTGGCCCATGTTGTTGCGGGCGTCGCCGAGGTAGGCGTAGGCGACGTCGTGCAGGGGCTTGTCGCTGTGCTCCTGCATGGTGAGCATGTCGGCGAGCATCTGGGTCGGGTGCCAGTCGTCGGTCAGGCCGTTCCAGACCGGGACGCCGGAGTAGGCGGCGAGCTCCTCGACGTCGGACTGCTTGCTGCCCCGGTACTCGATGCCGTCGAACATCCGGCCGAGGACCCGCGCGGTGTCCTTCACCGACTCCTTGTGGCCCATCTGGGAGCCGCTCGGGTCCAGGTAGGTGACGTGGGCGCCCTGGTCGTGGGAGCCGACCTCGAACGCGCACCGGGTGCGGGTCGAGGTCTTCTCGAAGATCAGGGCGATGTTCTTGCCCCTGAGCCTGGGTTCCTCGCTCCCGGCGTACTTGGCGGCCTTGAGCTCGGCCGCCAGTTTGATCAGGAACCTGAACTCGTCCGGGGTGAAGTCGAGTTCCTTCAGGAAGCTGCGGTTGCGCAGGTTGAATGCCATGTTGACGCCCCCCGTCGAAGGAGATCAGATGCCGTCGCGCTCGAGGGGGCAGCTCATGCACCGGGGGCCGCCGCGGCCCCTGCCGAGTTCGCTGCCCCTGATGGTGATCACTTCGATGCCGTTGGCGCGCAGGTAGTTGTTGGTGGTGGTGTTGCGCTCGTAGGCGACGACCACCCCGGGGCTGACGGCCAGCACGTTGCAGCCGTCGTCCCACTGCTCGCGCTCGGCCGCGTACACGTCCTGGGTCGGGGTGAGGATCCTGATCTCGTCCATGTCCATGGCCCGGGCGATGGCCCGGTGCATGTCCTCGGGGGCGTGATCGGTGATCTTGAGTTCCTTCTCCGTGTCGCCCGGTTCGACCGTGTAGGAGGGCAGCATGCCCAGCCCGGCGAACTTGGTGAACACCCCGACGTCCACGTTGGTCATGACGGTGTCCAGGTGCATGAACGCCCGCGCCTTCGGCATGTTCAGCGCGATGATCTTCTTGGCCGCGCCCTTGTGGAACAGGCTCCGCGCGAGCATCTCCACCGCCTGCGGCTGGGTGCGCTCACTCATCCCGACCAGTACGGCGCCCCGGCCCAGGACGAGCACGTCGCCGCCCTCGATGGTCGCGGGAGCCGAGGCCATGCCGGGCATCCAGAGGTTGAAGCCCCCCTCGTCGGGCCTGCCGAACCCCGAGGCGAACAGCGGGTGGTAGCGGTAGATGGCCTCGTAGTTCACGGTCTCGTGCTGGCGGGCCTTCTTCTTCATCGCGTTGATGGAGACGCCGTCGTAGATCCAGCAGGAGGTGTCGCGGGTGAACAGGTGGTTGGGCAGCGGTGGCAGCACGAAGTCCTCGGGGGCGAGGGTGTGGAAGACCAGGCTCTTGGGGTCGGTGCCCCGGTCCACGAGCTCCTGTTTGGTGATCCCCCCGGTCAGGTAGAGCTGGAGGTCGGCCGAGTCCATCGCGTCCAGCGCGTTGCGCAGGGCGTCGACGGCCATCGGCCCGAAGAAGCGCTCGTCGATGACGTGGTCGAGGATGTACTTGCGGGCGTCGGGGATGTCGATGGTCTCGCGCAGCAGGTCGGCCAGCATGTAGACGGTGATGCCGCGCTCGCGCAGCGTCCGCTGGAACTCCTCGTGCTCCTCGACCGCGCGCTGTACCCACAGCACGTCGTCGAAGAGGAAGTCGTCCTTGTTGGAGGGGGTGAGCCGCTTCAGGGACAGCTCGGGCTTGTGGAGCAGGACCCGGTGGAGCCGGCCCACCTCTGAGTCGACGTGAAAAGCCATTTCTCTTCCTTCGTCGTCGTTGACGTGGTTGTGCTTGACGGGGCGCCGTCAGCGGGAACGTTCCCGGACGGAGACGGGGGCCTTCTCCCTGGGGCCGTACTCGCCGCGTTTGGCCTTGGTCCAGATGTAGACGGGGATGCCCACCAGGAGCATCAGGAAGCCGATGAAGATCGCTTCCATGCCCGCGCCGTACGTCATCCAGAAGCCGAACAGGATCGCCACGGCGGTGATGGCGAGGTCGCGGCCCAGCCGGGCCCCGCTGACCGCGCGGGCGCCGGTGACCAGCCAGAACAGCTGGGCGCACGCGGAGAAGAAGTAGGGGATGACCGTGGTGAAGGTGGCGATCAGCAGGATCTTGTCGAAACCGTTGGTGGTGCCGAAGTAGTTGTAGAGCGCGACCAGCGAGGTCAGCGCGGTGCCGGCGATGATCCCGACCCAGGGGGCGCCGCGGCGCGACTCCCTGGCGAAGACGCCCGGGAACAGGCCGTCCCTGGCCGCGGCCATCGGCATCTCCGCGACCAGCATGGTCCAGCCGTTGATGGCGCCGATGCCGGAGACGATCGCGCAGGCGGCCATGATGCCGCCGCCGATGCTTCCGCCGAACATGTTGTTGATCGCGTCGGCGAACGGGGCCTTGGAGTTGACGAGCGCCTCGTGCGGGACCGTGCCGAAGATGGCGACGGTGCTGAGCATGTACATCGCGGCGCAGATCAGCACGCCGTAGACGCTGGCCCTGCCGATGTTGCGCGCGGGGTCCCTGACCTTGTCGGCCGCGATGGTGACGCTCTCGACGCCCGAGTAGATGAACAGCGCGAGCGCGCCCGCGGTGGACAGGGCGCCGATCCAGTTGCCCCCGGTCGCGTTGAACGACCCGAAGTTGCCGCCCCTGATGAAGAACAGGCCGACCACCGCGACGAAGATCAGCGGGATGAACTTCAGCACCGTCGTGACCAGCGCGAAGGCGCCGATGTTCTGCACGCCGCTCAGGTTGACCAGCGCCGGGATCCACAGCGCGACCAGTGCCAGCGCGAACTGGGCGACGGGGGACTGCCAGTGCAGGAAGTAGTTGACGTAGTTGACCCAGACGACGGCGATCGCGGCGTTGCCGATCCAGGCGGTCAGCCAGAACGACCAGGCGTTCCAGAAGCCCGGGAACTCACCGAAGGCGTCCTTGGCGTAGGCGTAGGGCCCGCCTCCGGTGGGCAGGCGCGCACCGAGCCTGCCGAAGACGACGGCGAGGGCGATGGCGCCGATCGACACCAGGGCCATGGCCACGATGCTGATCGTGCCGTAGGCGGCGAGCGAGGCGGGCAGCAGGAACACTCCCGTGCCGACGATGTTGCCCACGATCAGGGCGATCGCCGCGGGAAGACCGAGCTTGCCGTGTTCCTCGGCGATGACCTCGGCCGCCTCGTCGCGGATCACTCCCTCTTCGGCGGCGGTGCGCCCTCGCGGGCGGTCGCCAGAGGAATCCCCCATTGTGCGCCCCCCGGCACATATCCCCTGGACAGTCCACTTTCAGTGGCAATATCCAATGAGGTCCCCCGGCCGGAGGGGATGAAACCCGTACGGTCGTGACGGGGAGGCGTGATCCAGGACTTTCCCGACAGTACGGTCGCGGCCGGAACGCGGCCCCGAGGGCGGTCCCGGGCCGGTGCGGACGGGGTGGGGGGCGGGGCCGGAGAGGGGATCAGCCGCGGTTCAGTATGTGGGCCGCGGGGGCCGGGTCGACCTCGGACGCCGAGACCGGGGGGAGCGCCAGGGCCATGATCGCCATGATCGCGGCCAGCAGGGCGACGGGGAGCAGGACGGCGGGGAAGGGGCTCTGCCGGGAGGGCAGCGCCTCGGAGGTCACCGCGCCGGTGGCGAAGGAGGACAGGGACTCCGCCAGGTCCGGCTCCTCGGAGTAGAGCCGGTCGGCGATCCGGTCAAGGGTGCGCTTCTCGCGAGCGGACAGGCCCATGTTCTCGTATCTCCCGGTAGCCGACGGTGACGCGAAGGATTTTAATGCCGCTTTGTCGGGTTTTGCCAAGTTGGGGAGGTAGATCTTCGCCCACCCGTCCGGCGCCGGCCGTCCCCTACCTCTCGGCGTTCGAGTGGGCCAGCGCCTCGGCGCCGCCCGTGATCTCGGTGAGCTCGGTGGTGATCTCGGCCTGGCGCGCGGAGTTGGCCCGGCGGGTCAGGTGCGCGATGAGCTCGTGGGCGTTCTCGGTCGCCGACATCATCGCCTGGCGCCTGGCGGCGTGCTCGGAGGCGCTGGACTCCAGCAGCATGCTCCAGATCCGTCCCCTGACGTACTGCCGCAGCAGCAGGTCGAGCACGACCCCCGGGGACGGCTCGAACTCGTACGGCGGCAGCGGGGCCGGGATGGACCCCTCGCCGCCCCCGCCGATCTCCATCTCCTCCAGTTCGAGGGGCAGGATCCTGAGCACCCGGGTCTGCTGGTTCAGCATGGAGACGAACTCGGTGAAGACGACGTGCACCTCGCCGACCCCGCCCTCCCGGGTGGGCATGTCGAAGGCCTCGACCAGGGTCTGGCCGATCTCGGCGGCCACCTCGTAGGTCGGGCGGTCGGACAGGCCCACCCACTCCCGTTCCGTCCTGCGGCGCCGGAAGCGATAGAAGTCGACCGCCTTGCGGCCGCACAGGTAGAACGTCGGCTCCTTGTCCTGCTCGCGCAGGAGCGCGCTGAGCGCGTCGCCCCGGCGCAGCGCGTTGTTGTTGAAGGCGCCGCAGAAGCCCCGGTCGCTGGTCATCACCAGCACGGCCACCCGGGAGGTGTCCGGCCTGCGGTTGAGCAGCGCGTAGTTCATGTGGACGCCGTGGCTGACCAGGATGGAGGCGGCCCTGGTGATCTCCCTGGCGTACGGCCTGGCGGCCTCCAGGTGCTGGCGGGCCCTGGGGATCCGCGAGGACGCGATGAGCTCCTGGGCGCGTGTGATCTTGGCCGTCGACGTGACGGACCTGATGCGCGCGCGGATCGCGCGGAGCTCTGCGCCCATGGTGGTTCCCCGAGATCTCCGGCGGGGGCGGGATGCCCCTTCCCGATGGCCCTGCCCCGGAAGGCCTGTCGCTACGGTCGATGAAGGGCCAGGTTTTGCCAATCAACCAGCCCTCAGGGGCTTATGCTCCTTATGTCATGTTTTGTCCCCGTTAGGGAATCAAGGGGCTGATTCTGAGGCACCGCCCTCCGGCTGCTAACGTGAGGGCGTCGGCTTCCTTTAAGCCCCGTCCTGTGAGGCGGGAAAGGTGGTGTTTTCTTTGGCTGATGCGATTTCGCATGCCCGCGGCAGCGCACGAGCGGTCCTCGAGGGACCTGACATCAACCGGGCGCTGATCCGCATCTCCCACGAGATCCTCGAGCGCACCAAGGGTGCCGAGGACATCGTCCTGCTCGGGATCCCCACGCGAGGGGTCTACCTGGCACGCCGCCTGGCCGACCAGATCAGGCAGTTCGAAGGCCGCTCGGTGCCCGTCGGCTCCCTCGACGTCACGATGTACCGCGACGACCTGCGCCTGCGCCCCGCCCGCGCGCTGGGCCGCACCGAGCTGCCCGCCGACGGCATCGACGGCAAGATCGTCGTCCTCGTCGACGACGTCCTCTACTCCGGCCGCACGGTCCGTTCCGCGCTCGACGCGCTCAACGACCTGGGCCGCCCGCAGGCCGTGCAGCTCGCCGCCCTGGTCGACCGCGGCCACCGGGAGCTGCCCATCCGGGCCGACTACGTGGGCAAGAACCTTCCCACCTCCAAGTCCGAGATCGTCAAGGTCTACCTGGAGGAGAACGACGGCCGCGACGCCGTCCTGCTGCTGAAGGAAGACGACAAGTGAAGCGGCACCTGATCTCGGCGGCCGACCTGAGCCGCGACGACGCCCTGCTGATCCTGGACACCGCCGACGAGCTGGCCAAGATCTCGGAACGTTCCATCAAGAAGCTGCCGACCCTGCGCGGCCGTACCGTGGTGAACCTCTTCTTCGAGGACTCGACCCGCACCCGGATCTCCTTCGAGGCCGCGGCCAAGCGCCTGTCGGCCGACGTCATCAACTTCTCCGCCAAGGGCTCCAGCGTCTCCAAGGGCGAGTCGCTCAAGGACACCGCGCTCACCCTGGAGGCCATGGGCGCCGACGCCGTCGTCATCCGGCACAGCGCCTCGGGCGCGCCGCACCGCCTGGCCGCCTGGGTCAGGGGCAGCGTCGTCAACGCCGGTGACGGCACCCACGAGCACCCGACCCAGGCCCTGCTCGACGCCTTCACCATGCGCCGCCGCCTCGGCGCGCTGGACGGCAGGAAGGTCACGATCGTCGGCGACGTCCTGCACAGCCGGGTCGCCCGCTCCAACGTGCTGCTGCTGGCCACGCTCGGGGCCGAGGTGACGCTGGTCGCCCCGCCGACCCTGCTGCCGGTGACCGTCGCCTCCTGGCCGTGCGAGGTCTCCTACGACCTCGACGCCCTGCTGCCCAAGTCCGACGTGGTGATGATGCTGCGCGTGCAGCGGGAGCGGATGAACGCCGCTTTCTTCCCCACCGAGCGGGAGTACAGCCGCCGCTACGGTCTCGACTGCGATCGCGTCGCCAAGCTGCACGACGACGCCATCGTGATGCACCCCGGCCCGATGAACCGGGGAATGGAGATCGCGGCCGAGGTGGCCGACTCACCGCGCTCGACGATCGTCGAGCAGGTCGCCAACGGGGTGACCACCCGCATGGCCGTCCTTTACCTGCTGCTCGGCGGCGCCGACCTCGGAGGAGAGATCCAGTGAAGACCATCGTCATCAAGGACGCGAGGATCCTCGGCGGCGAGCCGGTCGACATCCTGATCCGCGACGGCGTCGTCGCCGAGATCGGCCAGGGGCTGAGCGGCGACGAGACGGTCGACGCGCGGGGCCTCATCGCGCTGCCCGGCCTGGTCGACCTGCACACCCACCTCCGCGAGCCGGGCCGCGAGGACGCCGAGACCGTCGAGACCGGCACCCGCGCCGCCGCGCTGGGCGGCTACACCGCGGTGCACGCCATGGCCAACACCCACCCGGTCGCGGACACCGCGGGCGTCGTCGAGCAGGTCTGGCGCCTGGGCCAGGAGGCGGGCCACTGCGACGTCCGCCCGGTCGGCGCCGTCACCGTCGGCCTGGAGGGCGAGCGCCTCGCCGAGCTGGGCGCGATGGCCGACTCGGCCGCGCGGGTCCGCGTCTTCTCCGACGACGGCAAGTGCGTCTCGGACGCGGTGCTCATGCGCCGCGCGCTGGAGTACGTCAAGGCCTTCGACGGGGTGGTCGCCCAGCACGCCCAGGAGCCGCGCCTGACCGAGGACGCGCAGATGAACGAGGGAGCGGTCTCCGGCAGGCTCGGCCTGACCGGCTGGCCCGCGGTCGCCGAGGAGGCGATCATCTCCCGTGACTGCCTGCTCGCCGCGCACGTCGGCTCCCGCCTGCACGTCTGCCACCTGTCGACCGCGGGCTCGGTGGAGATCGTCCGCTGGGCCAAGTCCAAGGGCTGGGACGTCACCGCCGAGGTCACCCCTCACCACCTGCTCCTCACCGACGACCTCGTCGAGGACTCCCCGGTCGGCTCCTACAACCCGATCTACAAGGTGAACCCGCCGCTGCGCACCCGCGCCGACGTGGAGGCGCTGCGCGCGGCCCTGGCCGACGGCACGATCGACTGCGTCGCCACCGACCACGCCCCGCACCCGGTCGAGGACAAGGAGACCGAGTGGGCCGCCGCGGCCATGGGAATGATCGGCCTGGAGACGGCGCTGTCCGTGGTGCAGGAGGCCATGGTCGAGACCGGGCTGCTCGACTGGGCCGGTGTCGCCGACCGCATGTCCCACGCCCCGGCCAGGATCGGCCGGGTCGCCGACCACGGGCAGCCGATCGAGGTCGGGGCCCCGGCCAACATCACCCTCTACGACGCCGGGGCGCGCGCCGAGGTCGACCCCGCGGGCTACGCCTCCAAGAGCCGTAACACGCCCTACGAGGGCAGGACCCTGCCGGGCCGCGTCGTGGCGACCTTCCTGCGCGGCAGGCCGACCGTGCTGGACGGAAAGCTCGCGTGACGCCGCCTCGCCGAGTCGCGGCCGCCCTGCCCGCCGGGCGCGTCGCCGTCCCACATCATGGAGACGCACCCCTCGGGTGTGTCAGATATTTCATACTTTGCGAAGCATTGACCGAGATGAGCGGGGTGTTTGAGTGACCGCAGTGCTAGTGCTGGAAGACGGCCGTGTCTTCCACGGGACCCCCTACGGCGCCGAGGGCGAGACCTTCGGCGAGATGGTCTTCAACACCGGGATGACCGGCTACCAGGAAACCCTCACCGACCCCTCCTACCACCGCCAGATCGTCGCGATGACCGCGCCGCACATCGGCAACACCGGGGTCAACGACGAGGACCCCGAGTCCTCGCGCGTGTGGGTCTCCGGCTACGTGGTCCGGGAGCCCGCGCGGGTCTCCTCCAACTGGCGCGCCACGCGCTCCCTCGACGACTACCTCAGGGAGCAGGGCGTCGTCGGCATCGCCATCCCCGGCACCCGGGCCCTCACACGTCACCTGCGCGAGCGCGGCGCCATGCGCGCCGGGATCTTCTCCGGCGAGACGCTCGCCCCGGTGGAGGAGCTTCTCGAGCGGGTCCGCAACAGCCCCGCCATGGAGGGCGCCGACCTGGCCGAGGCGGTCTCGACCGCCGAGCCGTACGTCGTCCCGGCCATCGGGGCCAAGCGGTTCACCGTCGCGGCCGTCGACCTCGGCATCAAGGCGATGACCCCGCACCGGATGGCCGAGCGCGGCTGCGAGGTGCACGTCCTGCCCGCCTCCAGCACCGCCGAGGACATCCTCGCCCTGAACCCGGACGGGGTGTTCTTCTCCAACGGCCCCGGCGACCCGGCCACCGCAGACCGCCAGGTCAAGGCGCTGCGCGGGGTCCTGGACGCGGGCAAGCCGTTCTTCGGCATCTGCTTCGGCAACCAGATCTTCGGCCGTGCCCTCGGCCTGGGCACCTACAAGCTGCGCTACGGCCACCGCGGGGTCAACCAGCCGGTCCAGGACCGCCGCACCGGCAAGGTGGAGATCTCCGCGCACAACCACGGCTTCGCCGTACAGGCCCCGCTCGACGGGAGCTTCGACACGCCGTACGGCCCGGCGGAGGTCAGCCACGTCAACCTCAACGACGACTGCGTCGAGGGACTGCGGCTCATCGACCGCCCCGCCTTCAGCGTCCAGTACCACCCGGAGGCCGCGGCCGGCCCGCACGACTCCGCCGGGCTGTTCGACCGGTTCTGCGCGCTGATGGAAGAGAACACGAAGACGACGGAGGGCAGCAAGGGTGCCTAAGCGCACGGACATCCAGTCGGTCATGGTGATCGGCTCAGGGCCGATCGTGATCGGGCAGGCCTGCGAGTTCGACTACTCCGGCACCCAGGCCTGCCGCGTGCTGCGTGCCGAGGGCTTCCGCGTGATCCTCGTCAACAGCAACCCGGCCACGATCATGACGGACCCCGAGTTCGCCGACGCCACCTACGTCGAGCCGATCACCCCGGACATCGTCGAGAAGATCATCGCCAAGGAGCGCCCCGACGCGCTGCTGCCGACCCTGGGCGGCCAGACCGCGCTGAACACCGCGATCGCCCTGCACGAGGCGGGTGTCCTGGCCAAGTACGGCGTCGAGCTGATCGGCGCCGACGTCGACGCCATCCAGGCGGGCGAGAACCGCGAGATGTTCAAGGACATCGTCGCCAAGGTCGCCGCCGAGCGCGGTCTCAACGCCGAGTCGGCCCGCTCGTTCGTCTGCCACACCATGGACGAGTGCGTGGCCGCCGCCGGCGAGCTCGGCTACCCGCTGGTGGTGCGGCCCTCCTTCACCATGGGCGGCGTCGGCTCCGGCTTCGCCCACGACGAGGAGGAGCTGCGCAGGATCGCCGGCGCCGGCCTCGACGCCTCGCCGACCACCGAGGTGCTCCTGGAGGAGTCCATCCTCGGCTGGAAGGAGTACGAGCTGGAGGTCATGCGCGACAGGGCCGACAACGTCGTCATCGTCTGCTCCATCGAGAACCTCGACCCGATGGGCGTGCACACCGGCGACAGCGTCACCGTGGCCCCCGCGCTGACCCTCACCGACCGCGAGTACCAGAACATGCGCGACGTCGCCATCGCGGTCATCCGCGAGGTCGGCGTCGACACCGGCGGCTGCAACATCCAGTTCGCGGTGAACCCGCGCACCGGGCGCATGATCGTCATCGAGATGAACCCGCGCGTCTCCCGCTCCAGCGCCCTGGCCTCCAAGGCCACCGGCTTCCCGATCGCCAAGATCGCGGCCAAGCTGGCCATCGGCTACACCCTGGACGAGATCCCCAACGACATCACCAGGGAGACCCCGGCGTCGTTCGAGCCCTCGCTCGACTACATCGTGGTCAAGGTGCCGCGCTTCGCCTTCGAGAAGTTCGCCGGGGCCGACCAGACCCTGACGACCCACATGAAGTCGGTCGGCGAGGCCATGGCCATCGGCAGGTCCTTCCCCGAGGCCCTGCAGAAGGCGCTGCGCTCGCTGGAGAAGAAGGGCGCGACCTTCACCTGGGCCGGGGAGCCCGGGGACAAGGACGCGCTGCTGGAGGCCTGCCGGACCCCGCACGACGGCAGGCTGCACACCATGCAGCAGGCCATCCGCGCCGGGGCGAGCGCGGCGGAGCTGTTCGAGGCCACCGCCGTCGACCCGTGGTTCCTGGACCAGCTCTACGCCGTCGACGAGGTCGCCGCCGAGTTGCGCGAGGCCGCCCAGCTCACCGCCGAGGTGCTGACGAAGGCCAAGCGGTACGGCTTCAGCGACGTGCAGATCGCCGAGCTGCGCGACATGTCCGAGGCCAGGGTCAGGGACCTGCGCCACGCCCTGGGCGTGCGCCCCGTCTACAACACCGTGGACACCTGCGCCGCCGAGTTCGCCGCCCGGACGCCCTACCTCTACTCCACCTACGACGAGGAGAGCGAGGTCCCCTACGGCGACCGCCCCAAGGTCCTCATCCTCGGCTCGGGCCCCAACCGGATCGGCCAGGGCATCGAGTTCGACTACGCCTGCGTGCACGCCTCCTTCGAGCTGTCGGCCGCCGGATACGAGACCGTCATGGTCAACTGCAACCCGGAGACCGTCTCCACCGACTACGACACCTCCGACCGGCTCTACTTCGAGCCGCTCACCCTGGAGGACGTCCTGGAGGTCGTCCACGCCGAGCAGCAGACCGGCCCGGTCGCGGGCGTCATCGTCCAGCTCGGCGGCCAGACCCCGCTCGGCCTGGCCCAGGCGCTCAAGGACGCCGGAGTGCCGATCGTCGGCACCTCGCCCGAGTCGATCCACCTGGCCGAGGAGCGCGGCGCGTTCGGCCGGGTCCTGGCCGAGGCCGGGCTGCCCGCGCCCAAGCACGGCACCGCGGTCACCGTGGACGAGGCGCTGGCCATCGCCGACGAGATCGGCTACCCGGTGCTGGTACGGCCCTCCTACGTCCTCGGCGGCGCGGGCATGGCCATCGTCTACGACGACGAGACGCTGACCACCTACATGGCCAAGGCGGGCGCCGCCAGCGACCACCCGGTGCTGGTGGACAAGTTCCTCGACGAGGCCGTCGAGATCGACGTGGACGCCCTGTTCGACGGCGAGGAGCTCTACCTCGGCGGCGTGATGGAGCACATCGAGGAGGCCGGGATCCACTCCGGCGACTCGGCCTGCTCGCTGCCCCCGATGACGCTCGGCGGCTACGACATCAAGCGCATCCGCACCGCCACCGAGGCCATCGCCCGGGGCGTGGGCGTGCGCGGCCTGCTGAACGTGCAGTACGCCATGTCGGCCAACATCCTCTACGTGCTGGAGGCCAACCCGCGGGCCAGCCGTACGGTGCCGTTCGTCTCCAAGGCCACGGCGGTGCCGCTGGCCAAGGCGGCGGCCCGGGTGATGATGGGCGCGACGGTGGCCGAGCTGCGCGCCGAGGGCATGCTCCCCGCGGAGGGCGACGGCGGCACCCTGCCGCTCGACGCGCCCATCGCGGTCAAGGAGGCCGTGCTGCCGTTCAACCGCTTCCGCGGCGTCGACACCGTGCTCGGCCCCGAGATGCGCTCGACCGGCGAGGTCATGGGCATCGACGAGTTCTTCGGCACGGCCTACGCCAAGTCGCAGGCCGCCGCCTACGGCTCGCTGCCGACCAAGGGACGGGCGTTCGTCTCCGTCGCCAACCGCGACAAGCGTGCGATGATCTTCCCGGTCAAGGCGCTCGCGGACCTCGGCTTCGAGATCATGGCGACGGAGGGGACGGCCGAGGTGCTGCGCCGCAACGGAGTCCATGCCAAGATCGTGCGCAAGCAGAGCGACGGAACGGGTCCCGAAGGGGAGCCGACCATCGGCAGGCGCATTCTGGACGGCGAGGTGGACCTCATCGTGAACACGCCCTTCGGCAGCCCCGGTCAGTCCGGGCCGCGGCTGGACGGCTACGAGATCCGCACCGCCGCCGTGCTGCGGGGCATCCCCTGCATCACGACCGTCCAGGGACTGGCCGCCGCGGTTCAGGGCATCCAGGCCATCGTCCGAGGTGACGTGGGCGTACGGTCGCTCCAGGAGCACGCGGAGCGGCTGAAGGGACGAGTGAGCGGAGTGGGCGGCGAGGTATGAGCCGTCCGCGTAGCGAGCGAGGAGCCGAACGCGACCGTGAACACGACACGCCTTACGGGGTTGATGCCTAAGCGGAGGTGAGGGAGACGCCTGTTACTCCGGTACAGGTGACGGGCACGGTGCTGACCACGCGCCGGGTCGACGCCTATCATGCGCTGACCGTGGTCGCGCCCGGCATCGCCGAGCGGTTCAGGCCGGGACACTTCGTGTCGGTGGCCGTAGGCGGACCGCAGACGTCGATGCTGACGCGCCGTGTCTTCTCCGTCCACGACGTCAAGCCCGACTACGGCGGCACGGTCGAGTTCGTCTTCACCGTCGGCGGGCCCGGCACGGCCTGGCTGGCCGAACGCCGCGCCCGCGACACGCTCGACCTGGTCGGGCCGCTCGGCAGGCCGTTCCCGCTGCCGCGCGACCCGGTGACCTGCGTGCTGGTCGGCGGCGAGTACGGCTCGGCGACGCTGTTCACCGTGGCCGACGCGCTCCAGCAGCGCGGCTGCCGGGTCGACTTCGTGCTCGGCGCGGCCTCGGCCGACCGGGTCTTCGGCGCGCTGCGCGCCCGCAGGATGGGGGAGACCACCACCCTGACCACCGAGGACGGCTCCCTGGGCATGCGGGGCAGGGTGACCGACGTGCTGCCCGGCGTCATCGCCGACGTCCGGGCGGACGTGGTCTACGCCTGCGGCCCGATGGAGACGCTGCGCGGCGTCACCGCCGTGGCCGTCGAGTTCGACATCCCGGTCCAGGTGGCCGTGGAGGAGCGGATGGCCTGCGGGATCGGCGTGTGCATGACGTGCGTGCTGCCGGTCATCGGAGACGACGGTGTCACCCGGATGGTGCGCTCGTGCGTCGAAGGACCGGTCTTCCGGGGCGAGCGCGTCCGCTTCGACGACGTGGGGACGATCCCGTTCGACGCGCTCGGAGCGCCGGGTGGGGGAACACGGAATGTCGGTTGACATGCGGACGTACCTGGGGCACGTGGAACTGGTCAACCCGATCACCACGGCCGCCGGGTGCGCCGCCTCGGGCTCCGAGCTGGCCCAGTTCTTCGACCTGGGCCGGATCGGCGCGCTGACCACGCGGTCGATCACCATGGCCCCCAGGGCGGGCCGTCCGACGCCCAGGGTGGCCGAGACGCCCTCCGGCATGCTCAACGCCGTAGGGCTGCAGGGGCCGGGCGTGGACGCCTTCCTGGAGCGCGAGCTGCCCTGGCTGGCCCAGCGGGGCGTCAAGACCGTGGTCTCGATCGGCGGCGGGACCGTCGCCGAGTACACCGCGCTGGCGCGCAGGCTCACCGACGCGCCCGGCGTGACGGCCGTCGAGGTCAACCTGTCCTGCCCCAACATCGAGGACAGGGGCCGGGTCTTCTCCCGCGACGGGGCCGCCTCGGCCGAGGTGATCGCCTCGGTGCGCTCGGTCATGCGCTACGACGTCCCGGTGGTGGCCAAGCTGTCGCCGGACGTGGTGGACATCGTGAGCGTCGCCAGGGCGTGCGTGGACGGGGGCGCGGACGCGCTCTCGATGATCAACAGCCCGATCGGCATGAGCATCGACACCGAGGCCATGCGTCCCGCGCTCGCCGCGGTCACCGGGGGGCTGTCGGGACCGGCCATCCGGCCGCTGGCCGTACGCTGCGTATGGCAGGTCCACGCGGCGCTGCCCAGCGTGCCCATCATCGGCATGGGGGGCGTGCTGACCGGCAGGGACGCCTTCGAGCTGGTCCTGGCGGGCGCGTGCGTCGTCGCCGTCGGCACGGCGCTGTTCCACGACCCCTACGCCTGCCTGCGCGTCCTGCGGGAGCTTGAGGAGCTTCTGGCCGCGCGGGGTTTCCATCGGCTGGCCGACGCCGTCGGGCTGGCCCATCGCCCGCCGGGGGCTTCCACCCGGCACCGGATAGATCTGGAGGAGAGTTCCCTGTGACGCCCGCACCCATCGCCGTCGCTCTGGACGCGCCCGACCTGGAGACCGCGGCCCGCTGGGCGAGCATGGTCACACCGCACGTCAGCACCGTGAAGGTCGGTCTTGAACTCTATCTCCGCTACGGCCCCGATGTGATCGCCTCGGTCCGGGGCGCGAGCGGCGTCCAGGTCTTCCTCGACCTCAAGCTCCACGACATCCCCAACACGGTCGCCGGCGCGGCCAGGTCCGTGGCGCGGCTCAAGCCCGCCATCCTGACCGTCCACGCGGCGGGCGGCCCCACCATGATCAAAGCCGCGGTGGACGCGCTGCCCGGCACCCAGATCGCGGCCGTGACGGTGCTCACCTCGCTCTCCGAGGCCGACCTGGAGCGGATCGGCGTGGCGGGCTCCCCCGGCGACGCCGTGCGCCGCCTGGCGGTGCTCGCCGTCGACGCCGGCGCCCAGGCCCTCGTGTGCTCGCCGCATGAGGTCGCCACCGTGCGCGCAGAGGTCGGGCCGGACATCACCCTGATCACTCCCGGCGTTCGCCCCGCCGGCGCCGAGAGTCAGGACCAGGCAAGAGTAGCGACTCCCGAGAGGGCTTTGGCCGACGGGGCCGATCTTCTCGTGATCGGCCGCCCGATCACCGGCTCCGCGGACCCCGGGGCGGCCGCCGCGGGAATCGCCGCGGCGCTCCGCCGAGCCCTCTCGCCCGCCGACCGCGGCGCCTGATCCAGGCCCCCAAAAACGCGGAGTTGAGGGTCGTTTCGTCGACACTCGGCGACTTTTGCGCTACACAAAGTGACGAAGTAGATTTTCTAAGGGAAGAAACTGGTCTTGACGTTGCTTGAAACGCGATGACCAGCTAGTTTCCCTTCCCGTCCGAGTACATCGACAGGAAATTCGAGGTGACCCGGCGTGGCTCTTCCTCCCCTTACCCCTGAGCAGCGCGCCGCAGCCCTAGAGAAGGCTGCCAAGGCCCGCCGAGAGCGTGCCGAGGTTAAGAACCGCCTGAAGCACGGCGCTATCTCTCTGGCTGAGGTGCTCAAAGACGGGCAGGCTGACGACGTCATCGGCAAGATGAAGGTGTCGGCTCTTCTGGAGTCGCTCCCCGGCGTGGGCAAGGTCCGCGCCAAGCAGCTGATGGAGCGGCTCGGCATCGCAGAGTCCCGCCGCGTGCGGGGTCTGGGCGCCAACCAGAGGGCGTCGCTCGAGCGTGAGTTCGGCGGGGCCGAGAGCTAATCTCGGTTCAAGACACACGCTCGTCCGCATCCGCGGAAACGGCATCACGGGGGGTTTTGGAGTTGGTCGGAACGTCGTGGCCCGGTGGGAACCGGGCTCCGGAGGAAACCGCTGAGAGCGGGTCCGGCGGCTCCACATCCCCGGTCGCAGGTCCGGAGAGGGCGCGAGCCCTCCCCGAGCCGACCGGCAATCGCCTGACGGTTCTCTCAGGGCCGTCAGGCGTCGGCAAGTCCACGGTCGTCGCCGAGCTTCGGCAGGCACACCCCGAGGTGTGGCTGTCGGTCTCGGTGACCACCAGGAAACCCCGCCCGGGGGAGACCCACGGGGTCGAATACTTCTTCGCCGACGACGAGGAGTTCGACCGCCTGGCCGCCTCGGGCGAACTGCTGGAGTGGGCGGAGTTCGCGGGCAACAGGTACGGCACGCCGCGCGGCCCCGTGCTCGAGAAGCTCGCCGACGGGGTTCCCACGCTGCTCGAGATCGATCTCCAGGGGGCACGTCAGGTCCGCGCGACCATGCCCGAGGCCCTGCTGGTCTTCCTGGCCCCGCCGACCTGGGAGGAGCTGGAGAAGCGCCTGAGGGGCAGGGGCACGGAGCCGGAGGACGTCATCGCCCGGCGCCTCGCCGCGGGCCGGATCGAGATGGCGGCCGAGCAGGAGTTCGACCTCACCCTGGTGAACACATCCGTCCAGGACGTATGTCACCGGCTGATAGCCTTGTTGGCTGATGCTCCCGAGGCTTCGAGCCCCGGACGTTCACCTAGCTAGGGGAAAACACAACGTGGCAACGAACGCGGCCTATTCCGAAGGCATCACCAACCCGTCGATCGACGCCCTGCTCGACATCGTCGACAGCAAGTACAGCCTCGTGATCTTCGGTTCCAAGCGCGCCCGCCAGATCAACGCCTACTACTCCCAGCTCGGCGAGGGCCTGCTGGAGTACGTCGGCCCGCTCGTCGAGACCCACGCCCAGGAGAAGCCGCTGTCCATCGCGCTGCGCGAGGTCAGCGAGGGTCTGCTCACCTCCGAGCCGATCGAGGGCTAGTCCCACCCATGCGGACGCCTGGCGAGGGCACGGAGGACACGAAGGACACGCCCGGAGCCGGCTCCTCCGAGTCCGGCTCCCTCTCTTTCCCCCCGGAGTCCTCCTCCGAGCGGCGGGTGCCGGGCGGCGACTCCCCGGTGGCGGAGCCGGCGGTCCCCGGCCGGCGTCGCGGACCGGCGGTCGTCCTGGGGGTGAGCGCGGGCATCGCCGCCTACAAGGCGTGTGAGCTGCTGCGCCTGTTCACCGAGTCGGGCCACGACGTCCGCGTCGTCCCCACCAGGGAGGCCCTGCGCTTCGTCGGCGAGCCGACCTGGGCGGCGCTGTCGGGCAATCCCGTGACGACCGACGTCTGGGACTCCGTGCACGAGGTGCCGCACGTCCGCATCGGTCAGGGCGCGGACCTGGTGGTGGTCGCCCCCGCCACCGCCGACGTGCTCGCCAAGGCCGCCCACGGGCTGGCCGGAGACCTGCTGACCAACACCCTGCTCACCGCGCGCTGCCCGGTGGTCTTCGCCCCCGCGATGCACACCGAGATGTGGGAGCACCCCGCGACCCGCGCCAACGTCGCCACGCTCCGCGAGCGCGGCGCGATCGTCATCGAGCCCGCCGTCGGCCGCCTGACCGGCGCCGACACCGGACGCGGACGGCTGCCCGAGCCCCGGGAGATCTTCGAGATCTGCCGCGGGGTCCTGTCGGGCCGGCCCGCCGACCTGTCGGGCCGCCACCTGGTGATCTCCGCCGGAGGCACCCGCGAGGCGATCGACCCGGTCCGCTTCCTCGGCAACCGCTCCTCGGGCCTGCAGGGCTACGCGCTGGCCCGTACGGCCCTGGCCCGCGGCGCCGAGGTGACCCTGATCGCGGCCAACGTCGCCCTGCCCGATCCGGCGGGCGCGACGGTCGTCCGGGTCGAGTCGGCCATGGAGCTGCGCGAGGCCGTGTTCGAGGCGATCGAGGACCCGGCGAAGGCCGTGGACGGGGTGGTCATGGCCGCCGCCGTCGCCGACTTCCGGCCGGCCAGGCGGAGCGGCTCGAAGGTGAAGAAGACTTCGGCCGAGCCTGACCCTATCTATTTGGTGAAAAACCCGGACATTCTTGCCGAGCTGGGGGAGCGTCGCCGGGCCGGGGTCAAGCCGTACCCTCACGTCATCGTCGGGTTCGCCGCCGAGACCGACGACGTGCTCGCCAACGGGCGCGCCAAGCTCGCCCGCAAGGGCTGTGACCTGCTGGTCGTCAACCAGGTCGGGGAGAACCTGGCCTTCGGCACGCCGGACAACGCGGCGGTGGTCCTGGCGGCCGACGGCGATCCGGTCGAGATTCCGCGCGGTCCCAAGGAGGCTCTCGCCGACGTGGTCTGGGACCTCGTCGCCGAACGTCTCGCCTGATCCGCTTGATGGAGATCCTTTTGCGGCGGATACTGCGTCCGGAGTGACCTGGAACGTTACGCCCGGGAGGGTTTTGACCATGCCGGTGTCTGCCGTCGTCAGGGCACGGTGCCGCGCCCTGCTCCCCCCTGGGGAGGACATCCGCTACATTCTGCCCGCCTTGTCGGTGAACTCGCCGGGCATGGCGACCTTCCTCATCGTGGTCACCGACCGGTCGATCCTGGTGCTGTCCACCAAGTTCTTCGACCGCGACATGCCGAACTCGGTCTACGCCACCCACGCCCGGCGGACCAGGCTCGGCCCGGTCGAGTTCTCGGCGGGCGCGGCCATCGAGCTGGACGGCATGGTGTTCGAGATCGACGAGGAGTACGCCGCGGTGATCGGCGCCGCCGACGCGGAGGTCTTCGCGCCGGAGACGTTGCCCCCCGACCCGCTTCCCGACCTCTGATCCGTCCCCGTCCGGATCCGCTTCCGGCCGGTTCCCCCTCGTGTCCTCCCCGCGCCGTGCCCGATGCGTGTGCACTTCTTCTCAATTGGGGATAAAAGGGATAAATCCGTCAAAGTACTTTTCGGGGGTTGACGGGGGATTCTTGGATGCCGCACATCGTCCGGGTTCTCGTCGTGCTGCTGTCCGTCGTGTTCCTGCCGGGCCTCGCGGCCCGCGGGGACCGTACGGCCCGCGCCGATCCGCCCGTTCCCGTCTCCCGGCCCGTGACCGACGGGGCCGGGGTGCTCGGCGACCGCCGGGCCCAGGTCGAGGCGGCCGTCGCCGGGCTGCGGGACCGGTACGGGGTTCGCCTCTACGTCGTCTACGTCGGTGACTTCTCCGGGCTGCCGGCGAAGGAATGGGCCTCCCAGACGGCGCTGCGCAGCCGTCTGGGCAGGTTCGACCTGCTGCTGGCGGTCTCCGTCGGGCAACGCCGCTACGCGGTCTCCGCCGACTCGCGTTTCCCGCTCTCGGCGGGAGAGCTCGACGCGGTGGCCGCGACCGCGATCGAGCCCGCGCTGCGCCGCGGCGACTGGGCGGCCGCGGCCACCGGCGCCGCCGCGGAGTACGGCGCGGCGCTCGCCGACCACGGCAAGATGTTCGCCGAGATCGGCGCGGGCCGCGGGGCCCTCGCCGCGCTGTCCGGCCTCGCCGCCCTCGTCCTGGCGGCGTCGCTGTCACCGCGGTGGCGCCGGATCCGGCGTCACCGCCCTCGCCGCCCGTAGCCGGAACCCCCGTGAACGGCGGGCGCCGTCGCCGGCGGGGAAGCGGGGAGCCCTGGACGTCCGCAGGGGCGACACGGGTCCGGTGGCGCCGTGAGACCCGCCCCGCACGGCCGATCGGCGGGAGAGAACGCGTTTGCGGACCGGCTGCACGGCCGTCTTCCCGGTTTCGGCTCGCCGGATTCAACGCAGTTTCGCGGCGCCGCTCCAGGTAAGGCTAGAATTCGGCGAGCGCTACTGGTGTCGTGCCGACGCCAGAGCCCCCGAACGCCAGCAGCCGCTGCATGAGGAGCCACTGACTTGTCCCGTCGCCTGTTCACCTCCGAGTCGGTCACTGAGGGCCACCCGGACAAGATCGCCGACCAGATCAGTGACGCGATTCTCGACGCCATGCTCAAGGGTGACCCCAAGAGCCGTGTCGCCGTCGAAACGCTGATCACCACCGGTCAGGTCCACGTCGCCGGAGAGGTGACGACGGAGACCTACGTCGACATTCCCGGCCTCATCCGGGAGAAGATCCTCGAGATCGGCTACGACGCCTCCCACAAGGGCTTCGACGGCGCCTCCTGCGGCGTGTCGGTGTCCATCGGCGCCCAGTCGCCCGACATCGCCCAGGGCGTCAACGACGCCTACGAGGCCCGTGAGGGCGAGGGCTCGGACGAGCTCGACCGCCAGGGCGCGGGCGACCAGGGCCTCATGTTCGGCTACGCCTCGCGTGAGACCCCCGAGCTGATGCCGCTGCCGATCCAGCTGGCCCACCGCCTGGCCGAGCGCCTGTCGGAGGTCCGCAAGAACGGCACCGTCCCCTACCTCCGCCCCGACGGCAAGACCCAGGTCACCATCGAGTACGACGGCGACAAGCCGGTCCGCCTCGACACCGTGGTCGTCTCCACCCAGCACGCGGCCGAGATCGACCTCAAGGAGATGCTCGCCCCGGACATCAAGGAGCACGTGGTCGACCCGGTGCTCGCCGGCCTGGAGATCGCCACCGAGGGCTACCGCCTGCTGGTCAACCCGACCGGCCGTTTCGAGATCGGCGGCCCGATGGGCGACGCCGGCCTGACCGGCCGTAAGATCATCGTCGACACCTACGGCGGCATGGCCCGCCACGGCGGCGGCGCCTTCTCCGGCAAGGACCCGTCCAAGGTGGACCGCTCGGCCGCCTACGCCATGCGCTGGGTCGCCAAGAACATCGTGGCCGCCGAGCTGGCCGACCGCGCCGAGGTCCAGGTCGCCTACGCCATCGGCAAGGCGCACCCGGTCGGCGTTTTCGTCGAGACCTTCGGCACCGAGAAGGTTCCGGTCGAGAAGATCCAGGAAGCCGTGCTCAACGTCTTCGACCTGCGCCCGGCCGCGATCATCCGCGACCTCGACCTGCTGCGCCCGATCTACTCGGCGACCTCCGCCTACGGTCACTTCGGCCGCCCCGAGTTCTCCTGGGAGGCCACCGACCGCGCCGAGGCCCTGCGCACCGCCGCCGGCCTCTGACCGGAGCACCCTGACAGCCGGCACGGTTCACCCGTGCCGGGGAGAGCCCCCGCGAGATCCCTCGCGGGGGCTCTCCCGTTTCCTCCGCCACGCTCCCTTTCCCTCTCCGCCGTACTGTCCCCTTCGCCCCACCCTGTTCCCGTGCTCCCGCCGGACTTTCGCCGGACCGTCCACTCGCTGTGACACCGTGCCGCCGTGTCGACGTGGCCGGAGACGACGGCCACTCGACGGCCACCCGACCGCCGGCCTCCGCCGGCGCGCGGTCGTCCCCCTCCTCAAGGGGGTGCTCACGGACGACCGCGACGGATGACGCACGGGAGGAGGGCGGGCGATCCGCGCTCCGGCCCCGCGGGGCCCGCCGGACCGGGTCGCCGGAGGGCCGCGCGGGCCGTTCCCGCGTCAGTGAGAAGGAGCCTCGGGGGCGGCGTGACGCCGGTGAGCCGCCTTCCACGTCCACACATTCAAGACGTGACCTTTCCTCCACGGCTCGGTGGAGTTTTTCGCCCCGTCGCCATGTGGTCGGCGGCAGAGATTTTTATGGTTTCACGGGGAAGGTGAAAAGTCGTTGCCGATTTACGTACGACTGTTGCCGGGTTCCGTGTCGCCTGACGCCGGGTCGTCGGCGACGGCCGGCGGGTGATGCCGCGGTGGTCGCGGGCGGTCGGAGGAGTCATCTGACATGGGATTTCTCGATGAGGTTCCGGCGGTGGCGGCGGTGTGGACCGGTGGCGCGGCCCGGGTGGTGAGCCCGGCGACGAGCCGGGGAATTCCCCGGCTCGTCGCCGGGGGGCGTCTGGATCTCGAAAAGGGAAAGCCTGGAGAAAAGCCGTGCTTTGGCTGCGCGCCCGCGCTTCATATAACACACACTTGTATAAGAACTGCGCGCATCTCTTCTCCGCACGTCCTCACTCGGCAGAAAGAGACACCAAGTGGAGTTTCGTATTCTCGGTCCGGTCGAGGTCCACGCCGGCTCCGGGCGGCTGGACCTGGGTCCCCGGATGCACCGGCTGCTGCTGGCCGTCCTGCTGGCCGAGGGGCGCCTGATCACCACCGACCGGCTCATCGACCGCCTGTGGGACGACGACCCGCCGCTGTCGGCGCGCGACCTGCTGCACGGCTACGCCAGCAAGCTCCGCGCCCGCCTCAACGGCGCCGTCGCCGACGGCGCCACCGCCGACCTCACCGCCGGCGTCACCGGTGTCGGCGCCCTGGAGGCCTGCGGTGCCACCCCGGTGGCCGGGCAGATCATGCCCAGGTACAGCCGCGGCTACCTCGTCCACGCCGCCCGCGGCAG
>NZ_JBFBCF010000022.1:0-177310 GCF_040683035.1 Streptosporangium sp. NPDC051022 | reverse complement strand
TGTATCGCGTGCACGATGCCGGGGTTTCCGGACAAGTTCATGCCGTTCATGGACGAGCCGCCGGGGGCGCGGATCTCCTCGGCGGCCAGTGCGGCTTACGGGGGGGTGGTGCGTACGTTGCGGGGCATCACGCTCAAGACGGTGGACAAGGAGCCGCGGTGGCGTCGGCGGGGGCGGGAGTTGCTGACCGGTTACCGGGCGCCCTGGTGAGAGCCGTGGCGGACCGGGCGACGGGCCCGGTGCTGAAGGACACAGCGAAGGACACAGCGAAGAACATGGCGAAAGCCATGGCGAACGAAGTGCTGAGCGCGGCGGAAGAAGTGCTGAAAGGAAGGGGGAGGACGTGACGACCTCACCGAAACACCGGGGATCGGCCCGCTCCGGCTCGCCGGGAGCCGACAGCGAACTGGTGGAGATGGCGTGGGACCCGATCACCCGGATCGTGGGCAGCCTGGGCATCTACACCAAAATCGACTTCAAGAACCGCCGCGTCGCCGAGTGCTACAGCACCTCGTCGATCTTCCGCGGCTACAGCATCTTCATGAAGGGCAAAGACCCCCGCGACGCCCACTTCATCACCAGCCGCATCTGCGGCATCTGCGGCGACAACCACGCCACCTGCTCGGTCTACACCCAGAACATGGCCTACGGCATCCGCCCCCCCGCCCTGGGCGAATGGATCGTCAACCTCGGCGAGGCCGCCGAATACATGTTCGACCACAACATCTACCAGGAAAACCTCGTCGGCGTCGACTACTGCGCCAAAATGGTCGCCGAGACCAACCCCGGCGTCCTCCGCCTGGCCGAACGCACCCAAAGTCCCCGCGCCGACCAGCACGGCTACAAAACCATCGCCGACATCATGCGCTCCCTCAACCCCCTGGAAGGCGACTTCTACCGCGAAGCCCTCCAGATGAGCCGCTTGACCCGCGAGATGTTCTGCCTCATGGAGGGCCGCCACGTCCACCCCTCCACCCTGTATCCCGGCGGGGTCGGCACGATCGCCACCGTGCAGCTGTTCACCGACTACCTGTCGCGGCTGATGCGGTACGTGGAATTCCTCAAACGCGTCGTGCCCATGCACGACGACCTGTTCGACTTCTTCTACGCCGCCCTGCCCGGCTACGAGGAAGTCGGCCGCCGCCGGGTCCTGCTGGGCTGCTGGGGCAGCTTCAACGACCCCGCCCACTGCGACTACACCTATCCGAACATGACCGACTGGGGACGGCGCATGTTCGTCACCCCCGGCATCGTCATCGACGGCCGCCTGCACACCACCGACCTGGTCGACATCAACCTCGGCATCCGCATCCTGCTGGGCAGCTCCTACTACGACGACTGGCAGGGCCAGGAACGCTTCGTCACCCACGACCCGCTGGGCAACCCCGTCGACGAACGCCACCCCTGGAACCAGCACACCATCCCCCACCCGCAAAAACGCGACTTCGACGGCAACTACAGCTGGGTGATGTCGCCCCGCTGGTTCGACGGCGACAACATGCTCGCCCTGGACACCGGCGGCGGCCCGATCGCCCGGCTGTGGGCCACCGCCCTGGCAGGCCTGGTCGACATCGGCTACGTGCAGGCCACCGGGCACAGCGTGCGCATCAACCTGCCCAAGACCGCCACCGTCGGCGAACGCACCTTCGAATGGAACATCCCCACCCTGAAGGGACAGCCGCTGTCGAACACCCTGGAACGCAACCGGGCCCGCACCTACTTCCAGGCCTACGCCGCCGCCTGCGCGCTGTACTTCGCCGAGCAGGGCCTGGCGGAGGTCCGCGCCGGCCGCACCCGCACCTGGGAGCCGTTCACCGTCCCCGACGAGGCGATCGGGTGCGGGTTCACCGAGGCGGTACGGGGGGTGCTGTCACACCACATGGTGATCCGCGGCGGCAAGATCGCCAACTATCACCCGTATCCGCCCACCCCGTGGAACGCCAGCGTGCGCGACCCCTACGGGACGCCGGGGCCGTATGAGGACGCGGTGCAGAACACGCCGATCTTCGAGGAGAACCCGCCCGAGCGTTTCAAGGGGATCGACATCATGCGTACCGTGCGCAGTTTCGATCCGTGCCTGCCGTGCGGGGTGCACATGTATCTCGGCGACGGCACCGAACTCCGCAAACTACACACCCCCCATGCCTTCAATGCCATGTGATCCGGCGCCGGGAAGCCGGGGAGAGCCGGGAAGGGAGACCTGGGCCGATGTCACGAGCCCATGACGTCCGGGCGGTCGGCGAGCGGGTCGAGGCGCTGCTGGCCGAGCCGGCCGCGTTCGGTGATCCGGCCGCCCGGGCCCGGGCCGAGGACCTGGTGCGGGCGCTGGTCGAGCTGTACGGCGCAGGCCTGGAACGGATCATGGAGATCGTCACCGAGGCCGGCGCCGGGCAGGTGCTGCGCGCGCTGACCGACGACGAGGTGGTGAGCGGGCTGCTGGTCCTGCACGACCTGCACCCGCTGGACATCGCCGAACGCGTCCGCCGGGCCCTGGAGGAGGTCCGCCCGCATCTGGGAGGCCACGCGGGCGATGTGGAGCTGGTCGGCGTCGGGGAGGACGACGTGGTGCGGCTGCGCCTGCGGAGCGAGGGCCATGCCTGCCCCTCCTCGCGGACCGTCGTGACCGAGGCCGTCGAGCGCGCCGTCATGCGGGCCGCCCCCGAGGCGTCCGGGGTGGCCGTCGAGACGGTGACGGCCGAGCGGCAGGCACCGCTGCTGCAGATCCAGCGCCGCCCGCCGGGATCCCGCCCGGTGCCGGAGGCGATCCCGTGACGACCACCGGGCTGCGACGGTTCCGGCGGCCCTCAGGACCGCCGGAGACGGCCGAGCGGGCGCGGTGCGAGCTGTGCGGTGAACAGGCGGGCGCCGGGCACGGCCACGTCGCGCACACCGGGAACCGGGCGCTGCTGTGCGCGTGCCGCCCCTGCTACCTGCTGTTCACCCACGACGGAGCCGCCCGGACCGTCCGGGACGGAGCCGCGGAACGGCGCTACCGCGCGGTTCCGGACCGCTACCTGTGTGTCCCGTCCTTCCGGATGACCTCGGCCGACTGGGACGATCTGCAGATCCCCGTCCGGACCGCGTTCTTCTTCCACAACTCCGCCCTCGGCCGGACCGTCGCCTTCTACCCGAGCCCCGCGGGAGCCACCGAGTCCCTTCTCCCGTTGGGGACCTGGGAACGCGTCGTCGAGGCCAACCCGATGCTGGCCGACGCCCACCCCGACGTGGAGGCGCTCCTGGTGGACCGGCACCCGGAGGGGGACTTCACCTGCCACCTGGTGCCGATCGACGCCTGCTACGAGCTCGTCGGCCTGGTACGGCTGCGCTGGAAGGGCTTCGGCGGCGGCCAGGAGCTCCGGGACGCCGTGGACGCCTTCCTCGACGGCCTGGGCCGTCGCGGTCACGCGATGTACGAGGGAGAGGACGGCGGCGGTGAATGAGCTCCACTTCGAGTGCCTGGGGGCGCGGGCGGAGCCCCACGCGGCCTTCCCGACGCTGACCTTCCGGCTGCGCGTCACCGAACCGTCCCTCGACGGGGTGCATACCGTCGCGCTGCGCTGCCAGATCCGCCTGGAACCGCACCTGCGGAGGTACGGCCCCGCGGAGGCCGAACTGCTCGGAGACCTGTTCGGGGAACCCTCCCGCTGGGGCGAGACGCTCAAACCCCTGCAGTTCGCCAACGTCTCGGTCATGATCCCCGCGTTCCGGGGGGTCACCGAGGTCGATGTCCCGGTGCCCTGCAGCTACGACCTGGAGGTGGCCGCCGGCAAGTACTTCGCCGCCCTGGAGGAGGGCGAGATCCCGCTGATCCTGCTCTTCAGCGGCACCGTGTTCGCCAGGTCGGAGGGCGGTTTCACGGTGGGACAGGTGCCGTGGCACTGCGAGGCCCGCCACCGCCTGCCGGTGGCCGTCTGGCACGAGCTGATGGACCTCTACTTCCCGGAGAGCGGGTGGCTGCGGCTGCGTACCGACACCCTGCGCGCCCTGCGCCGCTTCAAGTCCGAACGCGCCCTGGCCACCTGGGACGAGGCCGTGGCGACGCTGCTGGACCAGGCCCGGGAGGCGGCCCGATGAGCACGCCGATGGAGATCGCCCGCAGGGTGGCCGACGCCGTGCTGTACGAGGGCTACCTGCTCTACCCCTACCGCGCCTCCGCCGCCAAGAACCGGGTGCGCTGGCAGTTCGGGGTGCTGGTCCCGCCCGCCTACACGGCCACCGCCGAACCGTCGGCGAACATGACCGAATGCCTGCTCGAACGGGCCGAGAGCGCCTCGGTCCGCCTCTGCCTGCGGTTCCTCCACGTCAGGGCCCGCGGCGTCGAGCGCGCCGAAGGCGGCGGGTACCGCCCCGTCGACAGGCTGACGAGCGGTGGGACCACCTACCTCACCTTCGACGAGGCGACCGAACGCGAGGTGGAGGCGGTGCTGGAGCTGGAGGCCCTGCTCGGCGGGGAGCGGACGGTCGAGGTTCACATCCCCGGCGACCGGTCCGCCGAGCCGATCCCGGCGTCGCCCGGCGAGCCCGGAGGGCGCGTGGTGTTCCGGCACCTGCCGTTGCGGGCGGTGCTCCGGGCGCGGGCCGAGCGGATCGCCGGGCCGTACGGCCTGATCCGGTTGCGCGTCCGGGTGGAGAACACCGTGGACGGGCAGCGGCCGGACGCTCCGCGCGAGGACGCGCTGCGGCGCTCGCTGGTGTCGGCGCATCTGATCATCGAGGCGGACGGCGGGGCCTTCGTCTCCCTGACCGACCCTCCCGAATGGGCCAGGCCGGTCGCCGACGACTGCCGCAACGAGCACACCTGGCCGGTGCTGATCGGCGAGCCCGGGCACCGCGACGTGGTGCTGTCGTCGCCCATCATCCTGCCCGACCATCCGGACGTCGCGCCGGAGAGCCCGGGAGACCTGTTCGACTGCACCGAGATCGACGAGATCCTCCACCTGCGCACGCTCACCCTCACCGACGAGGAGACCCTGGAGGCGCGCGCGACCGACTCCCGGGCGGCCCGGCTCATCGACATGGTCGGCGACATGCCGCCCGAAATGGTGGAGCGGCTCCACGGTGCGATCCGCTACCTGGGCGAGCCGGCCCGGCCCGCCGCTCCCACGCCCTGGTGGGACCCCGGGGCCGACTCCGAGGTCTCCCCGGAGACCGACAGCGTGTTCGTCGAGGGGGTGCCGGTAGCCAAGGGCAGCAGGGTCCGCCTCGTGCCCGGCAGCCGCAGGGCCGACGCCCACGACATGTTCCTGATCGGCAGGATCGCCCTGGTCGAGGCCGTGCTGTCCGACCTGGACGGGGCACAGCACCTGGCAGTCACCCTGGAGGAGGACCCGGGGGCCGACCTCCACCGCTCGCACGGCCGCTTCCTGTACTTCGCCCCCGACGAGGTCGAACCGCTGGAGCCGTTCGCCGGTTCCGGCGATCCCGGCGGTCTCCCGGACGGGGAGGCCATCGCATGAGGATCCTCGTGGCGGGCATCGGGAACCTCTTCCTCGGCGACGACGGCTTCGGCGTCGCGGTGGCCAGGCGCCTGGCCGGGAGGGGCCTTCCCGAGGGAGTCGTCGTGAACGACTTCGGCATCCGGGGCGTGCATCTCGCCTACGAGCTCACCGGCGGCGGCCACGATCTCACGATCCTCGTCGACGCCGTCTCGCGCGGCGGCCCGCCCGGCACGCTGTACGTGATCGAGCCGGCGGCCGCCGAGGGCCCCGTCCCCTTCCTCGACGCCCACGCGATGACGCCCGAGACGGTCCTGGCACTGGCGGGCACGCTCGGCGGCGTGAACGGCGGGGTGCTGCTCGTGGGCTGCGAACCCGCCGACCTCTCGCCGGGCATGGAACTGAGCGGGCCGGTCGCCCGGGCCGTGGGCCCCGCGGCGGGCCTGGTCCTGGAACTGGTCGAGCAACAGATCGCGACGGCGCCGGTCGCCGTCGGCCGCAAGGAGGAACGGTCATGCTGAAACGCCTGGTCATCGTGGCGCTGGTGGTGGGGGCAGGGGTGCTGGTCTACCAGACCCTGCCCGATGTCAAACGCTATCTGCGGATGAGGAGGATGTGACGACTCCGGCCCTTCCGAGGGCTCGGCACGGGCCGCGGCACGCGGCCCGTGCCGTCACGTCACACGAAGCCGGACAACCCGAACGGGGGAGAAACAGTCATGCATGAATTCGGGATCGCCGAGGCGATCCTCACCGCGGTGGAGAAGCGGGCCGAAGGCCGGAGGGTACAGCGGGCACGGGTGCGCGCGGGCGCCATGCTCCGCATCACGGAACCGGTGATCAACCAGGCGTTCACCATGGTCGCCGAGGGGTCACCGGCGGAGGGGGCGCAGGTGGACCTGGTCATCGTCCCCGTGCAGCTCGTCTGCCGCTCCTGCGGTCAGACGGCGGCGTCGGCCGACCCGTTCGTCACCTGCCCCGAGTGCGGGGGCACCGACATCGAAACCGAGGGGGGCGACGATCTCGTCCTCGAGTCCATCCAGCTGGCGGAGGCCACCAATGTGTCTGGGAATTCCCGGCGAGATCGTGGAAATCCTGTCGGACCGTCCTGACCTGGCGATGGTCGACGTGAGCGGGGTACGGCGGGCCATCAACATCGGCCTGCTCGAGAACGAACCGCTGGAGCCGGGCGAGTGGATTCTCATCCACGTCGGCTTCGCCCTGTCGAAGATCGACGAGGTGGAGGCGAAGGCGGCGCTCGACTTCCTGGAGAGCATCGGCCAGGCCTACGAGGACGAGATCGAGGCCCTCCGAGAATCCATGATCGAGAAAGGGTGAGGCGCGGTGCGTTTCGTCGACGAGTATCGCGACGCGGGCAAGGCGAGGACGCTCGCCGCGCGGATCGCCGGGCTGTGCGAGCCGGATCGCGCCTACAAGTTCATGGAGGTGTGCGGCGGTCACACGCATACGATCTACAAACACGGCCTTGAGGACTACCTGCCCGGGACCGTCACCCTGGTGCACGGTCCCGGCTGTCCCGTCTGCGTCATCCCGATGGGCCGGATCGACGACGCGCTCCACATCGCCGAACAGCCCGGCGTGATCATGACGTCGTTCGGCGACATGATGCGGGTGCCCGGCGGCCGCGGCTCGTTCCTGGACGCCAAGGCGCGCGGGGCGGACATCCGCATGGTGTACTCGCCGCTGGACGCCCTCAAGATCGCCCGGCAGAACCCGGACCGGCGCGTGGTGTTCATGGCGATCGGGTTCGAGACCACGGCGCCCTCGACGGCCATGACGGTCCTGCGCGCGGCGGCCGAGGGCGTGGAGAACTTCTCGATCTTCTGCAACCACGTCACGATCATCCCCGCGATCAAGGCCATCCTGGACTCTCCCGATCTGCGCCTCGACGGGTTCATCGGCCCCGGCCACGTCTCGGCGGTGATCGGCTGCCGGCCGTACGGGTTCATCGCCCGCGACTACGGCAAGCCGCTCGTCGTCACGGGATTCGAACCGCTGGACGTGCTGAGTTCGGTTCACCGGATCCTGACGCAGCTGGCGGAGGGCCGTTCGGAGGTCGAGAACCAGTACTCCCGGGTGGTGCCCTGGGACGGCAACGCCAAGGCTCTGGCGGTCATCAACGAGGTGATGGAGCTGCGCCCCTACTTCGAGTGGCGTGGC
This sequence comes from Streptosporangium sp. NPDC051022, assembly GCF_040683035.1. NCBI lineage: Bacteria > Bacillati > Actinomycetota > Actinomycetes > Streptosporangiales > Streptosporangiaceae > Streptosporangium > Streptosporangium sp. NPDC051022. The sequence goes on along the minus strand of NZ_JBFBCF010000022.1, from coordinate 169,695 downwards.
CTGGGCTTCATCTCCCACTCGGCGCTGGGCGTGCGGGAGCGGTACGCCGCCTTCGACGCCGAGCGGATCTTCGAGATCCCCGGCGGCAGGGTGGCCGATCCGAAGGCCTGCCAGTGCGGCGAGGTGCTCAAGGGCGTGCTCAAGCCATGGGAGTGCAAGGTGTTCGGCACGGCCTGCACGCCTGAGACCCCGATCGGCACCTGCATGGTCTCCTCGGAGGGGGCCTGCGCGGCCTACTACAACTTCGGCCGGTTCTCGCGCGAACGGGTCAAGGAGGCCACCCGGAGCTGACCTCCTCCCGTCGGCTTCTCCCTCCCCGTCTCCCCCCGCTCTCCCTCCGGACAGGCGATCGAAAAGGAGCCGGAACCCGGGAGGGCACCGGGCCGCGCCTGTGCCCGCCCGACACTCCCACGCCGTGATCGCCGGGCGGGCCGGCGGAGGCCTCCCGGCGGCTTCTGCCGAAGATCGCCTTCGGCGTCGCCCGTGCCGTCCGCACGCCGGCCGGAGATCCCGCCGGGAACAAGCCGGCAATCCGGAATTCGGGGAGGATTTCCGTTTCGAACTCGCCGGGGAATCCGATGGGGTCGGCCGTTTCGGGATATTTGTACTCTCTTGCTTTTTTGCTTTTCCCCTCCCTGAGAATGACTTTTAACGTTACCATGCTTTCGTGTGCCTGGCTTTACGTAAATGACCCTACGGGGCCTTGAGCTGCGGAGACGTGTCTCCGGTCGACTTCGCCGGTTTAGTGGAGCGTCGCATGTGTCGACTGTTTTGTGCACTTACGGTGGTGCTTTTGGCGATAAGTGCGTGCGCTTCGCAGAAATCCGTGACGTCCGGAAATGTGCTGGGTGCCGCGTGTGCGAATCACGCGCAAGTAATTAATTCATCAACAATCCCTCCGGAAACAACCGAAATCACCGTCGGATCCATGCCGATTCCCGACACGGCGGCGCTCGAGATAGCCATGGACTGCGGCTTCTTCGCCAGTGAGGGGCTGAAGGTCAGGAAAGAGATCATCCAGGGGACGGGGGCCGCCATCCCGGATCTCAAGGCGGGTCACCTGCAGTTCTGCCTGCTGAGCCACGTCACCGCGCTCGCCGCGCAGAGCAGCGGGGTGGTCGATCTCAGATACGTCGCCGACGCCTACCAGGCGGCCCCGGAAACCTTCCTGCTCATGGTGCCCAAGGACTCCACGGTGCGCGGGCCCGCCGACCTGCGCGGCCGGAGCGTGGCCGTGACCACCCTCAAGAGCGTCGGGACCCTCACCACCGAGGTCGCGCTCAAGGCCGGCGGTCTGACGGCGGCCGACGTGAAGATGATCGAGATGCCCCTGCCGAACATGCCCGCCGCGCTCCAGGCGGGCACCGTCTCCGCGGCCTGGCTGACCGAGCCCTTCATCACCGCGGCGAAGCGGCAGGGCGCGAGGGCGATCGCCGATGTGATGACCGGTCCGACGGACCGCTTTCCGGTCGCCGGATACGGGACGACCGCCATGTTCGCCGAACGCAACCCCGAGATCGTGGCCGCCTTCCAGCGGGCGATCACCGCGGGCCAGCAGATCGCGGCGAGCGGCCGCGAGGTGATCACGAAGATCCTCCCCGTTTACACCAGGATCAGCCCCCAGGACGCCGAGCGGGTCACGCTGGGCGGCTATCCGGTGACGCTTGATCCTGCGAGGCTGGAGCGGGTCGCCGCACTGCTGCGGGAGTACGGCTACACCGACCGGCCGGTCGACATCGGGCCGATGCTCCGGCTGCTGCCGGCGGGGACGCCGAAAGCGACACCGGCCGGGCACCGGGCGGGAGTGACACCCACCGGACGCTGAGGCCGGGGGCGCTCCAGGGGAGGCGGACGTCCGCCGTCCCGGCCGCCCCGCCTTGTCTGGTCCTGTGCCATCTCGTTCCGCCGAGCCCGGTACCACCCCGCTCGTGCCGGCGCGGCGGTCGCCGGGCCCCCGCCCCGTGGGGGTGCTCGCGAGGTGCCCGCACGGGATCCGGGGCGGTGGACCCGGTTAGCGCGATGCTCGAATTGCTTTTTTGGAAATCCGAAGATGGGGCTTACCGGATGATAAGTGTGTATTGTCCGGGTTGGTGGTAAATGGCAAAGTTCACACGGTGTTTCCATAATCGACATTGCCTAAATTCGTACATGACCTACTATCTGTCAATCAAAGTTCCGGCGAAGTGCGCCGTTGAACGGGTTGTGGTCCGAGGCAATCCCTCCTTCTCTGTGTCCGTAAAGAACGGTGCTTACTGGGGGGTTGACTATTAGTTGCTTCCACATCGAAAATATGCTTCTTGGCGTGTTGATTCCGCCAGACACCTGTGATTACGTCTGATCATCGAGCGATGCGGGGGCAGATTGTCAAATTGTCTGTGCGTGTAGTAATTCCCAGATGCCTGAAGCCGCACTGGGCGCGTTGCCCTCGGGGTGCCCCGCCGACATCGGGGCCTTGGTGGGCAAATGACCTGGTCAGAGGCGATCCCCCGGGAAGGGGAGTGGCGCGATAGGGGACTGCGGGGGGTCGTTTTCGCGTGCCGCCGACCGCCGCCGCGGTTTCCGAATCCGCCATTGTCCTGGCCTTCGTGTGCCTGTTCGAGACTTCCTTAGATGGGGGCGTGGCATGGATATTTCATCCGGATATACACCGCAACGGCGGCGAGAATTAGCTGGCTTCACGTTCTCGGTACGTCCCTTCCTGTGCCGAATCGCGTATCCTATCCTGCTTGTTGCGGTCGTCTCGGTGGCCGTGGTGACATTGCGTTACCATTTGGACTTCGGGCAGGTCAGCTTCTTTTTTATGGTCGGTACGGTCACCTATCTGACGGTGCTCGAAAGGGTGATTCCCTATGAACGTAACTGGCATCCGGACCGTGGCGAATGGGGCTGGTATGGTGTTTACTTCCTGCTGACCATGGTCGCCAGCGGCCTGGCGCAACTGCCGGTGATGGCCGTCGTCGGCGCCCTGGCGCTGCCCACCCCGATGATCCCGATGTGGGCGGAGGTCCCGTCCGCCCTGCTGCTCGGCTCGCTGGCCAGCTATCTGGTGCACCGCCTGGGGCACACCAACCCCTGGTTGTGGCGCCTGCACGGCGTCCACCACGTGCCGGAGAAGGTCAACGTCGCCAACAACGGTGTCAACCACATCTTCGATGTCCTGCTCGCGCAGAGCGTCGTCCAGCTGAGCCTGGCGCTGATCGGTTTCTCACAGGGGTCCGTCTTCGCGGTCGGCCTCTTCATCATCGCCCAGGGCTACTTCGTCCACGCCAACATCGACGTCCGCATCGGCTGGCTCAACTACGTCTTCGCGAGCCCCGAGCAGCACCGCCTCCACCACAGCACCGACCTGTCCGAGGCCGGTCACTACAGCTCCGACCTGTCGATCTGGGACTGGATGTTCGGCAGTTTCACCTGGCGACCGGGGCGCAGGCCGGTCATGGTCGGGCTGCAGGATCCCGCGTCGTTCCCCAAGACCGGTGCCGTCGTGTCCACCTTCCTGCACCCCTGGCGCCGTGCGTCTCCGGCACGGTCGACGGGGGCCGGCGGACAGCCCGCCTGACCGGCGGACCGGCACCTCCAGCAGACACGCCGAGCACACGCGTTCCCGCGCGCCCGGCCGGCGTGTGCGACAACGCGTCCTCACAACGCGCCCATCACCCCCCACCTCTTTCCCCTCCCATGCTCGCGCGGCAGCGCCATGACACAAGGAATCAATGGTGACGGACTTAACTAACGCTACTCTCCGTGACAAGATAGCGATCATCGGTATCGGCTGCCGATTCCCCGGCGGCGCGTCCGACCACCGCGCGTTCTGGCAGAACCTGATCGACGGCAAGGACTGCATCACCCCGACGCCGGCCGACCGATACGACGTCACGACGCTCGGCAGCCGGGACAAGGCCAAGCCGGGCAGGCTGGTCGGGGGGCGCGGTGGCTACATCGACGGCTTCGACGAGTTCGACCCGGCCTTCTTCGGCATCAGCCCGCGCGAGGCCGACCACATGGACCCGCAGCAGCGCAAGCTGCTGGAGGTGGCGTGGGAGGCGCTCGAGGACGGCGGGCAGAAGCCCGCGGAGCTGGCGGGGCTCGACGTCGGCGTGTTCGTCGGCGCCTTCACACTGGACTACAAGATCCTCCAGTTCGCCGACCTCAGCTTCGAGACACTGGCCGCGCACACCGCGACCGGCACCATGATGACGATGGTCTCCAACCGCATCTCGTACTGCTTCGACTTCCGCGGTCCCAGCGTCTCGATCGACACCGCGTGCAGTTCGTCACTGGTGGCCGTGCACCTGGCATGCCAGAGTCTCGCCCGCGGCGAGAGCAGCCTCGCGCTCGCCGGAGGAACGCTGCTGCACATGACGCCGCAGTACACCATCGCCGAGACGAAGGGCGGTTTCCTGTCCTCCGAGGGGCGCTCCCGCACCTTCGACGCCTCGGCCAACGGCTACGTGCGCGCCGAAGGCGTCGGCGTGGTCGCGCTCAAGCGTCTGGAGGACGCCCTGCGCGACGGCGACCCGATCCACGCGGTGATCGTCGGCAGCGGGGTCAACCAGGACGGCCGTACCAACGGCATCACCGTGCCGAACCCGGACGCCCAGGTCAGCCTCATCGAGCGGGTGTGCGCCGAGGCGGGCGTCGAACCCGGCAGCCTGCAGTACATGGAGGCGCACGGCACCTCGACGCCGGTCGGCGACCCGATCGAGGCCAGGGCGCTCGGCCGCGCGCTGTCGATCGGCCGCAGGCCCGGCGCCAAGTGCTACGTCGGCTCGGTCAAGACGAACATCGGGCACACCGAGTCGGCGGCCGGCATCGCCGGTCTGATCAAGACCGCCCTGGCGCTCAAGCACCGGAAGATCCCGCCGCACATCAATCTCGAACAGATCAACCCCGACATCGACCTGGCGGCGATGCCGTACGAGATTCCGACGCGGCCGACCGACTGGCCCGAGCACGAGGGGCCCGCGCGCGCCGGAGTGAACTCCTTCGGCTTCGGCGGCACCAACGCGCACGTCGTGCTGGAGGAGGCGCCGCGGCACCAGAGCGCCGATCCGGCGGCGCCCGTGAAGTCCGGATACAACATCCTGCCGCTCACCGCGCGAGACCCGGAGGCGCTTCCCGAGCTGGTCAGGGGCATCAGGGAGGAGCTCGCCCGCGACAACGGCTCGACCGTCTCGCTGTCCGACATCGGCCACACGCTGGCCCGCCGCCGTCAGCACCTGGAGTCGCGTCTGTCGGTCGTGTACTCCTCCCGCGAGTCGCTCGACGAGCGCCTCGCCGAGTACCTCCGCGGCGAGGCCGGTCCCCACGTGCTGCAGGACCAGTGGCGCGACGAGCGGCACAGCCGCCTGGTCTGGGTCTTCACCGGCATGGGGCCGCAGTGGTGGGCCATGGGGCGTCAGCTGTTCGAGAACGAACCGGTCTACCGCGAGGCGGTCGAGGAGTGCGACCGGGAGATCCACAAGCTCACCGGCTGGTCGCTGATCGAGGAGATGAACGCCGACGAGGCCGACTCCGACATGGGCGAGACCTGGCTGGCGCAGCCGGCGAACTTCGCCGTGCAGGTCGGCCTGGCGGCGATGTGGCGCGCGCATGGGGTGCGCCCCGACGCCGTGGTCGGGCACAGCACCGGTGAGGTCGCGGCGTTCTACGAGGCCGGGGTCTACACCCTGCAGGACGCGGTCAAGGTCGTCGTGCACCGCAGCCGGCTGCAGCAGAAGCTGGTCGGCACCGGCACCATGCTCGCGGTGAGCCTGACCGAGGCCGAGGCGGTGCGCCGCGTGCTGCCCTACGGCGACCGCGTCTCGATCGCCGCCGTCAACAGCCCGACCGCGATCACCCTCGCCGGGGACGAGGACGCGCTCGCGCAGCTCGCCGACGAACTGCGGGCCGAGCAGATCTTCGCCAAGTTCCTCACCGTGCGCGTGCCCTACCACAGCGCGCGCATGGAAGAGATCAAGGACGAGCTGCTGTCCTCGCTGGCCGGGCTGGAGCCGCAGGCCGCGCGGGTGCCGCTCTACCTGACCGGTCAGGAGGGACTCGCGCACGGCACCGAGCTGGACGCGGACTACTGGTGGCGCAACGTCCGTGACAGCGTCCGTTTCCGCGCCGCGATCGACCGCATCGCCGACGACGGCTACGGCCTGTTCCTGGAGATCGGCCCGCACCCCGTGCTCGGCCACTCGATCCGCGAGTGCCTCGACGCCAGGGAGATCGAGGGGACGACGCTGCCCTCGATCCGCCGTCAGGAGGACGAGACGGCGCGCTTCACCATGTCCCTGGCCGCCCTGCACAACCTGGGCGTCGACATCGCCTGGGAGGTGCTGCACCCGGGCGGCGGGCCGGTGCCGCTGCCGCGCTACCCGTGGAAGCGCGACCGCTACTGGGCGGAGCCCGGACCCGTCGAGCAGGTCAGGCTCGGCCGGCGCGACCATCCGCTGCTGGGCCGCCGCATGTCCACCGCCGAGCCCACCTGGGAGGCCAGGCTCGACACCGAGTCGATGCCGTACCTCGACGACCACCGGATCCAGGGCAACGCGCTGTTCCCGGCGGCGGGCTACCTGGAGATGGCGACGCAGGCGGTGCGGGCGATGACCGGCGGGACCGAGGCGGCCCTGGCCGACATCGAGCTGCGCAAGGCGCTGTTCCTGCCCGAAGGGGAGGCCAAGACGGTACAGCTGTCGTTCTCATCGGAGGGCGCCGCCTTCACCGTCGCCACGCCGTCGGGCAACGCCCAGGACGGCGGTGCGCAGGACAGGGTCGTGCACGCCGGAGGCGTGGTGCGCGCGGGCCAGCAGCGCAGGCTCAATCCCCCCCTCGACGCCGAGGCGATCAAGGCGCGCGGCGAACGCCACCTCGACGGCGCCGCGTGCTACGCGGCGCTGGCGGACATGGGCTACCACTACGGTCCGGCCTTCCAGGGCATCGAGGAGGTGTGGATCGGCCCCGGCGAGGCGCTCGCCCGCATCCGGCCGCCCGAGGTCATCGGCGACGACGCCGCCCGCCACCACTTCCACCCGGTGCTGCTCGACTCCTGCTTCCAGTCGCTGCTGACGCCGCTGATCCTGCACAGGAGCACCGATTCGCGGGACTCCGGCATCCGCCTGCCGCTGTCGATCGAGGAGGTGCGCGTCGGACCCGTCGGCGACAGGCCGTTCTGGGTGCACGCGACCGTCGTACGGCGCGACGGCGACGAGCTGATCGGCGACATCGCCGTGTACGGCGACGACGGCGCATCGCTCGGCCGGATCAGCGGGTTCCGCGCGGCCGACGTCGAGAAGGCGTCGACGGCGGTCGGCCGGGGCACGATCGACGGCTGGCTGGCCGAGGTGACCTGGGTCGACAGGACCTTCGAGGCGCCCGACGCGGCGGAGGGCGAAGACTCGCGGGACACGGTCGCCACGGCTCCGGCCGCGGACGCCGCCGGAGACTGGCTGATCTTCGCCGACGCCCACGGGGTCGGCGACGAGCTCGCGGAGCTGGTCACCGCGCGGGGCGGGCGCTGCCACATCGTGCGTCCCGGCCGCGACTACCGCACCAGGCGCGAGGATAGAGAGTCGACGGTCGTGCCGGGCTCCGTCGAGGACCTCCGGCGGTTGTTCGCCGACCTGGGAGCGGACGGCGCCCCGGTCGGCACCGTCGTGCACCTGTGGAACCTCGACCTGCCGCGGATCGACGCGACGGACCGGAGCCGGATCGGCGAGCACAACAGCCTCGGCACCTACTCGCTGATCGCGCTCGCCCAGTCGCCGCTGGCCGAGCAGACCGGCGGCAGGCTGTACGTCGTCACGCGCGGAACGCAGGCCGTGGCCGCGGGCGACGCGGTCGAGCCGCTGGGCGCGCCCGCCTGGGGCCTCGGCCGGGTGCTGTGGTACCAGGAGCTGCTCGCCCACCGCGGCAAGCTGATCGACCTCGACCCGGCCGGCGGCGACGCCCCGGCACGCCGGGCCGAGGCCGAGGCGCTGCTGCGCGAAGTGCTGGTGGACGACGAGGACGAGATCGCCCTGCGCGGCGAGCGCCGCTACACCAGCAGGCTCGCCCAGGCCACCGACCTCACCCGCCCGCTGCCGCTGCGGCTGCGCGCCGACGGCAGCTACCTGGTGACCGGCGCGTTCGGCGCGCTCGGCAGGCTGCTGTGCCGTACCCTCGTCGCGCGGGGCGCGCGCAGGCTCATCCTCGTGGGCCGCAGCAGGCTGCCCGAACGCGACAAGTGGCGTGACAGCGACCCGGAGACCACGACCGGCCGCAACGTGCGCTTCGTCAAGGAGCTGGAGGCGCTCGGCGCCCAGACGATCCTGGCGCCGCTCGACATCACCGACGAGGCGGCCCTGACCGCGTGGCTCGAGGACTACCGGCGCAGCGACTCGCCGCCGATCCGCGGCGTCTTCCACCTCGCGGGCCATGTCCGCGACACGCTGGTCCCGGAGATGGACCGGCAGACCTTCGACGCCGTGCACGACCCCAAGGTCGTCGGCGCCTACCTGCTCCACCACCTCCTGCGCGACGAACCCCTCGACCACTTCGTGCTGTTCGCCTCGATCGCCGCGCTGCTGACGACCGCGGGCCAGACCAACTACGCGGCGGGCAACGCCTTCCTGGACGCGCTGGCACACCACCGGCGCGCCCGTGGCCTGCCCGCGCTGAGCATCGACTGGGGGCCGTGGGCGACGGGCATGATCGAGGAGCTCGGGCTGATCGACCACTACCGCAACAGCCGGGGGATGAGCTCGCTGCCTCCGGACGCGGGCATGGCCGTGCTCGAACGCGTCATCGGCCAGGACCGGGCCCAGCTGATGGTCGCGACGGTCGTCGACTGGCCGGTCTTCATGTCCTGGTACGCCTCCCCGCCGCCGCTGGTGACCGAACTGGCCGCCGCCGCGGACGGACCCGCCTCCGCCGAGGGCGGCGGGTTCCTCGACACCTTCCGCGCCGCCGACGAGGAGGGGCGCAGGCTGCTGGTGGCCGAGCGGTTCACCGCGCTGGTCGCCGCCGTGCTGCGCGTCAAGACGGAGCAGGTCGATCCGGAGGGCAGCCTCAACGTGCTGGGGCTCGACTCCCTGCTGGCGATGGAGCTGCGCGCCCGGGTCAACACCGAGCTCAGGGTCGCGCTGCCGGTGGTCGCCCTGCTGAGCGGTACCTCCGTCGGTGAGCTGATCGCCCAGCTGTACGACGGCCTGACCGTCCTGGTGGCGGCCGACACGGGCGAGGGCGCCGACACCGCGGCGGTCGAGGTGTTCGAGGACGAGCACGAGCATCCCCTGACCCAGAACCAGAAGGCGCTGTGGTTCCTCAAGCAGCTCAACCCCGACGGGTTCGCCTACAACATCGGTGGCGCGGTCGAGGTGCGGGTCGAGCTCGACCCCGAGCTGATGTTCGACGCCGTCCGCGCCCTGATCGAGCGCCATCCCAGCCTGCGGGCCAACTTCACGCTCCAGGACGGGCACGCCTTCCAGCGGATCTCACCCGAGCTCAAGGAGGACATCGCGCTGTTCGACGTCCAGGACGTGGAATGGGACGACGTCTACCAGATGATCATCCGTGAGTACCGCAAGCCCTACGACCTCGAGCGGGACCCGCTGGTCCGTTTCCGCCTGTTCAAGCGCGGCCGCGACCGCTGGGTGATCATGAAGGCCGTTCACCACATCATCTCCGACGCCATCTCGACGTTCACCTTCATCGAGGAACTGCTGGCGATCTACGAAGGGCTGCGCCAGGGCCACCGGGTCGACCTTCCGCCGATCGCCGCGACCTACCTGGACTTCCTCAACTGGCAGAACCGGTTCCTGGCCGGCCCCGACGCGCAGCGGATGCTCGGCTACTGGCAGGACCACCTGCCCGCCGAGGTGCCGGTGCTCAGCCTGCCCATCGACAAGCCCCGCCCGGTCGTGCAGACCCACAACGGCGCCTCCGAGTTCTTCGTGCTCGACACCGAGCTCAGCGCACGCGTCCACGCGCTGGCCCGCGAGCACAACGTCACCGTGTTCATGGTGCTGCTGAGCGCCTACTACCTCCTGCTGCACCGTTACTCGGGACAGGACGACATCATCGTCGGCAGCCCGGTGACGGGCCGTACCGAGAAGGAGTTCGCCTCCGTCTACGGCTACTTCGTCAACCCGCTGCCGCTGCACGTGAACCTGGCGGGCACCCCCTCGGTGGCCGAACTGCTGGCGCAGGTGCACACCACCGTGCTCAACGGCCTGGACAACCAGGAGTACCCGTTCGTGCTGCTGGTGGAGAAGCTGGGCCTGCAGCACGACCCGAGCCGCTCGGCGGTGTTCCAGGCGATGTTCATCCTGCTCGCCCACAAGGTCGCCACCGAGAAGTACGGCTACCGCCTGGAGTACATCGAGCTGCCCGAGGAGGAGGGGCAGTTCGACCTCACGCTGTCGGCCTACGAGGACGAGGCGGAGCAGCGCTTCCACTGCGTGTTCAAGTACAACACCGACCTGTTCCTGCCCGAGACGACGCGGCGGCTGGCCTCGCACTACGTCAACCTTCTCGAGGAGCTGACCCGCGCGGCCGCCGAGCAGCCGGTCACCCGCCTGGAGCTGCTCTCCTCCTCCGAGCGCGAGCACATCCTCGACACCTGGAGCGGGGCCGACCGGCGCGCCCCCCACGACCGGCCGGTGCACGAGCTGATCGTCGAGGCCGCGGCCGCCTACCCCGACGCGATCGCCGTGTCGGCGCCGTCGGAGACGGGGGAGACCAGGCGGCTGACCTACGCCGAGCTCGACAGCCGCTCCCACGCGCTGGCGCGCAGACTGCGCGGGCTGGGCGTCCGCGACGGCGCGGTGGTCGCGCTGTGCCTGGACAAGTCCCCCGAGCTGATCGTCACCCTGCTGGCGGTGCTCAGGGCGGGCGGCGCCTACCTGCCGCTCGACCCCGAATACCCCGCCGACCGCCTGGCCTACATGGTGAGCAATGCCGGGGCCGCGCTCGTCGTCGTCGACGAGTCCAGCCGCGAGCGCCTGGCCGGGCTGACGGACGGCGTGCTGACCCTGGAGGAGCTGCACCGCGCGGCCGACACGGAGGCCGACACGGAGAGGGACGGGGACGACCTCCCGGACCTGGCCGACCCGGACGCCCCCGCCTACGTCATCTACACCTCGGGCTCGACCGGAAGGCCCAAGGCCGTGCGGGTCAGCCACCGCAACCTCGCCTCGGTCTACGCCGCCTGGCGTCAGGAGTACCGCCTCGACCACGACGTCCGCGTGCACCTGCAGATGGCGAGCTTCTCCTTCGACGTCTTCACCGGCGACCTGGTCCGCGCGCTGTGCTCGGGCGGCACCCTGGTCCTGGTCCGCCGTGAGCTGCTGTTCGACACCGCGCGCCTGTACCGGACGATGCTCGCCGAACGCGTCGACTGCGGCGAGTTCGTGCCCGCGATCGTCCGCGGTCTGATGACCTACTGCGAGCGGGAGGGCGAGCGCCTGAACTTCATGCGCCTGCTGATCGTCGGCTCGGACGCCTGGAAGGTCGAGGAGTACCAGCGCCTGCGCGGCCTGTGCGGCCCGAAGACGCGCCTGGTCAACTCTTACGGCCTCAGCGAGGCCACCATCGACAGCACCTACTTCGAAGGCCCGGCGGACGGGCTGGAGCCGAGCCAGATGGTGCCGATCGGGCGGCCGTTCCCCAACAGCGCGCTCTACATCCTCGACGAGCACGGTGAGCCGGTGCCGCCGGGCGTGCCGGGCGAGCTGTGGGTCGGCGGCGACGGTGTCGCGGCGGGCTACGCCGGCGACCCCGAGCAGACCGCGCACCGCTTCGTCACCTCGACGCTCAGCCGCGAGCCCGGCGCCGAGCCGGTGCGCCTCTACCGCACCGGAGACCTCGCCCGCTGGGACGCCCACGGCGGCGTGCGGCTTCTCGGCCGTGTCGACGCGCAGATCAAGGTCCGCGGCCACCGCATCGAGATCGGCGAGATCGAGACCCAGCTGGCGGCCTGGCCGACGCTGGCGCAGGCGGTGGTCACGGTCGGCACGGACGCGCGCGGCGACACCGCGCTGTGCGCCTACTGCGTGCCCGCGGCGGGCGCGGTCCTGGACTGGCGCGAGCTACGCAGGCACCTGGCCGGCTACCTGCCGACCTTCATGATCCCGTCCTACTTCGTCGAGCTGCCCGAGCTGCCGCTGACGCCCAACGGCAAGGTGGACGTCGCCGCGCTGCCCGCGCCGGCGACCGCGGCGGCGGAGCAGGCCTACGAGCCCCCGGTGACGCTCTACGAGATGCGCATGGCCGAGCACTGGAAGTCTCTCCTCGGCCTGGAGCAGGTCGGACTGCAGCACGACTTCTTCGAGGTCGGCGGCAGCTCGATCAAGCTGATCGAGCTCATCTACCGGCTCCAGGGGGAGTTCAACATCACCATCCCCGTCAGCCACCTGTTCAAGGTCACGACCCTGCACGGCATGGCCAAGACGGTCGAGCACATCATCACCGGCCGGCTCGCGGGCGCGCAGCCGTACCTGTGGTTCAACTCCGACCAGGAGAAGACGATCTTCTGCTTCCCGCCCGCGGGCGGCCACGGTCTGGTCTACCGGCAGTTCGCCGTCCACCTTCCGGAGTACCGGTTCGCCGCGTTCAACTACGTGGCCGGTGACGACAAGGTGGCGCGCTACGCCGACCTGATCGAGTCCGTCCAGCCGGAGGGCCCCTGCGACCTGCTCGGCTACTCGCTCGGCGGCAACCTCGCCTTCGAGGTGGCCAAGGAGCTCCAGCGGCGCGGGCGCGAGGTGCCGAACGTGGTCATCATGGACTCCTACCGCATCTCCGAGTCCTTCCAGCTGGGAGAGGAGCACCTGAAGATCTTCGAACGCGAGCTGAGCGAGCACCTGCTCAGGCACACCGGCTCGGAGATCGTCGCCGAGGAGACGCTCGGCCAGGCCAGGGAGTACATCGACTTCTGCAGCCGCACGCCGAACCTCGGTGTGGTCGCCGCCACGGTCAGCGTGATCTCCGACGAGGAGAAGGTGGCCTTCTACGCCGAGGCCGCGAGCGGCGCCTGGCACGGCAGCTCGGCCGCGCGCACCCCGGTGTTCCGCGGCTTCGGCACGCACGCCGAGATGCTCGACCAGGACTACATCGCGCTCAACGCCAACCTGGTGCGCGACATCCTGGTGGGAGGCGGCGCGCATGTCGCGTGAGGTCGACCAGACCTGGAGCACCCGTGACCGTTCGCCCGGCGGCAAGCCCCGCGTGCTGATCGTCGGCGCGGGCGTCGCGGGGATGTCCACCGGCTGCTACGCGCAGATGAGCGGGATGGACACCCTCATCCTCGAACGGCACGTCCTGCCCGGAGGCTGCTGTACGGCCTGGGCACGCGAGGGCTACATCTTCGACTACTGCATCGAATGGCTGATCGGCACCGCCCCCGGCAACGACGCCAACCAGGTGTGGCGGGAACTCGGCGCGCTCGACGGCAAGACGATCATGAACTTCGAGATGTTCAACAAGGTCACCGACGACAGTGGCCGGTCGGTGACCTTCTACAACGACCCCGACCGGCTGGAGCGGCACCTGCTGCAGCTCTCACCGGCCGACGCCCCGCTGATCCGGTCGTTCTGCCGTGACCTGCGGCGGTTCGTCGACATCGACCTGTATCCGTTCCTGAAACCGGCGCCGCTGCAGTCGGCGAGGGAGAAGATCAAGACTCTGCGCACGGTCGTCCCGGCGTTCCGCCTGTTCTGGCGCACCGCGGCGACGCAGATGCACACCTTCGCCGACAGGTTCCAGGACCCGCTGCTGCGCAAGGCGTTCCGCAACATCTTCTTCCAGGATCCCGAGAACTTCCCGGTGCTGCCGTTCCTGTTCAACATGGCCAGCGCCCACAACGGCAACGCCGGGTTCCCGCAGGGCGGGTCGCTGGGGCTGTCGCGATCGATCGAGGAGCGCTACACCTCGCTGGGCGGGGAGATCGTCTACCGGGCGCGCGCCGACCGGATCCTGGTCGAGGACGACCGCGCGGTCGGGGTCGAGCTCAGAGACGGTAGGCGCTACTACGCCGATCACGTCGTGTCGGCCTGCGACGGTCACACCACGGTCTACGGGCTGCTGGACGGCAAGTACACCGGTCCAAGAATCGACAAACTCTACGACGACATGCTGAACCGGCCGGGCATCCTGTTCCCGGCCGTCGTGTCGGCCTTCGTCGGGATCGAGGGCGACTTCGACCCCGGCGACGCGCACAGCACGACCTACCTGCTGACGGAGGAGGAGGGCGCCGAGTTGCCGGGCGCGCTGCAGAACAGCCTGGTGGTGCAGCTGCGTTCCCGCTACTCCGACGGCTTCGCGCCGCCGGGCAAGTCGGTGATCCACTGCACCTACTTCAGCGATTTCGCCTACTGGAAGACGCTGCGCGCGACCGACCGCAAGGAGTACTGGGCGCAGAAGCGCAGGGTCGCCGACTTCGTGCGGGGTTTCCTCGCGCGACGTTATCCGGGCCTCGGCGAGCGCATCGACCTGGTCGACGTGGCCTCGCCGGCGACGACCAAGCGCTACACCGGCAACTTCAACGGCAGCATTCTCGCCTGGAAGGCCTTCTCCGACGCCGACGACCTGGCGACCGAGCTGATCAACAAGGACCGCATGCGGCTACCCGGCCTGCGCAACTTCTCCATGGCGGGTCAGTGGGTCGGCATGGGCGGCCTGATCCGGGCCGCGTCGACCGGCCGTTTCGTCGTCCAGTACCTGTGCCAGGAGCTGGGACTGGAGTTCAAGGCCTGGGAGAGCCGCAACCACGAAATCTGGCACCGCGACAAGTTGGGGCATATGCCGCAACTCGACAAGCGGCCCGTGCGGTAGGCGGCCACCAGGTGAACACCAAGGAGAACAACGACGTGTCACGGTCGGACCGGACCAGAGAAACGATGATCATCATCGGCGCCGGCCTCGGTGGCCTGTCCACCGGCTGCTACGCGCAGATGAACGGATACAAGACCCAGATCTTCGAGATGCACGAGATCCCCGGCGGCTGCTGCACGGCCTGGGAGCGGGGCGACTTCACGCTCGACTGCTGCATCAGCTGGCTGCTCGGCAACGGGCCGGGCAACGAGATGCACCAGATCTGGCTCGAACTCGGCGCGCTGCAGGGCAAGCAGATGCGGCACTTCGACGTGTTCAACATCGTGCGCGGGCGGGACGGCCGGGCCGTCTACTTCTACTCCGACCCGGACCGGCTCCAGGCGCACCTGACGGACATCTCACCCGCCGACGCCAAACTGATCCGGAGCTTCTGCGACGGCCTGCGCGCCTTCAGGAAGTGTCTGGCCGTCTATCCCTTCCTCAAGCCGGTCGGCCTGATGGGGCGGCTCGAGCGCTGGCGGATGCTGGCCTCCTTCGTCCCGCACTTCAACGTCATCCGCAAGTCGATGGCCGTACTGATGACCGAATACTCGGCGAGGTTCAAGGATCCGCTGCTGCGGGAGGCGTTCAACTTCATCCTCTACGAGAAGCACGCGGCGTTCCCGGTCCTGCCGTTCTACTTCCAGCTGGCCTCGCACGCGAACCTCTCCGCGGGGGTGCCCGAGGGCGGTTCGCTCGGCCTGTCCAAGTCCATCGAGCAGCGCTACCTGCGGCTCGGCGGGAAGGTGACCTACAACGCCAAGGTCGAGGAGGTGCTGGTCGAGAACGACCGCGCGGTGGGCGTACGGCTCACCGACGGCCGCGAGTTCCGCTCCGACATCGTGGTCTCGGCCGCCGACGGGCACACCACGATGACGAAGTTCCTCAAAGGCCGCTATCTCAACGAGGCGTACCAGCGCCTGTACACCGAGACCATCGAGGAACCGGGCATGGTCTTCCCCGGCTACTTCTGCCTCTTCCTCGGCCTGCGGCGCCCCTTCCCCGAGGGGGACCCCTGCACGACGTACCTGCTCACCGACGCCGAGGCGGCCGAGCTGACCGGCATCCGCCACCCGAGCATCAACGTGCAGTTCCGCAGCATGCACTACCCCGAGCTGTCGCCCCAGGGCAGCACGGTGGTCTACGCGACCTACTTCTGCGACATCGCCCCCTGGCGCGCCCTCGTCGAGGGGCCGGAGCAGGTCACCCGCAGGCACAAGGGGGAGGAGGTGCACACCATGCCGGTACGGCGGGGGCGCGAGTACTCCGCGGCCAAACGCCGGGCCCGGCTCGCGCTCATGGACTTCCTGGAACGGCGCTTTCCGGGAATCAAGGACGAGGTCGCCGTACGCGACGTGTCGACCCCGCTCACCCAGGTCCGCTACACCGGCAACTACGACGGGACCGTGCTCGGCTGGCAGCCGTTCGTGGAGAGCGGCGAGACCCTGGAGGAACTCGTCAAGAAGCACGGGCCGGGGCTGCCGGGGCTGGAGAACTTCTACCAGTCGGGCGTGTGGGCGACGACGGGCGGCCTGATCCGCGCCGCCGCGGCGGGCCGGCACGTCATGCAGTTCGTCTGCCATGACGACCGCAAGACGTTCACGGCCAGCATCGACGACACGGCGCCGCCGCCCACCCACCTCGTCATCCCGGTGGGGCCGTCGCCCCGGCGGGCCGACGTCGTGGAGCGGCCGCTGAGGCAGACCGTCCCCAGCGGGACGGGACGTTCCTGAAAGAAGCAGGCGGGACGCCGCCGGGGACCGGTCACACCCTCCCCGGCGGCGCCTCCAGGAGGGTGGCGGCGATCTCGCGGGCCCGCTCGGCGGGGCCGGGGGAGCGCTCGCGCAGCGCGGTGACGATGGCGCCGTCCATGAGCATGACGAACCGCGGGGCGAGCGCGGCGGGATCGCGGTGTCCCGCCGCGGACAGCAGCGACTCCACATAGCCGGTCACCCGGGCCTTGTGGCCGGCGGCGACCCGGTGGGCCGGGCTGCCGGGGTCGGCCGCCTCGATCATCGTGTTGATGAACGCGCAGCCGCGGAAGTCGGCGCGGGCGAACCGTTCCGCGAGCGCGTCGAAGACCGCCAGCGGCTCGCCGCCGTGCGCGGCGACCCGTTCGGCCAGCCACTCGCGCCACCGCAGGTCGCGGCGTTCGAGCACGGCCACCACCAGGTCGTCCTTGCTCGGGAAGTGCCGGTAGAACGAGGCGCGGCCGACCTTGGAGGCGGTCAGGATCTGCTCCACGCCGACGGCTCGGACGCCCTGGGCGTAGAAGAGCTCCTCGGCGGTGTCCATCAGGCGTTCACGGGCTCGGGTCGGCACGTGACCGATTCTATCCGTCGTTGACGTAAATGGAACCGATCGGTACCGTCTTAAAACGGAACCGATCGGTACTATTTTTTTTGGAGAGAGTCATGCCTCGGCTGCCACAGCTCACCGAAGATCCGGACGGCCTGCTGGAGGAGACGCGGCGCCAGCTCGGCCGGGTGCCCAACCTGTACGCCGCGCTGGCCAACGCCCCCGCCGCGCTGCGCGGCTACCTGGCGATGCGCGACGCGCTCACCCGCGGGGTGCTGCGGGCCAGGCTGCGTGAGCAGATCGCCCTGCTGGTCGCCCAGGAGAACCACTGCACCTACTGCGTCAGCGCGCACACGATGCGCGGAGCCCTGATGGGCCTCAGCCAGGAGGAGCTCGAACGGACCCGTGACGCGCACGACGCCGACCCGCACGCCGACGCCGTACTGCGGATCACCCGGGAGGTCGTCCGCACCGGCGGCAGGGTGGGCGACGAGGACCTGGCCCTGGCCAGGAAGGCCGGGGTGACCGACGCCGAGCTCGCCGAGATCGTCGCCCACGTGGCGCTCAACACCCTGTCCAACCACTTCAACCACCTGGCCCGGCCCGACCTGGACTTCCCCGAGGTGATCGCGTGAACCGCACCTGGCGCACCGCCTCCGTCGAACTCGTCCCCGGCTACCACCTGACCGGGGCCGACGGTGAGCCGACCGGCTCCGTGGCGGCGGCGCGGGTCGCGTTCGACGGCGGCTTCGCACACGTCGAGGTGCCGGGCACCGGCCACGTCGACGTGGTCTCCGCCCCGGCGGTCCGGCTGATCACCTACCGTTCCGAGAACGACGACTCCGGAGATGGGGCCGGACGGGGAAAGGACGGCCCCGAACCATTCGGGGAGAGGCCGGGCAACAGGCGCCTTCGGTGACTTCTATGCTGACGGCGGGCGGGTGACGGCACCCGCGCCTACAGATCACCGAGGTTTCGCATGACGACAGTTCCCTCCGTTCCCTTCGACCCCGAACTTGAGCGGATGCTCGCCGCGATGCGGGGTGACGCCCCGGCGCAGCCGCCGGTGAGTCTGGAGAACCTGCCCGCCACGCGCGCGGGCTTCGAGGCCATGGCGCGTCCGGTCGCCGAGATCATCGGCGACCGCCCCGTGGACTTCGAGGAGCGGATGATCCCGGGGCAGCCAGGAGCCCCCGAACTGGCCGTGACCATCCTGCGCCCGAAGGGGCGGGTACAGGGCGCGCCCGGCCTGTACAACATGCACGGCGGCGGCCTGGTCATGGGCACCCGGCACAACGACACTCCCCGGGTGGTCGACCTCGTCGCCGAGTTCGGGTTCGTGGCGGTCAACGTGGAGTACCGCCTGGCACCGGAGAACCCGGGCACCGGTCCGGCCGAGGACTGCTACGCCGGGCTGGTCTGGATGGCCGAGCACGCCGAGGAACTGGGCCTCGACCCCGATCGGATCATCGTCATGGGCGGCAGCGCGGGCGGATGCCTCAGCGCGGCGATGGCCCTGATGGCCCGCGACCGCAAGGGGCCGAAGCCGGCCGGGCAGCTCCTGCTGGTCCCCATGCTGGACGACCGCAACGAGACGGTCTCCAGCCACCAGTACGACGGCATCGGCGTCTGGGACCGGCACATCAACGTCTTCAGCTGGCAGATGGTCCTGGGGGACAAGGTCGGCGACCCCGACGTCTCCCCGTACGCCGTGCCGTCACGGGCGACCGACCTGTCCGGCCTGGCCCCCGCCTACATCGAACTGGGCTCGGCCGAACTCCTGCGTGACGAGGCGGTCGAGTACGCCGGCCGGATCTGGGCCGCCGGAGGCGAGGCCGAGCTCCACGTGTGGAGCGGCGGCTTCCACGGCTTCGAGGTGTTCTGCCCCGACAGCAGGCTGGCGGCGTACGCCCTTGAGACCCGCCGCAGCTGGATCCGCCGGGTACTCGGCCTGTAGACGGCGTATGTGAGTGGTCCGCTCCCGGACCGGACCACTCACGACGGCGTCACCACCGGGTGGTCTAGCGGGCCGATGGAGACGAGCCGTCTGCTGTGAACTTCCTGATGGGGGGCTGTTACACAGTCGCAGGACGACCGAGAAGTTTCCCTTCTAACGTCACTGACGTGCCGGGCGCGGGGGCGCGTCGACGCGGGTCCTCGTCGGGGCTCCGGTGTGCACGAAGAACGAAGGGGAACACATGCGAAGGATCATCGTGGCCGTCGTGGCCGCGCTGCTCGGGCTCATGTCGGCGGCCTGCGGGGCAGGGGGAGTTCAGGGGGCGTCCCCCGGGGAAAACCCGGTGGCTCACGAGGCGCAGCCGGAGGCGGAGCCGGTGACCCAGGAGGTGACACCGCGGGCCGAGCAGGTCTACGTGATCAATCTGCACGGCAACGAGGAAGGGGTGGCCGATCAGCGGCCGGCGAACCTGGTCGCGTCGGAGTTCAGCACGCTCAAGGGAGTCACCTGGAGGAGCTGGGGGCCGGAGCGGGCGGTCGGCAGCGGGAAACTGAGCGGGACGTGGTGCCTGCCCGGCTGCCAGACGAACCCGTACGACGCGACGATCACCCTCAGCAAGGTCAGGAAGGTGGGGGACAAGCGTTATTTCACGAGGTTCGGCATCACCGGTGACTTTCCCGGGCCCACCAGTCCCGCCGACACGCTGAACGGGGCTCTTCCTCTGCCTTATTCGACCCCCTGAACTGCGCGTTCCTGAGCGGAGGGGTCGGCGGGTCGCATACCCTCCACACGATGATGACCGGTGTGAGGAGAACGGTCCTGCTGGGTGTGGCCGTTCTGGCGATGACTGGGTGCGGGGCGGATGGCGGTGTGCGGGTCGAGGGGTCGGCGCCGCCGTCCAAGCCGCCCCGGGGGCCCGTGTACGTGGTCGCCTATCCGGGCGATCCGCTGCGCCGACCGAGCAGGCTCGCGTTGGACGAGTTCAACAGCGTCACGGGGATTCGCTGGGAGTCCTGGGGAGGGGAGAGCGCCGTGGGAACGGGCGACCTGAGCGGCATGTGGTGCCTGCCGGGCTGTCAGGAGAAGCCGTACCGGGGGACGATCACGCTCAGTGATCTCACCTGGCACGAGCGGGCCGGATACTACGGCCGTTTCACGGTGAGCGCCGACGGGCTGCCCCCGGACAAGGCCAAGGAGCTGACCGGCGGGAAGCTCTCGGTACCGGAGCCCTGAGAGATGACCGACGTGCTTCTTGTCGAGGACGATCCGGTGATCCGTGAGGCCACGGGCATGGCCCTGGAGCTGTACGGCATGCGGGTGCGGACCGCCTCCGACGGTCTGGGCGGTCTTGCGGAGTTCCGCACCCGGCCTCCGGACGTCGCGTTGCTGGATGTCATGCTTCCGCACCTGGACGGGGTCAGCCTGGCCAGGCGGATCAGGGAGGCGGGAGGAACCCCGATCATCATGATCTCCGCCAGATCGGACGCGATCGACGTGATCAACGCTCTGGAGGCCGGAGCCGACGACTACGTCACCAAGCCGTTCGACACGGCCGTGCTCCACGCCAGGATTCGCGCCGTGCTCCGCCGCGCCGCCGTACCCGAGCAGGCGAACGCCGTGCTCGCCTTCGGCGACCTCGCGATCGACACCGAGTCCATGGAGGTACGGCTGTGCGGCGAGCGGATCGCCCTGACGCCGACCGAGCTGAAGCTCCTGCTGGAGTTCGCCGCCGAGCCCGGGATCGTGCTGTCGAGAGACACCCTGCTCCAACGTGTCTGGGACTACGCGTGGGAGGGCGACACCCGGGTCGTGGACGTTCACGTCCAACGGCTCAGAACCAAGATCGGTAATGACCGCATCGAGACCGTACGCGGCTTCGGCTACAAGCTGCGGAGGTAGGGCGTGGGCTTGCGCGCGAAGCTCAGCCTGGTCATCGCGGGGATGTCGGTGCTCGTCGCCACGGTCCTCAGCCTTCTGGTCCACAACCGTACGGCCGTCGTCACGCTCGACGCCGCGCGGCGCGGTCTGGACGCCGAGCTGACGAGCACTCTGATCCGTCACCAGGAGGGGCAGGACAGCCCGCTGATCACGGGGCCCGTTCCCGAACCGCTGGCCGAGGCGGTCGGCGAGGGGACACGGGCCACCTACCTGCAGGACGGCACCGTCCTCTGGGCGGCCACCAAGGTCGACGGACAGACGCTCGCGCTGCACCGCCCCTACGACGCGGAGAACGCCGAGCTGGCCCAGCTCGACCGGATCCTCCTCGGTTCCGGTCTGGCGGCGGCGCTGCTGGCCTCCAGTGTGGGATTCGCGGTCGCGGGCGGGCTCAGCCGCAGGATCCGGGCGGTGGCCAGGACCGCCGCGCACATCACCGAGGGCGATCTGTCCGCCCGGGTCGAGGCCCGGGGCCGAGACGAGATCGCGGCGGTCGGGGCCGCGCTCGACCAGATGGCCGACGCGCTGCGGGCCAGACTGGAGGCGGAGCGGCGGGTCACCGCCGACATCGCCCACGAACTGCGCACCCCCGTCGCGGGCCTGGTCACGGCCGCCGGGCTGCTGCCGTCCGGACGTCCGGCCGAGCTGGTCAGGGACAGCGCGGCGACGCTGCGCCGCCTGGTCGAGGACATCCTGGAGGTGGCGCGACTGGACGCCTCGGCCGAGACCCCGGTCAGGGAGACGCGCCCGTCCGGGGTGCTGGCCAGGCGGGCGGTCGCGGCGGCGGGGGTACCGGGCGTTGAGATCGTCGTCTCCGACGAGACCGAGGTGGAGACCGACCCGCGCCGGGTCGAGCGGATCCTCGCCAACCTGGTCACCAATGCGGCCAGGCACGGCGCCCCGCCGGTGCTGGTCAGTGTGGCCGGAGCCGCCGTGACGGTCAGGGACCACGGCCCCGGCTTTCCCGACGCGATGCTGACCACGCTCCGCGAGCACGGCCCGCAGCGGTTCGGCACCGGCTCGGCCGCCCGCGAGGACGGCGTCGGCCTCGGCCTGACCATCGCCGCCGGGCAGGCCCGCGTCCTGGGGGCGAGCCTCACCTTCGCCAACGCCCCGGACGGCGGCGCGGTCGTACGGCTGGACCTCGATGGGCGGTGAGGGGACGGGACTCCGGGCAACGTTCGCCCTGGCGACGACCTGACCTGCTCAGGGCGGGCTCTCTCTCGATGATCGTCTTTCAGAGGTGTCCACCGGCGTTCTCGGAAGTCCGCCGCCCCTTCGTTTCCCGAAGAAGAACGATGTTCACCTCTGATTTTCCCGGATGTCGGGGGCGTGATCTCGTGCGTTGGTTGATTACCGGCACTCTCACCGTCGATATACGCATTGCCGATGAGGAGCACGTGTTATGCGCTTCAGTTCTCCGTACCACCTGGCCTCTGCGCTTGGGGCGGCCCTCGCCGTCACCGTCGGCGCCGGCGCAGCCCTGGCGCCGACCGCGCTCGCCGCACCCGGTGCGCCGGGCACCCGGCCGTCCTTCTGCAAGCACGACAACCGCAGCAAGCCGTTCGCGCAGTACCTGTGTGCCAAGCCCGGTGACCTGCTCGACGTCCGCATCGGCGACGTGCACCCGACCCAGCCGTCGCTCGGTTACGACGAGGTGTACTACAAGCTCGGCCGCTACACCCTCGGCAAGGACGCGGTCAACAAGAAGTTCGACGACTGGTGCGAGGCCGACGGCCGGGTGGCGGCGGCGTCCGTGTCGCCCGGCGCGCGCCTGAACAACCCGTCCTCGTTCACGTGCCAGCTCCCGGTCGGCGCGGAGACGCCGGACAGCATCGCCGCCATGAAGACCGTCGTCATCGGTCCCGGTGGCGAGCCGTTCCTCACCGACGGGCACCACACGCTCACCTCCTTCTTCGAGACCCCCGATGGTGGCGCCGGCCTGCACGTGCGACTGCGGGTGCAGGCCAACCTGAGCACCCTCCCCCGCCAGAAGTTCTGGAACGAGATGCGGGCGAACAAGTGGGTGTGGCTGCGCGGCCCCAACGGCAACCCGGTCACCGTGAACAAGCTGCCGACCAGCGTGGGCCTGGCCAACTTCACCGACGACAAGTACCGCAGCCTGCTCTACTTCGGCCGCGACATCGGCTACGCGCAGAACGGGCTGCCGTTCCAGGAGTTCTACTGGGGCAGCTGGGTCCGCGACGCCAAGCCGATCAACCTGGCCGACTGGAACCAGAACGACCACGGCAGCTACCTGGCCACCGTCAAGGCACTGACCGAGGCGATCACCGCGTTGCCCAAGAGCACCGTCGTCGACAACGGCTTCACCGCCGCCCAGCTGGGCGCGCTGGGCCAGTGGAACGACGGCAAGGCCGCCAACAAGGGCGAGTTCGACAAGCTGAGCAAGCCGTACTCCGACGCCAAGCCCGGCAAGCTGGCGTACACGCTGGAGTACAAGCGGGTGCACGGCCTGGGCTGAGGCCTCCGGGACGGTACGGCCGGGCCGTCGAGCGATCATGCTCGACGGCCCGTCCGGCGCGGGTCGGGCAACCGGACCTGGGCCGCCCAGCCCTGCGCGTCCACGCCCACGTGATCCGGGCGGCCGGGCGGCCGGGTCGAATGTCAGGCGGCTTGAGGTTCGACGGCCCTTCGAATCACTGTCCGCGTCGTTGTGCGGAGCCGGTCCAGCCGTCCAACCGCCGTTGCAGATGGCGGCGTTCGACGTCGTTGCGTGCGAGTCGCAGAGCCTGCCGCATCAGCGTACGTGCCTCATCCAGCCGACCGAGGTCGGCGTACAACTCGGCGCGCAGCGCCGGCAGGCGATGGCCGTCAGGGCTGGCGTGGAGAGCGTCGATCTCTGTCAGAGCGGCGATGGGGCCTCGGGCCAGGGCGATGGCGGCAGCCCGGTTGGCCAGAACCGCTGCGGAGGGGGTGCGTTCGACCAGCCGGTCGTACACCGCGACGATGGCGTCGTGATCAGGGAACGGCTGGATTTGCAGGGCGGCGATGGCGGCCCGCAACGCCCATGGGCCCGGGCGGTCACCGCCGCGGCGCAGTGCCAGGGTGGCGAGGTCGAGCCCACGGTCGATGTCGTCCCACCGCCAGCGGCCACGGTCCTGATCGGCCAGTAGCACCAGGTCGCCGTCGTCGTCCGTACGGGCGTCGCGACGGGCGTCGGTGAGCAGCAACAGCGCCGACAGACCCAGCACCTCGGCCTCGTCGGGCAGCAACCGCCGCAGCAACGCGGCCAGACGCAGCGCCTCGTCACACAGGGCGCCCCGCACCAGATCAGGGCCATGGGTGGCGGTATGCCCTTCGGTGAACAGCAGCCCGACCACGGCCAGCACGGCCTCCAGCCGATCGGGCCAGGCGGTACGGGGCGGGACCTCCAGCGCGATGGCAGCGTCACGGATCTTTCGCTTGGCCCGTACCAGGCGCTGGGCGACGGTGGCTTCGCTGGTCAGCATGAGCCGTGCGGTCTCGGCGGCGCTCAGACCGCACAGCAGGCGAAGGGCCAGCGCCACCTGCGCCGAAGGCGCCAGGGCAGGGTGACAGCAGGTGAACACCAGGCGCAGCAAGTCTTCAGCGGCCGTATCGGACCAGCGCACCGCGCCGAAGGGGTCATCGGGGTCGCTCACACTGTCGGTGCCCGGCTCGTCGCGCAGCTCACCGGCCAAGACGGCAAGCTTGGCCCTGCCGGTACGGTCGCGGCGCAGCCGGTCCAGGAGCTTGCGGCGTGCGGTGGTCTGCAGCCAGGCGCCCGGCCGGTCCGGGATGCCCTCACGCGGCCAGGTCTTCAAGGCGGCGGCGATGGCTTCGGCCGCCGCCTCCTCGGCCTGGTCGAGGTCGCCGCTCCACCGGGCCAGCGCGGCCACCAGCGCGGCCCATTCGGTCCGGTAGACCTGCGCGACGGCGTTCTCGACCGAGGCGGACATGTCCATCAATCCAGCTCGACCAGGGGACGGACCTCAACAGAGCCATACGCCGCGGCCGGGCAGTCGGCGGCGTACGCCAGAACCGTATCCAGGTCGGGGGCCTGCACGATCCAGAACCCGCCGAAGGATTCGGTCAGATCGGCATAAGGTCCGTCGGTGAGCAGGGTCTGCTCGTCACGGACTCGTACGGTGGTGGCGGTGTCGGCCGGCTGCAACTGCTCGGCGCCGCGCAGCACCCCCGACTCGGCCAACGCCCGGGTGAAGGATACGAACCGCTCCATCGTGGCCTGGCGCACATGCGGAGACATGGCTGCCAGTGCGGAGGTGTCGATGTTGGACATCAGCATATAACGCATGATCTTTGCCTTCCGTTGCGGCGGTGGTACCGCCTGCCACCCGCTCGACGCATCGGCGGATGAGATTTCGACAGCGTAGGTCTACTTATGAAAATTCGTCTCGGGCCACTGTTCCGGCGCAGAGAGTCGGACGTCAGGCGAACCGCGCCTGCAACGCTGCCAGCGTCTTGTCCAGCGCGGTGCCGGCCCGCTTGGGAATGCCGATGAGCCGTACCAGCCGACGCGCCCGCTTGGCGCTGTAGTCGAACGTCTCGGTTACCTCGGTACCGCCGGTCACGGCACGCAGATGCCAGCGCCACACGTGCCGGCCGCGGTGTCGCCAGGCGATGAGCGCGTCACGCTCGAACTCCACCACGGTGTTGGTGGTCGTGTAACCCTTCATCCGCATCCGGAACAGCGAGCCCAGCTCCAGGCGGTCGGGACCGTCGATCACCCCCTTGACCGACCCGGTCCCGTCCAGCGCCGCGTGCCGGCGGGGATCGGCGAGCAACGCGAAGATCGTCGCAGGGGAGGCGGAGACGACGACCTGGCGAACCACCCGCCCCTGCGCCAGGTCGGTCGTCACAGGCCAGGCTGTGAGGATGCTGCTCATGGGATCTCCTTCGATCTCTGCCGGACGGGCCGGTCGTCGCCCCGTTCACCTCCCTGACGAACAAGCGGCCCGTGTTTCGACAGGTCCCCTCAGAAACTTTTCCACCCTGAGTAGCAGCTGGCTTCGATCGGCGCCGGAGGTGATCTCCCGCACCTGCACCCTCTCGGCCATGCCGGACAAACCGTTCAACTTTCGGCCGGTCGCCGTGGTCGGGGGCGTCGATCGCGGCGACGGCGAAACCTCCCTCGACGGCGAATCGGTGCGCGCCGGCCAGGACGCCGGGGGCCTTCTTGTGCGGGCGCTCCCTAGGCCACGCGCGGGAGGGAGCCCCGACCTGTCGTCACTGCGTTGATCGGTCTCAGCTCCTCCAGTCGTACCGCTGCACGGAGCCGCCGAAGGTATCACACAGACCTCGCCGGGCGAACGTTGCCTGACGCGGCCCTGATGGGCCCCGCTTCACCGTCCGCCGTACCGGCGCTCGGAGTTGCAGGGGGAGGTGTCGAAGCCGTCGAGGGTGAATGTTCGATGAGGTCACCGGAGGACGACGGTGACGCCGTGGCGCTCCAGAAACTCCACGACCTCCTCGAAATAGGGGATCTGCTGTGTCAGATTGTCGAAGGTCATTGCCAGGGCATCGCGGGCGATGTCCGCGTCGTGCCAGACGAGGGTGAAGGGCGGCACCACGCCGAATCCCCCGTACAGGCAGTCTGTGAACGAGTTCCAATCCGCGCCGTAGTACCGGCCGGGGCCGAGGAGGGCCTCACTTAGGGCGCAGTGGAGTCCGGGGATGTCGGTGGCGAACCTTCCGTCGAGATGGTGGGTTCCACCCGACACGTCGTCCATGCTGTGACGTCCATAGGGGAGCCCGAGGCGGAGCCACTCGCGTCTGCCCTCGGTGGTGTACCGCGCCCACCGGTTGGTCGTCGCGGGAAGGCCCTCGTACCGGTCCTCCCAGATCGGGCGGGCCCACGGGGCGGGCGGGTCCCAGACACCGTCGGCGAGGGAGACGTCGATCAGCCCGTCCCCGAGTGCGGACGGCTGCGTCCCGGTGACGTCCGGCCAGAGGCGCCGGAATGCCATCGGGCGACCGGTGCGGTCCAGTGCCCACAGCTCGGTCCACCCCTGCCGCCGCCGGTCGAGCAGCGCGCGCAGCCGCTCGGTGGGTTCGCAGCCGATGAGCTTCATCGGGACCTCTTCCGGTCCCGGCCGTTCGATGAACAGGGCGTCGATCTCCCGGCAGGAGCCGACGAACGTGTCGTTTCCCTGGAACAGGTCGAACCGCGTCGGCACCGGAAACGCTTCGTGTCCCCAGTCCGGTTCCAGCACTCCGGCCTCGATGGTGACGTCGACCAGCGACGGATCGTCGGCGCATGGACCATGAGCCAGGACGGTCACGTCGACCAGCTCCCACACCTCCGGAGGCCCGTCTCTGGGGATCTCCGTCCACATGCCGCCCAACCGGCGTTCCTCGCCGTCACGCTGGTCAAGGGCGGTGAGCAGGGGGCCGGAGGGCGTGCAGCCGACGAGAACGAGACGCTCCCGGGGCGGCGCCACCGGATCGACGAACAACCCCTCCACTTCGGCGCATCCCGCCAGCAGACGCTCCTCGCCTTCGTCGTTCTCAGCGAGTAGGACGTACTTCAGGGGGAGGGGGAGGGGCCATTTCCACCGGCCGTCCTCGGTCAGCACACATCCTCCTGAACACGTGACGAGTGTGGCGGGCCGGGGAAGGCGCATGGGATCAGCGGCACTGTAGAGATCATGGCACGGTCTGACCCGTTTGATACGGCATATCGTGATCTGCGTCCGAGCCAGGCCGGTGGCCGCGCACCCTCAGCGTGTTCGTGACCGTCCCCGATCGGGGGCTCGTCGTGTCGGCCGGGATCGCCCCGGCCGTGTCTACGGAAGGTCCGTGCCGGGATCCCTGTCCGGTTCAAAGACGTCTCTCGGGGGTTCCCACCGCCATATGCCGTGCAGTACGGCCGCCATGCCCGGGACCACGCCAAAAGGGGGACGGGGCGAGGCGGGGGTTTCGGGGGTGGGGGAGCTGTCCGAGAAGGACTCGGGGACGGCGTTCGAGGGCACGGGATCTCCAGGCTGCTGGTCGGATGGAGTTTTCCCCGCTGCGGTGACGGCCTGGCCGTCGAGGGTGCGCAGGACGTCGGGGGTGAGGATTCCGTCGGGAACGGCGGCGACGCGGCGGGAGGCGGTCATGCGGGGTGGCGGAGGGTGGCCAGGCCGCCCAGGACGAAGCTGTTGGCGACGGGCCAGACGCCCTCGTCGGGACCCCAGGGATAGAGCTCGACCAGGCCCGGTTCGTCGAGGACGAAGCCGGTGAACAGGGCGCCGATGGCCGTACGGCCGCGCGGACGGAGCGGGGTCTGGGTGCGGGCGTGGACCTCGGTCAGCGCGGTGGCCTCGGCGGTGGTCAGCCGGTCGGCGCACAGGTGGGTCAGTGCCAGGCGGCTGCCGGGGGCCAGGCTCTTGCGCAGGCCGGTGAGTACGGCGGGCAGCTCGTGGTCGGCGACGAAGTCGAGCACCCCGGCCAGCAGTACGGCCACGGGCCGGC
Organism: Streptosporangium sp. NPDC051022; assembly: GCF_040683035.1. NCBI lineage: Bacteria > Bacillati > Actinomycetota > Actinomycetes > Streptosporangiales > Streptosporangiaceae > Streptosporangium > Streptosporangium sp. NPDC051022. Next base: position 141,215 of record NZ_JBFBCF010000022.1, on the reverse strand, counting down.
GCAGGTCGAGCATGCCTTCGTCGTGCAGGGCGGCCAGGAGCAGACGGGTGTCCCGCACGTCGGCGGTGACGACCTCGACGCCGGGCCCGGACAGGTGGGCCCAGGCGTGCTGCAACACGATCGGATCGTGGTCGACGTAGAGCACGCGGGCGGCAGGGTCGACGGCATGGACGACGTGATGGACGTCGTGCCCGGTGGGCAGGCCGCAGCCCAGGTCGAGGAACTGGTCGAGGCCCTCCTCCGCGAACCGGCGGGCGCAGCGGGTGACGAAGGCGCGCCGCGCCCTGACCATGTCGCGGATTCCGGGGACGGCTCTGACCAGGGTGTTTCCCGCCTGCCGGTCGAGGTCGTAGACGGCCTGGCCGCCGAGGAGGTGGTGGTCGATGCGGGGAGCGCTCGGCCGGGTGAACAGCAGGGCCTCGACGGCCCGGGCGTCGGCGTGTGACTGGTCGGTGAGGTGCGGTCGGTCGGTCGTCTGCCCGGTGTCGAGTGGGCTGCTCACAGGGACACTCCTTGAGGAATGGGAGGGGAGGAGGGCGGACCGGAAGCGCGAGAAGTTGTTCACTCTTCGTGATCGATCGGCTTCCGAATGCCATAGTGGAGGCAGGTTCGGGGAGCGGCCAGGAAGATCGTTTGGCCACCCCCTTTGGCTCAGAGGCCAGAAATCCAGGAGGTGTCCGTGGCCCGTCCGGCGGATCCGATCGATCCCTCACTGTCGCCGTCACATCTGTTCGGCGCGGTCCTGCGGCACTACCGGGAGGTGGCGGGGGCGTCGCTTCAGAAGGTGGGTGGCGAGGTCTTGGTGGACTACTCCTTGCTCGCCCGATGGGAGCGTGGTGTCCGCCAGGCGCCCGCCGATGCCGTACGGCGTCTCGACGTCTGCCTGAACGCCGGAGGCGTCCTGGTGGCGCTGCACGAGATTGTCACCAAGCAGGTTGACAAGTCTGTGGCGGAGACTCCGGGAATGGCGGATCCTGGCGACATGGACCACGCACGCCGTACCATCCTCGCGGGCCTGGCCGCGTTGGGCGCATCAGCGGTGGTGCCGCCCGTGGAGGGCTTTGAACAGCTCCGCGCCATCGTCGACCATCGTGTGGGTGCCCCCACCATCGCGGAGTGGGAGGAGCGGGCCTGGGAATACGGCCTGCAGATCCCCTCCCGTCCTCCCGTTGCGATGGCCGCAGACCTGTCTCTGGATCTGCTCGCCTTCCAGAAGGCCGTGGCCGTTGCCCCCGGCGCCGAACTGTGGCAGTGGGCGCAGGTCAACGCACGTCTGCTGTTGTTGCTGGCCATGGTTCTTGGACAGGCGGGGAAGCGCAGGGAGTCATGGTCCTGGTGGGCGACGGCGCGGCGCGCGGCGCAGCAGACCGGTGACAACAACGCCGTCGCCCTGACCGACGCGTACGAGGCTCTTCAGGGATTCTACGAGGACCGTCCGCTGGCCCTCCTGTCGTCTCGTGTGGACAGTGCGCTCGGGCTGACAGAGGGGCGTCCGAGCCGAGCGACCGTTTGCGCATTGGCCACCCGCGCCCAGGCGCTGGCGTTGGCAGGAGATCAGGTTGGCGCGCGGACCGCCTTGGACGAGCTTGCTCGCGTTTTCGAGGCTCTTCCAAGCCGCGTCACAACGGACGAGCTGTCGGTGGACGGTTGGACAGAGCGTAGGCTGCTGCACACCCGTTCCCTTGTCTGCGCTCTGTCCGCCCACCCAACCGCTGACCAGGCTCAGCGCGAGGCGCTCCAAGCTCACCCGGCCGGTAATCCTCGGGGGGAAGCGCAACTGAAGCTGCACGGCGCGATGTCAGCCGTACGGAATGGCGATATCGACGACGGTCTGGAGCAGGCCCGCCGCATTCTGGAGGGGCTCGGCTCCAACGTCGGTCAGTTTGTGCTGCGGACCGCATCGATGGTCGCCGATTCCGTACCCGCGCAGGAGCAGGCGCGTGCGACGGTACGGGACTACCGGGCTCAGCTCGCGCTTCCCGGAACCGCCTCATAGCCCTGCAGGACCTGTCCGAGCAGGACCGGCGAGCCCTCGCCGAGCCGATCAACCAGTTCGCGCAGGAGGAGTTCGCCGGGGCGCAGTCAGGTGGTCTCACCCAGCTGTTCGGCCAGCCGCTCCAGGCCGCCCCTGATGAGCCGCCCGTACCCGTCGTCGCCAAGCGCGCCGATCCCGGCCCGCGCCTGCTGGAGGTGCTCACGGGCGCGGTCGAAATCGCCCAGCTTGCGATAGCACTCACTCAAGTTCAGGTGCAACGACGGATACAAGCCGGCCACTGAAAGTGGCACCCCGGCTTGGGCCACCCGCTCATCGGTGACGAGATCGGCGGCGGCAAGCGCTCGCAGATCCCACATCAACTCCTGGTGCACGTCGTCCTGCACGTCGGCCATCGAGTGGGCGAGGACGCAGACATGCAGCGGATCGCCCTGCTCGCCGCCGATCTCGTCCCAGATCTGCGCGAACAAGTCGCGAGCGGCTTCACGCTGACCCTGGTGGTGATGCAACTCCACCCCCTGACCGATCCGGGTCATCGTCGGGTCGGTGGTCATGAGCGGCTCCTTCACCGTCGCGGGCGATCATGGTCAGCCTACTTGCCCGACGTATGTTAACGACCTTCAAGCTTCTGGCCGGCCGGTTCGCCTGACAACCCCGGATAACCATCGAGCCGGCCACCGCGCATCCCTGTCGGCAATCACGTGAACACGCCAAGCGAGTGGTCGAGTTTCCGGCTGCTGCTACTTCTCACCGACATTCCGGGCCCCGATCAGTCCCGAGTGCCGTTCGAGCCGACCGGCGAACGCCGCTGCCACTCACCGGCGAAATCAGTGGCGGGGGTGAAAGCGACGAGGGTGCCGGGATCGGTCGTCGTGCACCGATCCCGGCACCCTCGCCGTGTTTCCGGGGTCCGCCGTGGTTTTCCGTGAACGTGGTCTCAGGTTGTGGGGGTGGGCGTCGGCCGTGTCACCTGAGCGTCCACTTCACGGGACCGCGGACGGCCCACTTCCGTGGTGCCGCCTCGCGGAGTCGTTCACCTAGAGGCGGTTGTTGTTGCCGCACCACGAGACCCACGCGTGGGACGTGCCGTTGTCGTGGACCGACCGCCCCAGAGGACTGCGCTCGAAGTCGTCGGCACCGTCGTTGACCCAGGAGAAGACATAGTTGACGGCACGCAGGTCCCACCAGTCGCCGTTGCCGATGCAGGCGTAGGCGCCGTTCTGCCAGGGGTAGTCGTAGATGTTGACGCGATCTTGCCCGCCGGGGAAACCGTTGTTCCACAGCACGTCGACCTTGTTGTTCCACCCGTCCGGCCACAGCCACTGGTTGCCCGCGTACTGGAGGGCGTGGCCCGTGTCGTCGGACCAGACGTACAGATAGCCGTCGGCCGAGGCGGTCCTCGCCGGAAGCTTGTCGACCACCGCCGCCGCGCCGTCACGTGGCGCGGGCTTCTTCTCCTGGGCGGCGACGTTGTCCGGCACCGGGTTCTCGGCCTGGGTGGCGTGGGGTGCGGGCGCGGGCGTGGGGCCGGCGTACGCGTTCGCCGGGACCCCGACGATCGCGGCGGCGGCCAGGACGCCGAACACGGCGTTTCTGAGTTTCCTCATGGTGGTATTTCCTGCTTTCTGGGTGATTTAGGTGGTTTTCTGGGTGAACCCGATGGTTTTCGGGTGATCATGGGGGTGTGCCGACGAGGGCACGTGCCCTGGGAAGCGCCGCCGTCCGCAGGCGCTCGGCGGTGTCGAACTCCGACCGGTAACGCCTTCTGAGCGCGGCGCCGTTGGCGGCGTCGAGTTCATGTGCTGCTTTCGACAGTCCGGAACTCAGCGCGCACTTCGCCTCGGCCGTGGCGGCCTTCCTGTCGCGGGCCTCGGCGTCCGCTCCCCGGTAGGCGAGTTGCCTGCCGCGCAGCGCGACAGGAGCCGGGACGGAGAATCCCTCGGAGCGCATGCACTCCCGCCAGCGCTCCCGCGCGGCCACATACCGGGGGTTCTGCTGGGTCTGCGCGACGCGCATGCTGTCGAGGGTCTGGGTGACCCTGCTCACCCGATACCACTGGCGCATGTCGCCGTAGAGTTCCTGCCAAGCCTGGGCCGCGCATCCCTTGTCGCTGTGGCCGACCTTGCCTCCGGTGGGCATCTGCGCCTCCAGGCCTGGGCCGCGCTCTCCATGAAAGGCGATGAGCCAGGCACGCTGCCGCGCCGGAGGAAGGCCGCGGTAGTAGTTCGCGGCCGCCGTGGTGCTCTGCTCGGCCTTCCGCCGCGCCGCGCGGCCGTATCCGTTCGCCTGCGCCCATTCCAGGTCGTCGACGACGTAGGGAAAACGCTCCATGTCCGGTACCGGGGTCCTGGGGGTGGGCCGGTACGTCAACCCCTGCCGCGCCATGCAGTCGCGCACGAGAATCTGCTCGGCCTGGTAGAGCAGGTCCACGTCGGAGACGGCACCTCCACCGGAGAGGGCCGGTGAGGGCAGGGGAACGGAGAGGGGCGGCGGGGGCGCGGGAGGCGGGCCGCCGGCCGTGGCGCCCGCGCAACCGGACGCCAACGCCATCCCCAGCAGGACCGCGGCCACCGGCGGCACCGGCCTTTTCCGTCGTCCTTTCATGAAATGGCGTCCGGCGCGGTCGTCCGCGGCCGCCGTTCTCACCGTGCGTCCGTAAAAAACGCCGGCGTCCGCTGTTCCTCGTCGAGCGGCCGGACATCGGGGCGGTGCTCTCCGAGTCGTCGCACTTTTCTTCTCCTTTCACATCGCGCGGGCCCGGGGTGCCGGTCGTCATAAGGAGACGGCCGTGCCTTTATCTCGGAATCAGGGCGTGCGCAAGCATGGGAAATAGTCAATAACGGTGGGTTTCCGGCCATCGTGGCCGTGCGGCACGGTGGGCGGCGGCCTCGGCGTCGACCGTGGAACGGCCCGTGAGGTTCCCGCCGTCCGGAGGCCGTTCTCGGCGAGCCCCCGCGAACCGCCGTGGCGCAGGCCGGGTCACCCGGCCTTGTCCCCACCCGCCGATATGCCGACGAACAGGGGAAATTTCTCTTTTTTTCGGGACTCGGGACGGGCTCTCGCGGGCTCCGTGTCCGTCGGGGATGAGGGGGATCACGCCCTCGTGTCCGCCCTCCCGGTCGTCGCCGTCACGGGCGCGGCCGTGGCCGGAGGCGTGCCGATTGTTATTTCACTCGCATGGTCCGTCGCGGGGAATGCGTGCCCGCCGATCGAGGTTGGTTTCCTGATGAGCTCCTCTTCACGGAGATATGGGGGCCGGCGTGCACACGAAATGAAACCGGTTTGTGACGGGGAGTCTCATTCGGTGGTTGATTCAAGCGGGGCATCTTTGTCAAGGATTTTTCGGCCTTCGGTCGCTCGCGGACATTTCTAAGATGGCAGCGCCGTAACGGGCCTGCCATGGGCACAAGTGCGTATGGACTTCGGAGGGGGCCATGTCATATCTGCGGAGAGGTGACTATGAGAGGATGCTCGGCCTGGCCGTGGGGGTGCTGGAGGCCAGAGACACCGACCGCGTCTGGTGTCTGATCGCCCATGAGCTGATGCGCTCACTGGACGGCGCCGTCCTGGTCATGAAAGACGTGGAGTGGACCCCGGGCAGAGGTGTGGTCGAGGCCTGGCATCGGGACACCCTGCGGGCGTCCGTGCTGGAGGGGCTGGGGGCGGAGCACATCCGGCGTGGATATCCGTTCGCGGGCTACTACGGTTTCCGCACGGATCGCAGCCCGCTCACGGCCGCGCAGCTCGTCGGGGAACGCATGTGGCTGCACAGCGCGACGGCCAGCGCGACGCGCGAGTCGTTCGGCACCCGGCACATGCTCGGCGTACCGCTTCCCGACATCGACGGTCACGTCCGCGGGTTCGTCGTGCACCGCGCGGGAGAGGACTTCGGCGAGCGCGACCGCCTCTACGCCGAGCGCATCCAACCCCTGCTGGCCGGTGCCGCCGCCCAGCACGGGCTTCTGGCGCGCTGGCAGTCGCTCGTCGAGCGGCCCGGTCCACGCGAGGCCACCGACCGGCCCGGTCCACGCGAGGCCGCCGGGCGGGCCGAGCGGTACGGTCTGACCCCCCGCGAGATCACGGTGCTGCTGATGCTGTCCGAGGGGTTTTCCGCCGTCGGGATGGCCCGCCGCCTGGGCATCTCGGTGCGTACGGTTCACAAGCACCTGCAGAACCTCTACCGCAAGCTCGACACCGTCGACCGGCTCGGCACGGTGCTGCGCGCCCAGGAGGTGGGTCTGCTGCCCGCGGCCCCGGAGCGTCAGTGCTGCTGAATCCCAACACGGTGGGCGGCCTCACCGATCGGCGTTATCCGGACACTCACGGTGAGCGGGTACCCTCCTTCGTACGAGTATGGGCAGTGCGCGTACGGTGGCCGGTATTCGTTCTCCCAGACGATCGTGTGGAATGTTGTGGGGTTTCTCCATGCGTTGACCGGGAGGTTCTGGTGTGGGATCGACCCCATGACAGATGAAGGGAAGGCCTTGTCACAGCCAGAGGAAGCGGCGGGGTCCTCGCGGGGCCGTGGGTTCGCCACGGGGGATCTGGCCCGGGTCAGTGTGTTCGCCGCGTTGATCGCCGTGCTCGGCCTGCCGGGCGCGCTGAACGTTTTCGGCAACGCGGTGCCGATCACACTGCAGACGTTCGGTGTCATGCTCGCCGGTGCGATCCTGGGTGCCTGGCGGGGCGCCCTCGCCGTCGTGGTCCTGCTCGTGCTCGTCGCCGCGGGCCTGCCCCTGCTGGCCGGTGGCCGCGGTGGCCTGGGCGTCTTCGCGGCACCCTCGGTCGGGTTCCTGATCGGCTGGCTTCCCGGCGCGGCCGTGACCGGCTGGATCGTCGAGCGTGGTGGCCGCAACCCGGGAATCGTCCGGCTGCTGACCGCCTGCCTGGTCGGCGGCGTCGGGGTGATCTACCTCTTCGGCATCCCCCTGCAGGCGGCGATCACCGGGGTCTCCCTTGGCCACGCCGCGCTGCTCACCCTCGCCTTCCTGCCCGGCGACGTGATCAAGGCGGTGTTCGCCTCCCTGGTGGTGCGGGGCACGCAGCGGGCCTACCCCGACGCGGTTCCCGCCGTGCACCGTGAGCGGCTCAAGGCCGCCGGGAGGCGTTGACCCGCCCATGCCGGTGGCCGCGCAGGTGATGCGACACGCCTCGGAACGCCCGCACCGGCTCGCGGTGCGCGGGCCGCAGGGCGATCTGAGCTACGCCGGGCTCGCCGTGAGGGTCGGCGGCGCCGCCCGGCGCCTGTCGGCCCGGGGAACGGGCCGGGGCGCGCTGGTCGCGATCGGTCTGTCCGACCCGGTGGCCCTGCTCATCGCCGTGCTCGCCGCCGACCTGGTGGGGGCCACGCCGCTGGTCTGCGACCCGACCTGGGAGCGGGAGCGGCGAGAACAGATCATGGACGTGGTCCCGGTGGACGCGCGCGTCGATGACCCGTCGCCGGCCACCGGCGGCTCATCGGCGGAGGCCGGGAGCCCGGCGGCGGAGGGCCGGCCGGAGCCGCCGGTGGGATCACCGGCGGGGAACGGCGCCCGGTGGGACCGGCCGGTGGAGCCGGTGGGGACCGACCGGGCGTGGGCCTGCTTCAGCTCCGGCAGCACCGGCAGACCCCGCGCCGTGGTGCGCACCCGCGCCTCGTGGACGGAGTCGTTCCCGCACCTGAGCGCGCTCGCCGGGATCGGGCCGGACGACGTCGTGCTGATCCCCGGCCCGCTGTCCTCCTCCCTGTACGGCTTCGCGGCCGTGCACGCCCTGGCGACCGGCGCCACGGCCGTCGTGCCGGGCCGCCGGCCCTCCGCGGCGTCCCTGGCCGGTCACCTGCGAGGCTCCACCGTGGTCCACCTGGTGCCGCACCGCCTGCCCGCGGTGCTGGAGACCCTGCGCGAGACCGGAGGGCGGCTGCGGACGGCGGTGGTCGGCGGGGCGGCGCTGGACGCGGACGCGCGCGCCCTGGCGGCGGACGCCGGGGTGAAGGTGGTGTCCTACTACGGCGCCACCGAGCTGTCGTTCGTCGCCGTGGACGCCGACGGCTCCGGGCTGCGGCCGTTCCCCGGGGTGGAGATCCAGGTCAGGACGGCGCCGGGACAATCGCTGGGCGAGGTGTGGGCGCGCTCGCCCTGGCTGGCCGAGGGATACCTGGCCGGCGCGGCGGGGCCGCTGCGGGCCGACGGCGACGGCTGGATGACGGTCGGGGACGTGGCGGAGCCGTACCTTCCCGGCGAGGTCCTGCGGCTGCGCGGCCGGGGCGACGGCGCGATACAGACGGGCGGCGCCACCGTCGTGCCCGAGGACGTCGAGGAGGTCCTCAGGAGGACACCGGGAGTGGGCGACGTCGTGGTGGTCGGCTCGCCGCACCCCGAGCTGGGCGCCGTGGTCACGGCGATCGTCGAGATCGCCGGGGCGGAGGACGCGCCGCCGCCGTCGCGGGCCGAGCTGGAGGCGACGGCGCGCGGCGGCCTGGACGCGGCGCAGCGGCCCCGGCGCTGGTACGCCGTCCGGAACCTGCCCCGCACCCCGGCGGGCAAGCCGGCGCGCGGCCTGGTCGCCGCCCGCCTGGCCGCGGGCGACCCCGACATCCGGCGGCTCGTCTGACATGCGGCGGGAATCGACGGAGAGGGAACCGGTCGTCGTGGCGGCGCGCCGTACCCCCATCGGCACGGCCTCGCACGCGTTCAAGGCGCTGACGGTCGACCGGCTCGCCGCCCCCGTCATCGAGGCGGTCGCCCGGGACGTCGCGCACCTCGGCGTCCCGGTCGAGGACGTCGTGCTCGGCAACTGCACCGGCCCCGGGGGGAACATCGCGCGCGTCTCGGCGCTGGCCGCCGGGATGGGCCACGGCGTTCCGGGCGTCACGGTGGACAGGCAGTGCGGCAGCGGCCTGGCCGCGATCCTGCTGGCGGGGCAGGCGATCCGCGGCGGGGACATGGACCTCGTCATCGCCGGGGGAGCGGAGAGCGCCTCCACCGCGCCGATGCGAGCCCACCGCGGGCCCGCGGACGGGCAGAGCGTGCCCTACGACCGGGCGCCCTTCGTCCCCGCCGGACACCCGGACCCCGACATGGGCCCGGCCGCGGAGGCACTCGCCTCGGCGCGCGGCGTGACCCGCGAACGCCAGGACGCCTACGCCTGCCAGAGCCACGTCAAGGCCCTGGCCGCGCGGGAGGCGGGCCGGTTCGGGCAGGAGATCGTCGAGGTCGGCGGCAGGCGGGACGACCAGTGGCCGCGCGTCCTGCGCATGCGGTCGCTGGCCCGGCTGCCCGCCGCCTTCGTCCCGGGAGGCACCGTCACCGCGGGCAACTCCTCCCCGGTCAGCGACGGCGCGGCGGCCGTCGCCGTCGTGCCGGAACGGCTGCGCGCCGCGGCGGGCCTGCCCGGGCTGCGGCTGCGGGCGGGCGCCGTCGTCGGATGCGACCCCGGGCTTCCCGGGCTGGGCCCCGTGCTCGCCGTACGGCGGGTGCTGGAACGCGAGGGCGTGGACCTGGAGCGCGTGACGGCGGTGGAGATCGTGGAGGCGTTCGCGGCCCAGGTGCTCGCGGTGACCGACGCCCTCGGCCTCGACCCCCTCGGCCCGGACTCCGGCCGGGTCTGCGCGGACGGCGGCGCGCTCGCCCTCGGCCACCCGTGGGGCGCCACCGGCGCCGTGGTGGTCACCAGGCTGTTCGGCAGGCTCGTGCGGGCGGGCGCGCCGCCGGGAACGCTGGGACTGGCAACGGCCGCGGTCGGCGGCGGCCTCGGCGTCGCCGCGTTGTTCGAGGTGGTGTGAATGATCGAGATGGCCGACGTCCACGTCCGGTTCGGGCAGCGCGACGTGCTGCGGGGGATCACGCTCTCGCTGCCGGAGCGCCGGGTGGGCGTGATCGGCGCCAACGGGTCGGGCAAGAGCACGCTCGCCCGGCTGATCAACGGCCTGGCCCTGCCCTCCTCCGGAGGCGTCACCGTCCTCGGGCTGGACACCGGACGCCACGCCGCCCGGATCAGGCGCCGTGTCGGGTTCCTGTTCAGCGACCCCGACGCGCAGATCGTGATGCCGACGGTGGCCGAGGACGTGGCCTTCTCCCTCAGGCGCAAGGGCCTGTCCTCCGGGGAGATCGACCGGCGCGTGCGAGACGTCCTGACCCGGTACGGCCTGGCCGAGCACGCCGACCATCCCGCGCACCACCTGTCCGGAGGGCAGAAGCAGCTGCTCGCCCTCTGCTCGATCATGGTGCTGGAGCCCGACATCCTGGTGATGGACGAGCCGACGACGCTGCTGGACCTGCGCCACTCCCGCCAGGTCGCCGACGTCCTGCGGGAGCTGCCGCAGCAGGTGGTGGTGGTCAGCCACGACCTCGGGCTGCTGGCCGGCTTCGACCGGGTGCTGGTGCTGGACGAGGGGCGGATCGTCGCCGACGCCGAGCCGGGGGCGGCGATCGACCACTACCGGAAGATCATGTCGTGAACGGGCTCACCGGGGCCTACGTCCCGGGCGACTCGTACCTGCACCGCCTGCCCGCGGGTGCCAAGTTCCTCTGTCTCGCCGTCGCGTGCACGGCGCTCCTGCTGCTGCCGTCGCCCGCGGCTCTGGCGGGCGCGGTGGCCGTCGTGGCGCTGCTGTACGTCGTCTCCGGCGTGGGCGCGGCGGCGGCCTGGGCGCAGATCCGTCCCGTCCGCTGGTTCGCCGTCGCACTGTTCGGCATGCAGTTCCTGCTCGTCGACCTGTCCGGCGCGGTGTCCTCGACGCTGCGCGTCGTGCTCGCCGTCGCCCTGGCGGGGCTGGTCACCCTCACCACGCGCGCCGCCGCGATGATGGCCTTCCTGGAACGCTGCCTCGCCCCGGCCAGGTTCGTCGGCCTGGACCCCTTCCGCCTGTCGCTGCTGCTGTCCCTCACCCTGCGCAGCGTGCCGGTCGTCTCCGGGCTGGCCACCAGGGTCCGGGAGGCGCAGCGGGCCAGGGGGGCCGAGCGGAGCGTGCGGGCCTTCGCGGTCCCGCTGGTGGTGAGCACGCTGCGGCACGCGGACGCGCTGGGCGAGGCGCTCAGCGCCCGCGGCCTGGACGACTGACCACCGTTCCCTGTCTTCGAGTGCCCGGCTCCCGTGCGGCGCGTCCCACGATCGTGCGGCGCGTCCCACGATCCTTGGAGTCCAAGATATAACTTAATATCATTAGTTACAGTCGAACAACTCTAGGGGAAGGGTGGCGTGCGTATGGCGCGGGCCGGGTTGACGGCGGATCGGGTGACGCTCGCCGGTGCCGAACTGGCGGACGAGGTCGGGCTTGACCGCGTGACCATGTCGGCGGTGGCGAGACGGCTCGGGGTGAAGGACGCCAGCCTTTACGCGCACGTCCGCAACCTGGAGGACCTGCGCGGGCGGATCGCGCTGCTGGCGGCGGACGAGAAGACCATCCGAATCGCGGAGGCCACGGCCGGGCGGGCCGGAAAGGACGCGCTGGTGGCGTTCGCGAACGCCTGGCGGAAGTACGCCCACGACCACCCGGGCCGGTACACGGCGACGCAGATCCCGATGAAGATCGATCCCGAGCTCCTGGCCCAGGCGTCCGGGCCGCGCCGCGCGGTCGAACTGACCTACAGCATGCTGCGCGCCTACGCGCTGGACGAGCCCGACCTGACCGACGCGGTCCGGCTGATGCGCAGCACGCTCCACGGCTTCACCAACCTTGAGGCCGCGGGCGGGTTCGCGCACGCGCGGCCTGCGGAGGACTCCTGGATCCGCTGCCTCGACGCCCTGCACGTCCTCCTGGAGCACTGGCCCGCGCGCCGTGAAGAAGACCCGGCGTGACCGGCCGGGCCATCGGCCTCGCTGTACGAATATCGGTATATGCATGTGAAATCAGATAAAGCCGGAAATACTTGACCCTCCTGATTACCGAGGAGGGGCAGTGACGGCGGCAGAAACGACCACCGGGCGGTTTCCGGACGGGAGCTTTCTGGCCTACTGGTCGGCGGTCGGTGTCTCGCAGTTCGGAAGCGCGGTCAGCATGATGGCGATCCCGTTGATCGCCGCGGTGACCCTCCGGTTCAGCGCGGGCCAGATGGCCTGGCTGACGGCCTTCGAGATACTGCCCGCCCTGCTCGTCAGGGTCCCCGCCGCGGCCTGGTCCGACCGGCTGCGCGGGCGGCTGCTCCCGATGATCGGCTGCAACGTGGTCCAGGCCGCGATCATGGGGGCGATCCCGCTGCTGTGGTGGCAGGGACGGCTGAGCTTTCCGGCCCTGCTGTTCCTGGTCGCGGCCGCGTCCCTGGCGCTCGGTGTCAGCACCTCGCTGTCGCCCCCGCTCCTGGTGCGGATCGTGCCCAAGGAGCACCTCGTCGACGCCAACGGCAAGACGAGCGCGACCCGCAGCGTGGCGGACATCAGCGGTCCGGCGGCGGCCGGGGCGCTGATGGCGGTGCTCGCCGCCCCTCTCGTCGTCCTGGTCGACGCGGCGTCCTTCCTGCTGTCCGCGCTGCTTCTGCTGCGGGTCCGGGTGCCGCACGAGCCCGGAGGGGCCGGTGAAGGGCGGGCCCGCGGTACGGCGGGCGACATTCCGCGGCTGGCCCGCGACCTGGTCCGGCGCTCCGGCGTGCAGGCCATGGTCGCGCTCTCGTTCGTCCAGGGGGTGGTGCAGCCGATCCTCGTGCTGTTCATGGCGGACGAGCTGGAGCTGGGCAAGACCGCGATCGGCCTGCTGACCAGCCTGGGGGCGGTCGGCGGGGTCGGTGCGGGCCTGCTGGTCGGCAGGGTCCTGGGCCGTTACGGCCCCGGCCGGACGGTGGCGCTGGGCACCGTCGCCTCCGTGTGCTCCCTGGCCGTGCTGCCGTTCGCGGGCCCGGGGTTCTCCGGAGCCGCGAGCGTGGTCGTTTTCGAGCTCGCGAGCAGCTTCGGCGGCACGATCATGGCCGCCACGGTCTTCGGCACCCTCCAGGGCACGGCACCCGAGGGGAAGGTGGCCAGGGTGATGGCGCTGGCGGGCACCTCCCTCCAGATCGGCGCCCTCGCCGGCATCTCCGCCGGCGGCGCGCTGGCCGAGCTGGCCGGCCTGCGCACCGCCGTCGGGGTCGCCGCCCTCCTCATGCCCCTGGTTCTGCTTCCCCAGGTGGTCCGCCGGCGCCCGGCTCGCTGGGAGACCGTCTGATCTCGGTCGCGGTGACCGCCGCGACTCCCCGCCCGACGCGCTCGACGTCGCCCAGCACGACCGCCGCCGCCCGCCCCGGGCCCATGTAGGTCGCGGCGGCGCGGTGCACGTCCTCGACCGTCGCGGCGGCCAGCCGTTCGGCGTGCGCGGTCAGGTAGTCCAGCCGCAGCCCGAACCCGGCCAGCGTCCCGGCGTACCCGGCCAGCCCGGCCTGGGTGGCCGTCGCCAGCCGCAGGGAGCCGATGGCGTACCGCCGCGCCTGCTCGACCTCCTCGGGACCCGGCGGCAGCGCGGTGATCCTGCCCAGCTCGTAGAGCGTCTCGACGAGCGCGGGCGCGGTCACCTCGGTGGCCACGTTCACCGAGAGCATCAGGGCCGACCCGCCGAGCGAGTGGTCCAGCACCGAGTTGGGGCCGTAGGAGTATCCCTTGTCCTCGCGGATGTTTTCCGTCCAGCGGGAGCAGAAGTAGCCGCCGAAGATCAGATTGGCGAGCTGCAGGGGAGCGGTGTCCGGATGGCCGCGCCCGGAGGCGGGCAGGGCGAGCCGTATCGACGACTGCACCGTGCCCGGACGGTCGACCAGCAGCAGCGGGCCCGGCACCGGCGCCGGGGCGGCCGGCATCCGGACCTCGGCGCCGGCGTCGGAGAGGTCGCCGCCCCAGCCGCCGAGCCTGCGGCCGACGAGTTCGACCGCGTCGTCCGGGTCCAGGTCGCCGACCAGGACCAGCGAGGCGCCGCCGGGGCGCATCCTGCGCCCGTGCAGGGCGCGGACCTCCTCGGCCGTCACCGCCTCCACCCGCTCGGGGGCCGGGGTGTCGACCGCGTACGGATGGTCACCGTAGACCCGCCGCAGCAGCTCGGCCCTGGCCACGTTGGGCGGCTGGCTCAGGGCCACCCGCACCCGGTGGGCCAGGCGCTCCCGTTCGACGGAGACCTCGTAGCCGGGATGGACGGCCCCGCCGAGCACGTCCGCGAGCACCTCCAGCAGCCGGTCGAGCCCGGAGGCCAGGCAGTTCCCGCTGATCAGCCAGCGGTCGGGGTCGGCGGTGCCGCTGAGAGCGCCCCCGGCGGCCTGCAGCTCGACGGCGATCCCGGTCGCCGAGCGGGTGCCCGTACCGGACAGCAGCGTCTGCGCCAGCAGGGCGCCCTCGGCGATGTCCACCATCGCCATCGGCACCCACAGCCGCAGCTCGACCAGGGGAGCGCTGCGCCGGGCGATCGCCGTGACGCTCAGCCCGTTGGGCAGCACCGCCTCCGCCCGCGGGGGCAGGACGAGCGGCGAGTCGGGCCCCAGCTCGGGAAGAGGGCGCGCGGGCCCGGACGTGACGGCGTTCATCGTGCCCTCCCCGCCACGACCTCGATGGACGCCCGCCGGTGCGGGCGCAGGCGTCCGGCCGCCGCCCGGATCTCCTCGGCGGTCACCGAGGTGAGCAGCGCGGGCAGCTCGTTGAGCAGGGCGGGATCACCGCGCTGCAACTCCAGGACGGCCATCCGCACCCCTCTGCCGATCACCGCGTCGCCGTCGCGCAGCAGGAGGGCGACCATCCGCGCCTGGACCCGCGCCAGCTCCTCCGGCGGCAGCCCGTCGGCCGCCAGGCGCTCGATCTCCTCGTCGACGACCTCGAGCACCCGTTCCGCCGATCCCCCGGCGGGCAGGTTCAGCTGCAGCAGCAGCGCCGTGGGGTCGAGGACGTCGAAGGCGTCGCCCATGAAGCCGGTGTACCCGCTGACCCCGGTGGCCAGGCGGTCCTTCAGCACGAGCCGCTCGACCAGGCGGGAGGAGACGCCGTCGGTGAGCACCTCGGCCAGCACCACGTACGGCAGGTAGCCCGCGAGGTCGGCCACCGGGTCGGGCACCCGCCACGCGGCGGCGACCGCGGGTGTCGGCGCGGCCTCGTCCACGTAGGAGCTGTGACGCGCCGAGGTGAGGTCGGGCTCGGCCAGGTCGGGCCTGGGCGGCGCCGGCCTGGCGGGGATGTCGCCGAAGTGCCGCTCGACCAGCCGCCGAGCCTCCTCGGCGGTGAAACCGCCGGTGACGCTCAGCACCGCGTTCCCGCAGGCGTAGTGCTCGGCGAAGAACTCCTCGGCGTCGCCGACCCCGGCGGCCTCCAGGTCCTCGAAGGAGCCGTAGCCGTCGTGCGCGTTGGGGAAGGTGCCGAACATCACCGGCGGCAGCCGCAGCCAGGGGAAGCCGCCGTAGGGCCGGTTGAGGATGTTGACCCGGATCTCCTCCTTGACCACGTCGACCTGGTTGCGCAGGTTCTCCGCGGTGAGCCGGGGCTCCCGCATGCGGTCGGCCTCCAGGAACAGCACGCGTTCGAGCGCGTTGCCGGGCACCGTCTGGAAGTACTCGGTGTAGTCGAGGTGGGTCGAGCCGTTGAAGGTGCCCCCGGCGCCCTGCACGTGCCGGAAGTGCTCAAGCTTGTCCAGGTTCGCCGACCCCTGGAACATGAGGTGCTCGAAGAGGTGGGCGAAGCCGGTGCGGCCCTCGGGCTCCGACCGGATGCCCACGCCGTACACCACGGCGACCCCCACCACGGGCGAGCCGGGCTCGGGCGCCAGCACCACGCGCAGGCCGTTGCCGAGCGTGAGACGTTCGATGTGGTAGCCGGTGCGGGGGGCGGCGAGTTCCGGCGACGGCCCCCGGGTCATGCCCCGCGTCCGAGCGTTGCGCGGGCCCCCGCCGTACGGCCGTGCGGATCGGCCGGAGTTCCCGTTGACATGGCCTCTGACATGACGTCCTTTCGCGGCGCTGCGGTGGATGACCTGGTGCCTAGTTTTACCGGTCGGCTCATGCACGGGAAGTGGTGATTTCTACGGTTTTTGTCACTGTTCCGTGATCTACCCGGGCGGCGCCTTGTGCTTTTCCCGGGAAAGTAGATCTGTTTCCGGAAAAGAGCGATCGTGGATGCTGTGCCCGATACAGGCCTGGGTGGGGCGCTTGTCCCACTGGGAGGACGTGCGAGACTTCGAGGAGTGTGAATGACGCCGGCCGGTGACGGACTTCCGTAGCCGGGCGCCCGGCCGGCCGGATGGCGCGTGATGGAAAAGAGGCGGCGGGATGGCCAGGAAAGCTCCGAAAGAGGACGTCACCGAGGACGGTCTGGAGATCCACCCGCCCAAGGAGTGGGCGGCGGGCATCCCCGGGGTGACCAGATCGCTGCTGACGTCCTACGCCCAGATGGGCGCGGGCCGTACGTTCCTGACCCTGGTCAGGGTCAACCAGAAGAGCGGCTTCGACTGCCCGGGGTGCGCGTGGCCGGAGGGCGAGCACCGCAGCCCGGCGGAGTTCTGCGAGAACGGCGCGAAGGCGGTGGCCGAGGAGGCCACGACCCGCCGGGTCACCCGAGACTTCTTCGCCCGGCACTCCGTGGGCGAGCTGGCCGGGCGCACCGACTACTGGCTGGGGCAGCAGGGGCGGCTCACCGAGCCGATGCACAAGCCCGAGGGCGCCGACCACTACGTGCCGGTGACGTGGGAGAAGGCGTTCGACATCGTCGCGCGGGAGCTGCGCGCGCTCGACGGCCCCGACGAGGCGGTCTTCTACACCTCGGGCCGCACCTCGAACGAGGCCGCGTTCGCCTACCAGCTCCTCATCCGGCGCTTCGGCACGAACAACCTTCCCGACTGCTCCAACATGTGCCACGAGTCCAGCGGGTCGGCGCTCACCCAGACCCTGGGGATCGGCAAGGGCACGGTCTCGCTGGAGGACCTGCACCGGGCCGACCTCGTCTTCGTGGTCGGGCAGAACCCCGGGACCAACCACCCGCGCATGCTGTCGGCGCTGGAACGGGCCAAGCGGAACGGGGCGCGGATCGTCGCGGTCAACCCGCTGCCCGAGGCGGGACTGCTGCGCTTCAAGAACCCGCAGCGGCCCTCCGGGCTGGTCGGGTCCGGCACGACGCTGGCCGACAGGTTCCTGCAGATCCGGCTCAACGGCGACCTGGCCCTGTTCAAGGGCATGTCGCGGCTGCTGCTGGAGGCGGAGGACAAGGCGCCGGGAACGGTGGTCGACCGCGAGTTCGTCGAGGCCCACGCCCACGGCTTCGAGGAGTGGGCGGCGGACGCGCGCGCCCTGGACTGGGCGGACGTCGAGGAGGCGACGGGCCTGACCCGCCAGGCCGTCGAGGAGACCGTGGGCGACGTGCTCGCGGCTCGGTCGGTGATCGTGTGCTGGGCGATGGGCCTGACCCAGCACAAGAACTCCGTCGCCACCATCAGGGAGGTCGTCAACTTCCTGCTGCTGCGCGGGAACGTGGGACGGCCGGGCGCCGGGGTCTGCCCGGTGCGCGGGCACTCCAACGTCCAGGGCGACCGGACGATGGGCATCTACGAGAAGCCGTCGGAGGCCTTCCTCGACGCGCTCCGCGACGAGTTCGGGTTCGAACCGCCCCGCCACCACGGCCTGGACACCGTGGAGGCGATCAGGGCCCTGCGCGACGGCGAGGCGAAGGTGTTCTTCGCGATGGGCGGCAACTTCGTGGCCGCGACGCCGGACACGGAGGTGACGGAGGCGGCGATGCGGCGCGCCCGGCTGACGGTGCAGGTGTCGACCAAGCTGAACCGCTCCCACGCGGTCTGCGGCCGGGAGGCGCTCATCCTGCCGACGCTGGGACGCACCGAACGCGACGGCGACCGGTTCGTCACGGTCGAGGACTCCATGGGCCTGGTCCACGCCTCCCGGGGCAGGCTCGCCCCCGCGTCCGCCGACCTGCTCCCCGAGGTGGCGATCGTCTGCAGGCTGGCGCGCGAGCTGTTCGGGGACGACCCCCACGTGCCCTGGCGGGAGTTCGAGACCGACTACGACGCCATCAGGGACCGCGTGGCGCGGGTGGTGCCCGGGTTCGGCGACTTCAACGCCCGCGTTCGCGCCCCCGGCGGCTTCGCGCTGCCCAACGCGCCCCGCGACGAGCGGCGCTTCCCCACCGCGACGGGCAGGGCCAACTTCACCGTCAATCCCCTTGAGGTACTGCGCGTCCCCGAGGGGCGGCTGCTGCTGCAGACGGTCCGCAGCCACGACCAGTACAACACCACGATCTACGGCATGGACGACCGCTACCGGGGCGTGAGCAACGGCCGCAGGGTCGTCTTCGTCAACCCGGACGACCTGGCCGAGCGCGGCCTGGCCGACGGCGACATGGTGGACCTGATCGGCGAGTGGCCGGACGGCGAGCGCAGGGCCGAGATGTTCCGCGTCGTCGCCTACCCGACCGCGCGGGGATGCTGCGCGGCGTACTTCCCCGAGACCAACGTGCTGGTGCCGCTCGACTCGGTCGCGGAGACCTCCAACACTCCCACCTCGAAGAGCGTGGTGGTCAGGCTCGTCCAGCGTGCCGGAGACACCGGGTGATCCGTTGTGGAGGGTGGCGTTTTCTCATGGGCAGTGAGAATAAGTGCCTTAGTAGATAGTTTTAGAGGGGTTATTCCAACTTTAAGTTGACGAAGTGGATATGTATGACTTCGTCATTGTTGGTGGTGGATCAGCCGGAAGCGCTCTCGCGAACCGGCTGTCCGCCGACCCCTCCAACCGGGTGCTGGTGCTGGAGGCGGGACGCCCCGACTCCCGCTGGGACGTCCTCATTCACATGCCGGCCGCGCTGGCCTTCCCCATCGGCAACCGCTTCTACGACTGGGGATACCGGTCGGAACCGGAACCGTACCTGCGCGGCCGCCGGATCCACCACGCCCGGGGCAAGGTGCTGGGCGGCTCCAGCAGCATCAACGGAATGATCTTCCAGCGGGGCAACCCCATGGACTACGAGCGATGGGCGGCCGATCCCGGCATGGAGGCCTGGGACTTCGCCCACTGCCTGCCGTACTTCAGGCGGATGGAGGACTGCCTCGCGGCCGGTCCCGACGATCCGCTGCGCGGGCACGACGGGCCCCTCGTGCTGGAGCGCGGTCCCGCGAGCAACCCGCTGTTCACCGCCTTCCTCGAGGCGGTGCAGCAGGCCGGACACCCGCTGACCGACGACGTCAACGGATACCGCCAGGAGGGCTTCGCCCCCTTCGACCGCACCATCCGCCGGGGCCGCAGGCTGTCGGCCGCCCGCGCCTACCTGCACCCCGCCCGGCGGCGCCCCAACCTGGAGGTCAGGACACGGGCGTTCGTCACCCGGGTCCTCTTCCACGGGCGGCGGGCCGTCGGCGTCGAGTACGGCGGCGGCCGGAGGGTCCGCGCGGGAGAGGTCGTCCTGTGCGGCGGCGCGGTCAACTCCCCGCAGCTGCTCCAGCTCTCCGGCGTGGGCGACGCCGCCGAGCTGGAATCCCTCGGCGTCGAGATCGTGCACGACCTGCCGGGGGTCGGGGAGAACCTCCAGGACCACCTGGAGGTCTACGTCCAGTACGGCTGCGCGCGCCCCGTGTCGATGCAGCCCGCGCTGAAGTGGCGCAACCGCCCGTGGATCGGCGCCCGGTGGCTGCTGCTGCGCAGCGGTCCCGGAGCGACCAACCACTTCGAGGCCGGGGGGTTCGTGCGCGGCAACGACGACGTCGGCTACCCCAACCTGATGTTCCACTTCCTGCCCGTCGCCGTGCGCTACGACGGCTCCGCGCCCGCGGGCGGCCACGGCTACCAGGTGCACGTCGGGCCGATGTACTCCGACTCCCGCGGCTCGGTGAAGATCACGAGCACCGACCCCCGGGTCCATCCGGCGCTGCGGTTCAACTACCTGTCGACCGACCGGGACCGGCGGGAGTGGGTCGAGGCCGTCCGGATCGCCCGCGACATCCTCAACCAGCCCGCGATGGACGCATACAACGCCGGAGAGCTGTCACCGGGCCCCTCGGTGCGCACCGACGAGGAGATCCTCGACTGGGTCGCGGGGGACGCCGAGACCGCCCTGCATCCCTCGTGCACGGCCCGGATGGGGGTGGACGACCTGGCGGTGGTCGATCCGCGCTCCATGAGGGTGCACGATCTCGAGGGGCTCAGGGTCGTCGACGCCTCGGTCATGCCGTACGTGACGAACGGCAACATCTACGCCCCGGTCATGATGGTGGCGGAGAAGGCCGCGGACCTGATCCTGGGCAACACCCCTCTCGCGGCGGACCGCACCGGTTTCTACCGGCACCCCGGAGGACGGAGCCGCTGACCGTGGGGCCCGCGTCCGTCCCCGCCTTCCGGCCCCGCGGGGGAGCGGGGGCGGGCGGTCGGTGAACAGCCGGCCGTCGGACCCCGGCATGCCCGGCGTGGTGCCGCCGTGGAAAAGGCGCGAAGGATCACCCCCTCACCGATGGGCGGCCGCCAGCCGGTCTCGCAGGTACTCCCTGAGGACCACGGCGTTGTTGTGCTCGGTGTCCTTCGCCGCGTAGAGCAGGGTGACCGGTCCCCGGCGAGCGGCCTCCAGCAACGGCCGTACGGCCTCCGGGTTGGCCTCCAGTTCCTGGAGATAGCGGGTGCGGAACTCGTCGAAACGCTCCGGACGGTGTCCGAACCAGCGGCGCAGATCCGATGACGGCGCGACGTCACGTGTCCACCCGTCGAGTTTGAGATCTTCCTTGCGGACGCCCCGGGGCCACATCCCGTCGACGAGGAAGACCGCCCCCTTGACCGGCTCCGTGTCGTAGACCCTGCTGACAGTGATATCCCCCATTCCCGCTGCCTACCCGGAGGCGGCGGTGCGAAGCGACCGTCCTCTGTCACGAACCCTCTGTCACGAACCCTCTGTCACGAGCCGTTCTCCCGGAGGCCGGCCGGGGAGTTTCCGCTGACAGGTGTTATGAGGGATTTGTGAGAGATATGCAAGGGGGTGTTCCTAGATTCGTTCTCGCCTCACAAGAAACAGGAAGACGAGGACGAATGGAGATGACCATGCGTGCTGTCACATGGGGGCCGGTGATCACGGCGGAGTCGTGCACCGGTGACGCGAACGCCTGCGGGGCGGGGACGTGGATCGAGCGGGGAAGGGGCGCCGCGAACGTCCCCGCCGTTCGCGACAGCGTCCGGATCACCTGAGCCGGGCCGGGGAGGGGTGATCAGGGGGCGCGTGCCGCCCCTCCCCGGGACCGCCGGTGTGGTCCGGGCCACGGGAACGTGCCGTTCGTCCTCGGCAGGGGGCCGGACGGGCGGCACGTTCCCTCTCGGCCCTCAGATCCGGTGGAGGTCGGCGGTCAGGGGGCCGGTCTCCACCGGGCGTCGCCGTACGGCGGCCGCCCGGTCGTCGTCCAGCTCGGCGAAGACCTCGGCCGCCTCCCGCCGCCGGGCCCGCGCGGCGCCGTGGTCGCCCGAGCCGTGCAGGGCCTCGCCCAGCAGGCTCAGGACCTCGGCCTCGCCCCGGCGGTCGTCGAACTCCCGCATCAGCTCCAGCGCGTCGAGGAAGAGCGCGACGGCCTCGCCGTACCGGCCGAGCCCGGCGTTCGCGGCGCCCAGGGTGCGCAGCGCCTCGCCGCGGCGGTACCGGTCGCCGAGCTCGGTGTAGATGCCGAGCGCCGTGTCCGCGCCGGACAGCGCCTCGTGGTGGCGGCCCCGTTCGTTGTCGTTGTGGGCCAGATCGTTGAGCGCCTCGGCCTCGAGGCGCCGGTCGCCGCTGTCCCTGGCGATCTCCAGCGCCTGGCCGTAGCACGCCGCCGACTCGGCGAACCTGCCGAGCTTGAAGAGCGTGACGCCCAGATTGACCAGCACGTCTCCCTCCAGGTCCCGGTCTCCGATCCGCCGGGCGAGCGCCAGCGCCTCGTCGTAGTGCGCGACGGCCTCGCCGAGGCGGCCGAGCCGGGTGTTGGCCCAGGCCAGGTGGTTGAGGGCGGAGCCCTCCTCGAAGGACTCCCGGGCGAGCCTGCTCGCCTCGACGGCGACGCGGTAGACGGCGACCCACGCCGTTCCCGGCACGTGGAAGTCGAGGAACGACGCCAGCGCCCGGGGAATCCGCCAGGCGGCCCCGTGCCATCCCCGTGACGCCGCGTAGTGGGTCGCGGCCATGAGGTTGGCCAGCTCCTCCTCGTACCAGCCGACGGCCTCCTCGGGGCCGTCGAACCTCGGCAGGCTGAGGCCGGCGGGAACGGGCCCGGCCGCGAGGGCCCGGCCGACGGGCGGCAGGTGCTCGGCGGCCCCGCGGGCGGAGTGCAGGTACCACTCCAGCATCCGGCCGAGCGCGGCCTCCCGCTCCTTGAGGTCCTCTCCCTCCTGTGCCCGCTCGGCGGCGTAGCTGCGCAGCAGGTCGTGGAAGTCGTACCGGCCGGGGAAACGGGACCTGAGCAGGTGGTCGGCGGTGAGCCGGTCGAGCAGCCGCGTGACCCCGGCGATGTCCTCGCCCATCAGGGCGGCGGCCGCCCCCGTGCTCACCTCCGGTCCCGGATGCAGGCCGAGGAGCCGGAACAGCCGTGCGGCGTCGGGGTCCAGGGCGCCGTAGGTCCAGGAGAACACCGTGCGCAGATCGGTGTGGCCGCCGTCCCCGGCGTCGAGCGCCGACAGCCGGGTGCCCTCGTCCCGCAGGTCCGCCACGAGCTTGCCGAGCGGGACGCCGGGGAAGCGCGCCGCGCGCTCGGCGAAGATGCGCAGGGCCAGCGGAAGGCGGGCGCACCGCTCCACGATCTCCGCGACCGCCTCCGGCGCCGAGGCCACCCGCTCCTGGCCGAGCACCTCGGCCAGCAGTTCGCCCGCCTCCTGCGGGGGCATCTGGTCGAGGACGACGCGCAGCGCGCCGTATTCGACGACGAGGCCGCGCAGCTGGTTGCGACTGGTGACGATGACCACGCCGCCGGAGCCGGGGATGAGCGGGCGGACCTGCTCGCTGCTGCCCGCGTTGTCGAGCAGCAGGAGCGTCCGTTTACCGGTCAGGAGCGTCCTGAACAGGGCGGAGCGTTCGTCGAGACCGGCGGGGATCCGGCCGGGCGGGGTGCCCAGGGCCCGCAGCAGCGTCTCCAGGGCCGCCGCCGGATCGACGGGCGGTTCCGGGCCGTACCCGTGCAGGTCGAGGTAGAGCTGCCCGTCGGGGAAGCGGCCGGAGATCCGGTGCGCCCAGTGGACGGCCAGCGCCGTCTTGCCGGATCCCGCGGTGCCCTGCAGCGACACGATCCTGGGCCCTCCCGCCGATCCCGGGGACGCCGGCGCGCCGTCGTCCAGCGTCCGGTCGAGGGAGGCCAGCTCGGCCCGGCGTCCGGCGAACGCCGGCATGTCGGGGCGCAGCTGCCGGGGGACCGGGGGAGAGGCCTCCTGCCGCGTGGCGGACGCCTGCGGCGGGCGGGCGGACGGGTCGTCGGTCAGGATCGCCTGATAGGTGGCGCGCAGCGAGGGACCGGGATCGACGCCGAGCTCCTCGGCCAGCAGCCCGCTCAGCGAGTGGTAGGCCTGGAGCGCCTCCGCGTGGCGTCCGCCGCGGTGCAGCGCGAGCATCAGGAACTCCCAGAACGGCTCCCGCAGCGGATGCGAGCGGGTCAGCTCCCGCAGTGTGGCGACCAGTTCGGCGTGCCTGCCGGTCCGCAGGCCGACGTCCAGCCACTGCTCCTGCAGGCGCAGCCACTCCTCGGTCAGCGGCCCCACCTCCTGCTCGTGGAGCGCGGCCGAGTCCACGTTGGACAGCGCGGGCCCCCGCCACAGCTCGATCGCCTCGGACAGCACGTGCGCGGCCGACCGCAGGTCCCCGGCGGCGGTCGCCCGCCGTCCCGCGCTCGCCAGGTCGCGCAGGCGCAGCAGGTCCAGCGAACCGGCGTCGACCTCGGCCCGGTAGCCGTCCGGGAAGGTGCGGATCACCTCCCGCGCCCCGAGCCGCTGCCGCAGCCGGTTGACGTAGCTGTGCACGGTCGCCCTGGCCCGATCGGGGTCGTCCGCGCCGTCCTCCCACAACCACGAGACCAGCCGGGAGACCGGGACGGTCTCGCCGGGACGCAGCAGCAGACCGCCCAGTACCACGCGCAGCTTGTTGCCGCCGATCGGCACCTCCCGGCCTTCGGAGAGCACGGTCAGCGGACCGAGTACACGAAATCTCACACCATCACCTGTGACGCAGAGCCGACGAGCATCGCCGCTCGCGGTGAAAACGGCGGAAACGGCGGGCCACACGCTACCGCCGCCGGCCCCTCACCGCGCGCCGCGGGCGTCCCGGTCCCGTCACCGGGTCCCGTCACCGGGCCCCATGCCGGTTCCGTCCGCGGGTCCCGTCGGCGGGTCCGGCACACGGCCGCCGCCGGGTCCCCGGTCGCGTCTCAGGCGTCGCGCGCGAGCAGCTCCTTGAGCGCGTCGTCGATGAACTCGGTGTCCACCGGGTTGAGGCCTCCTCCGGCGAAGTGCCCCCACGTCCCCGGGATGACCCGCAGCTCCGCGTTCGGCATGTGGGTGACCTCCCACTCGTTGTCCTCGGGGGTGAAGTAGAGGTCCTGTCTGCCGGGCATGATGATCGCGGGCATCCCGATCGAGGCGAGCGCCTCCTCGACGCCGCCGAACCCGGGAGTCCTGCCGATGTCGGCGTTCTGCCAGGTCCAGAGCATGGCGAGCAGGTTGTTCGCGTCGCGCTTGATGAACAGTCCCTCCCAGAAGCCGACGAGGAAGTCCTCCAGGGAGCCGTAGCCGAGCGGGTCCCGCTCGAAGGTCCTCTCCCGGTAGAACTGCTGGGAGAAGCCCCAGCCCGCGTAGACGCGGGACAGGGCCCGCAGGCCGGTTCCGGGCTGCTCGCCGTACCAGCCGTTGTTCCAGGCGGCGTCGGCGGTGAGCGCGGCCTTGACCCCCTCAAGGAAGACGATGTTGTGCAGGCTGGTCTTCGCCGCGCCGCAGAACGGCAGGATCCGCCGGACCGTCTCGGGGTGGCTGACCGCCCACTGGTAGGTCTGACCGGCCCCCATCGACCAGCCGGTGACGAGCGCGAGACGCTCCAGGCCGAACCGCTCGGTGACCAGCCGGTGCTGCATCTCGACGTTGTCGTACATCGTCACGTGCGGAAAGCGCGGCCTGTCGTGCGGTGGCGGGGTGTTGCTCGGCGACGACGACAGGCCGTTGCCGAACATGTTCGGGATGATGATGAAGTATCTCGACGGATCGAGGGCCATGCCCTCGCCGATGAGCCACTCGTTGTCGTAATGCTGGCCCGAGTACCACGTGGGGTAGACGATCGCGTTGCCCCCGTCAGCGTCGAGCTCGCCGTAGGTCTTGTAGGCGAGCTTGGCGTCGGGCAGCGTCGCCCCGCTCTGCAGCCGGACATCTCCCAGGTCGAACACGTCGTAGTCCATCGTGGCCTCCTTGCCGACCACCGGTCCAGACCGCCCGATCTCACGTCCATGCTAATCCGCGGCCGTACGGGCGGCCGGAGCCGGGGCGGATCCCGCGGGATCTCCCGGACCTGCGCGCCTCTCCTTCCGGCCCGCGAACGCGTGCACGATGTCGCGCGGCCGTCAAAGATCCCGCGGACCTGGCGCCGGGTCGGCGCCCGTCCTCCAGGCCGGAGGGCGGAGCCCGTCGAAGACGATGGCGAGGGTGCGGCGCTGGAGGTCGCGGTCCCAGCCCGCGCTCAGCGCCCCCTGACAGGCGGCGGTGAGCAGGGCCAGGACCTCGTCGGGGCGGACGTCCTCGCGGACGGCTCCGGCCCGCTGGGAGCGGGCCAGCAGCCCCTCGACCCCCTGGCGAAGGAGCTGCACGGAGTCGGCGAGCTGGAGCCCGGCGCCCGATTCGGCCAGCAGTCCGACGACCGTTCTCTTCCGCGCAGCCTGCTCGACCGTCCCGGAGACGAAGTCGAACAGCGCCGTCGCCGGGTCGCCGTCTCCCGCCAGGGTGTCCACCTCCTGGGTGAGGCGTGCCAGCAGGTCCTTCATGATGGCCCGCAGCAGGTCCTGCTTGGTGGGGAAGTGCTTGAAGACCGTGCCGATCGCCACTCCCGCGCGGGCGGCGACCTCCTCGGTCGACGCCGACGGTCCCTTCTCCGCGAAGACCTCCTCGGCGGCCGCGAGGATCCGGGCCCGGTTGCGGCGGGCGTCGGCGCGCATCCTTTGGGGCGGGCCGTCGGTGGCGGGGGTCGAGGGGGTGGTCATCCGATCGGATCCCTTCGGGCGTTGACAAGGTGAGTCGCGACTCACCATATTGAAGGTGAGTAACGACTCATCTTATTCGCTCCTCGTGGAAGGGACCCACCATGCCCGGACCCAGCGACGTTCCCGGACCCCGCGAGCTGTTCGAGCGCATGCGGCGGTACTGGCTCGACGACGTCGCCATCACGGAGGGAGGCCTCCTCGCCGAGGACGTCGTCGTCGAGATGCCCTTCGCCCCGCCGGGCAGACCCCGGCGCGTCGAGGGGCGGGAGAGGTTCGCCGCCTTCGCCGCCCAGGGCCGGGCCGCCCTCCCGGTACGGTTCGACGAGATCCGGGAGCTGGCCGTCCACGAGACGGCCGACCCGGAGGTGATCGTCGTCGAGTACGAGATCACCGGAACGGTCACCACCACCGGCCGCCGTGCGACCGCCCCCTTCGTCGGTGTCCTCAGGGCGCGGGACGGCAAGGTGACGCACTGGCGCGAATATCAGGACGCCATGGCCATCGCGGAGGCTCTCGGGCGGCCCGCCGGATCCCCGCCCGCCGGTTCTCCGGCGGGCGCCGGCGGGTGAGAGAGGCCGGGTCCCTGCGGGACGGCCCGGGAAACGCGGGGGCATCGCGGGAGCGGCGCGGGAACGCGCCGCAGGAGCACCGGGAGCACCGGGAGCACCGGGAGCACCGGGAGCACCGCGGAGGCGCCGGGGGAGGGCCCGGCGCGTCAGCACATCCGGCTCAGCGCGGGTAGCACGTGCACCTCGGCACCCGGCGGCAGGGCGCAGTCGAGGCCGCCGAGACCTCTGGCGTTCTCACCGCAGACGAACATGCTGATGTGGCGGCGGACACGCCCGTGGTCGTCGCGGATCCGCCGCTCGAGCGACGGATGCCTGCGGCAGAGCGTGTCGAGCGCGGCGCCCAGCGTGGGAAGGGCGCCGTGACGCTCGGCGACCGCGAAGACGCGGATCTCCACCATGTCGCCCGCCCAGTGCCCCAGGGCAGAGGGAAGCACGAATGTCACAAGGGTGACGGGCCTGGTCATCGCCCTCCCTCCGGATGCGGGCTCATGCTGCCATGTCGCGACCTGTCCCGTCACGGGCTCTGTGAATCGCGTCATGAATTGAGTGGTTGGTCGTGAATATCGGTCAGCATTCTCCGGGGACGAGGTCCCGGTGGATATCGGCGGACGGCACGCCGTTCCGCCGGAGTGCGCGGACGGTCTCGTCGACCATGGCGGCGGGGCCGCAGACGTAGACCTCGTGGCCCGCCCAGGAGCGGAACCGTTCCAGTATCTCGGACACCTTCCCCCGCGTGCCACCGTAGCCGGGGTCGCCGGAGACCACGGGCAGCACCTTCAGCCGGGGAGAGCGCGACTGCATCCTGATCAGGTCGGGCAGGTCGTAGAGCTCGCGCGAGGTGCGCGCGCCGTACAGCACGCAGACACTCGAAGGCGCGTCCGACTCGATCGCGTGCTCCACGATGGCCTTCAGCGGCGCCAGCCCGGTGCCGCCCGCGACGCACAGGATGTCGCGTCCCGAGCCGGTGGGGGTCATCGTGCCGACCGGGGCGCCGAGCATCAGCGTGTCCCCGATCCCGGTGTGCTCGACCAGCGCGGTGGAGACCCAGCCCCCGGGGACCGCCCGGACGTGCAGGCGGACGGTGTTGTCCTCCTTCGGCGCGTTCGCGATGGAGAACGGGCGCCACACCCGTGGCCAGCGCGCCGTCTGCACGTTGACGTACTGGCCCGGCAGGTACGGCAGCCGCTCGCCGGGCCGCAGCGTGATCACCGCGATGTCCGGGGTACGGAGCTCGTGGTCGATCACCTCGGCCAGCCACCAGGGCGGGAACGTTCCCGCGTCGGACTCGGCGGAACTGATCATGATGTCGGTGGCGACGGTGTAGGCGGCCAGCCACGCCGCCTCCATGGCGGGGCTCCACACCTCGGCGGCGAAGCACCTTACCGTGGCCAGCAGCGCGTTGCCGAGGGTGGTGTAGTGCTCGGGGCGCACGCCGTACTTGCGGTGGTCGCGGCCGAGCCGGCCGAGGAACGACGACAGGCTGTCCGGGCTGTCGAGACTCCAGACGACCCTGGTCAGCGCGCCGAACAGGCGGTCGCGCTGGGGCCCCATCGCCGGGGGGAACATCGCCCGCAGGTGCGGGCTCTCGGCGAACAGGCGCCCGTAGAAGTACGCCGCGGCCTTGTCCGCGACGGGTTCGATGACGGCGAAGCTTTCCTTCACGAGACGGGGATTCAAAGACATGGACGGAACCCACCCTAATTGACCGGATCAAAAATCCGATCACGCAGATCTACCTCCTGACGGTTCCGGGTGATGAGCGTCCGGCGGCCCCGGCGCACCGGGGCGCTCGAATTTGAGTCTTCCATCACCTTGTGGGTGTCACAACGTGTTCCCGGCATATGGTGGGAATTCAAACTATCCGTAATTGTGTCGCTATTTTGAGTGACCATGCCGACCGGAGGGTGGAGGGTAAAGCGAATAAGAATCACATTTACCCGAAGGTGGGGATTTACCCGTTCTGAGGATTTTTGTCATGTTCATCGGCCGGGGTGGCCGGCGCCGCCCGCCGCCCCCTCCCGGGCGCCGGGCGGTACCGGACGAGACGACACCGATACCTTCAGATGCGTGACAAAACCGAAATAGTGTGCGCAATGATAGGGGGGCTTCTGGAGGCTGGATGGGTGCCGTCCGAAACGAGGGCGCCGTCTTCCACATGGCCCTGTTGGAGAACTCATGCCCCGACCCCTGATCGGCGTCACCGCTTACCTTGAGGCAGCCCGCTGGGGCAGCTGGGTCCGCGAGGCCGTCCTGTCGCCACCCGCGTACGCCCGTGCCGTCGAGAAGGCGGGCGGGGCCCCCGTACTGCTCCCGCCCATGACCCCGGGTGCCGCCGGCGACTACGTGCGGGGCCTGTCCGGGCTGATCCTCGCCGGTGGCTGTGAGCTCGACCCCGCCCTGTACGGCGCGGCCCGCGAGGAGCGGGCCGAAGAGCCCCAGGCCCACCGCGACCGCTTCGAACTGGCCCTGGTCCGCGCCGCCGTCCAGGCGGGGCTGCCGCTGCTCGCCGTCGCCCGGGGCATGCACGTCCTCAACGTCGCCCAGGGCGGCTCCCTGATCCCGTGGCTCGCGGACGAGGTCGGCCACGACCGTCACTCCGAGGCGGGCCGTACGCATCTCATCCAGATCAGCGTGTCGAGCAACCTGGGCAAGGCGCTCGGCGACCGGGCCGAGGTGACCGCGCCGCATCACCAGGCCGTCAAGCGGCTGGGCACCGGCCTGCTCGCCGTCGCCTGGGCCGACGACCAGATCGTCGAGGGCATCGAGCTTCAGGGGCACCCCTTCGCCGTCGGCGTGCAGTGGCACCCCGAGCGCGGCGGCGACAACCGGCTGGTCGAGGCGCTGGTCGAGGCCGCGGGGCGCTGAACGGGCGCCGGACGGACGCTCAGAGGCCCGGACGGGCGCTCAAGAGGCCCGGACGGGCGCCGGGCGGGCGGAACGTGGGCGCGCGGCGGCGGCGCGGAGACGGGGAAGGCGGGTATGGTGCCGTCATGCCGTTGCACCCCCAGGCCGAGGCCTACCTGAAGCGGTTCCCCACCGACCTCGGGGTCCCGATCTCCTCGCTCACGCCCGGGGAGATCGTCCGGATGCGGGGCGACGACGCCTTCGCCGTGCAGCGGGGCCCCAGGACGCCGCTGCCGGTCGTCAGGGACGACGTCGCCGCCGGAGTGCCGGTCCGGGTCTACCGCCCCGAGGAGGGCGGCCGCCCGCTCCCCGCGATCGTCTACTTCCACGGTGGCGGCTGGGTGTTCGGCAGCGTCGAGCGCAACGACGCCCTCGGCCGTGACCTGTCAGCGCGCAACGGGGCCGTCGTGGTCTCGGTGGACTACCGGCTCGCGCCCGAGCACCCCTTCCCGGCCGCCGCCGACGACGCCTGGGCCGCCGTCGAGGACGTCTTCGCCCGCCCCGAGGCCTACGGGGCGGATCCCGCGAGGATCGCCGTCTGCGGCGACAGCGCCGGGGGCAACCTCGCCGCGGTCGCGGCCTGGCGGGCCAGGGACGCGGGGCTCCGCCTGGTCCACCAGATGCTGATCTATCCGGTGCTCGACGTGGCGATGGACACTCCGAGCTACCGGGCCTGCGCCACGGGCTTCGGGCTGGGCGCCGACGAGATGGCGTGGTTCGCCGAGCAGTACGGCGGAGACCCGGCCGACCCCGCGCTGGTGCCGCTCCGCCTCGCCGACAAGGCGGGCCTGCCCCCGGCCACGGTGATCACCGCCGAGTACGACCCGCTCCGCGACGAGGCCGAGACCTACGCCGCCCGGCTGGCCTCGGCCGGTGTCCCCGTCGAGCTCAGGCGCTACGACGGCGCCGTCCACGGCTTCTTCGGGCTGCCGGGCTTCTTCGACCAGGCGGCCGAGGCGCGAGGGTACGCCGCATCGAGGTTCGGGGAGGCCTTCCGCTGAGGTCCGCCGAGGTCCGGAGTGGGCCGCCGCTCAGGCTCCCACGGAACCGGACTCGAAGGAGCGCGGCCTGCGCGAGTGGTAGACGAAGGCGGGAGGGAGGTTGCCCCACACGGTCTTGCCGATGACGACCTCCTCGAAGGTGTCGTGCAGGCGCCGGCGGAAGCGCTGCGCGGGCCGCATGACCTTGGCGAAGCTGTAGGCGAAGGTGGTGAAGGCCGTGTGCTGCCCCATGATCGCGACGACCGCGTCCATCAGGCGCGTCTGCGTCTCCTCCGAGAACGCCGCCCAGGGCAGTCCGCTCACGATCGCGTCCGCCCTGTCCAGACCCCGCTCGCGCAGCAGCTCGGGCAGCCGCGCCGCGTCGTCGACCACCACGTCCACCTTCGGGTGCCGGGCCGACAGGAACGAGGCCAGCGCCGGGTTGATCTCGACGGCCAGGTGGTAGCCCCTGCCACCGAGCCGCCGCTGGATCTCCGCGGTGAACGCCCCGGTGCCGGGACCGAGCTCGACGACCACGGGGTCGCCTCGATGGGGGACCGGGGTGGCCACCGTCTCGGCGAGCCGCTGCGAGCTCGGCGCCACCGCCCCAACGGTTCCCGGGGAGCGTAGCCACTGTCCCAGGAAGAGCGTG
This sequence comes from Streptosporangium sp. NPDC051022, assembly GCF_040683035.1. NCBI lineage: Bacteria > Bacillati > Actinomycetota > Actinomycetes > Streptosporangiales > Streptosporangiaceae > Streptosporangium > Streptosporangium sp. NPDC051022. The sequence continues at coordinate 110,053 of NZ_JBFBCF010000022.1, read as the reverse complement.
GTGTCTTTGGTCATGAACTGAAGGGTAGAGGCTGAGCCGGGCTCTACGACCCAGTAATTCGGCTGATTTTCGTGCCGATCCCTGGAAGGAGCTTTCCTTCCTGAGGAGGAGGGACACGAGAGATCTGTGGTGTTTTTTACCGTTTCGTAGACCGGCTGGATCCGTACGGTCTCACATGGCTGAGCTCTTCCGTGTCCAGGGGCCGTTCACGCCGATATGGAACGGCCCCGCGGCGAATCCCCCCTGCGGCGGATCGGCGGGTAAACCCCCGGGCTGACGACCCGGCGGGCCCGCGCGCCCACGATGTGTTCCGAACCGACCGCCGGAAGGAGCACATCCCATGCGGGAGATCGTCGCCCAGCCGTCCGCGGCGCCCGGGCGCGCCGTCTCCGGGGGCCTGCTGTACGGCCTGCGCGTCCTGGTCACCGCCCAGCTGGTCGGCCTGCTCGTCGCGGCGTCCTTCGCCGGGCAGGCGGTACGGGGCGGGGCGGTCCCGGCCGAGACCCACGTCATGGTCGGGACGGTGGTGCACCTGATCGCGCTGCTCCAGAGCGCCGCGGCCCTGCTGGTCTGGCGCCCGGGGCGGGGGGCCGGATGGCCCGCGGCGGCCAGCCTCGGCCTGCTCCTGGGCGGCCTCGGCCAGCACTTCGGCCCCGAGCCGCCGAGTCTCCACGTGGCCGGCGGCCTCGTCCTGTCCGGGCTGACCGCGGCCCTGCTCATCTGGGCCTGGTCGCCCCGGGCCGCGGTCCGCCGGTCCTGAGACGGGGCACGGCCGCGACCGGGGTTCGCGGAGGACCGGAATCCGGGCCGCGGCGGCGCGGCGGACCCGCCCGCCGTGCGACCGAGGCCTTCGCCGTGCGGCCGGAGCCGTCGCGGTCGGAAAGTTATTGACAGGGAGAGTTGCGAATAGTTGGATGCTACGTGGGTCAAGGAACATCCGTGGCCGGGTCCGTCACCCGCCGTCCTTGGTCACCCGCTCGATGGCGAGCGAAGTGTTCGGTGCACCAAATGCGCAGTTCCGGCCCCTTCTTGATGACACGTGCGATGGCGGCGCTTCACCATTCCCAAATGGTTCAATTTTCAATCACACGTCGACCTGTCGGGTGCCGGTTCACCCAGAGAACTACATCGCAACAGGAGAGACGTCATGCTGGAGAGAATCGGGCCATTCACCCTGCTGTTGGCGCGGGTCGTCATCGGCATCGTGTTCGTCGCACACGGACTGCAGAAGTTCTTCACCGAAGGGATGACCGAGGTCACCAAGGGGTTCGAGTCCCTGGGCATCCCCCTACCGTCAGTGGCGGCCCCCGTCGTGGCGGGCAGCGAGCTCCTCGGCGGCGCGGCCTTCATCGTCGGGGCGGCGCTTCCCTTCTTCGGGGTCTTCCTCGCCCTCGACATGGCCGGCGCGATCGTCTTCGTACACGGGAGCAGGGGATTCTTCTCCCAGCAGGGCGGCTACGAGTACGTCCTCGTCCTGATCGCCGTCTGCCTGGCCGTCGGCTTCAGCGGCGGCGGCGCCTTCGCCCTCGACCGTCTCTGGAGGCGGGACCGCCCACTGGCGGCCGTCGGGAACGCGCGCTGAGGGGCCGGTGACGGGCGCGGCGTCCGCTCCGAAGGGGAACCGCCGCCGCGCCCGTCCCGGTCCGCCTTCCCGCCCCGTCATCCCGCCCTGTGCGTTCCCGGAGCCGGGCCCGATCGTCCCCCGCCACCCGCCACCTGCCTGAATCGGACACAGTAGGGTCGGCATCAAGCACGGGGAGGGGAGACATTCGGGTGAATCCGGAAGCATCGGGAGCCGAAGACCGCATCTGGACGGTTCCCAACGCGCTGAGCCTGGCCAGGCTCCTCGGTGTGCCGGTCTTCCTCTGGCTGGTGCTGGGGCCCAAGGCCGACGGCTGGGCCGTCGCGTTGCTGATGCTGGCGGGCTTCTCCGACTGGCTCGACGGCAAGATCGCCCGCGCGTGGAACCAGACCAGCAGGCTCGGCCGCCTGCTCGACCCCCTGGCCGACCGGCTCTACATCCTGGCCACCCTGCTGGGCCTTGCCCTGCGCGAGATCATTCCCTGGTGGCTGGCCCTGGCGATCCCGCTGCGCGACGTCATGCTGCTGGGCATCCCGTTCTTCCTGCGCCGCCTGGGGTACGGCCCGGCGCTGCCGGTACACTTCCTCGGCAAGGCCGCGACCGCCAACCTGCTCTACGCCTTCCCGCTCCTCTTCCTCGCCCACCACGACGCCTGGTACGCCGGTCCCGCCCGAATCGTCGGATGGTCGCTGGCGATCTGGGGTACCGGCCTGTACTGGTGGTCGGGGGTGCTGTATTGGGTACAGGTGCGTCAGCTCATACGAGGAGCCGCACGCCTTAAGAGGTGATCTGTGAAGGCCGTCGTGATGGCGGGCGGGGAGGGGACACGGCTCCGGCCGATGACCGCGAACCAGCCCAAACCGCTGCTACCTGTAATCAACCGGCCGATCATGGAGCATGTGCTGCGCCTGCTGAAGCGGCACGGCTTCACCGAGACCGTGGTGACCGTGCAGTTCCTGGCGGTGCTGGTCCGCAACTACTTCGGCGACGGCGACGAACTCGGCATGAGCCTCTACTACGCGACCGAGGACACCCCGCTCGGCACCGCGGGCAGCGTCAAGAACGCCGCCGACAAGCTCCGTGACGACCGCTTCCTGGTCATCTCCGGCGACGCGCTCACCGACATCGACCTCGGCGACATGATCCGCTTCCACCGGGAGAACGGGGCCCTGGTCACCATCGGGCTCAAGCGCGTCCCCAACCCGCTGGAGTTCGGCATCGTCATCGTCGACGACCACGGCCGGGTCGAGCGCTTCCTGGAGAAGCCCACCTGGGGCCAGGTCTTCTCCGACACCGTCAACACCGGCATCTACGTGATGGAGCCGGAGGTGCTCGACGAGATCGCCGCCGGGGAGCAGGTCGACTGGTCGGCGGACGTCTTCCCCAGCCTGCTGGCGCGCGGAGCCCCGCTGTACGGCTACGTCGCCGACGGCTACTGGGAGGACGTCGGCACCCACGAGAGCTACCTCAAGGCCCAGGCCGACGTGCTGTCCGGGCGGGTCAGGGTGGACGTCGACGCCTTCGAGGTCTCCCCGGGCGTCTGGGTGGCCGAGGGGGCCTCGGTCGACGCGGACGCCGTGCTCAAGGGCCCCCTCTACGTCGGCGACTACGCCAAGGTCGAGGCGGGGGCCGAGCTGCGCGAGTACACCGTGCTGGGCAGCAACGTGGTCGTCCGCGAGGGCGCCTTCCTGCACCGCGCGGTCGTCCACGACAACGTCTACGTGGGGCCGAGCACCCACCTGAGAGGGTGCGTCGTCGGCAAGAACACCGACCTGATGACCGGCGTCAGGATCGAGGAGAGCGCCGTCGTCGGCGACGAGTGCATCATCGAGGCCGAGGCGTACGTCTCCTCCGGCGTCAAGGTGTATCCGTTCAAGACCATCGAGGCCGGCGCGGTGGTCAACACCAGCGTCATCTGGGAGCCGCGCGGCCAGCGCAGCCTGTTCGGCCCGCGAGGGGTCTCCGGGCTGGTCAACGTGGAGATCACCCCCGAGCTGTGCGTACGGCTCGCCAGCGCCTACGCGACCACCCTGAAGAAGGGCACCTCGGTCATCACCTCCCGGGACTCCTCACGCGCGGCCAGGGCGCTGAAACGGGCGGTGATCAGCGCGCTGAACGCCAGCGCGATCGACGTGCTCGACCTGGAGGCCGCCCCGCTGCCGGTCTCGCGCTTCCACACCGCCAGGGAGAACGCCGTCGGCGGCATCGCGCTGCGGACCACTCCCGGCGACCCGCAGAGCGTGGACATCGTCTTCATGGACGAGCGGGGCGCCGACCTCTCCCAGGGGGCCCAGCGCAAGCTGGAGCGGATCTTCTCCCGCCAGGAGTTCCGCCGCGCGTTCCCCGGGGAGATCGCCGAGCTCAGCTTCCCGGCCAGGGCGGTCGAGGACTACACCCACGAGTTGCTGCGCTGCGTGGACGTCGGCGGGGTCCGCGACGCCGACATGAAGGTCGTGGTCGACTGCGCGGGCGGCACCTCCTCGCTGGTGCTGCCCAGCCTCCTGGGACGGGTGGGCGTCGAGGTGCTCACCGTCAACAACCGCCTGGACGACGCCTCGCCGACCGAGACCCTCGCCGAGCGCCGCCGCGCCCTGCAACGCCTCTCCGAGCTCGTCGGCTCCTCCAGGGCGGCCTTCGGGGTGCGGTTCGACCCGGTGGGGGAGCGGATCGCGCTCGTGGACGAGATGGGCCAGCTGATCAGCGAGGAGCGGGCCCTGCTGGTGGTGCTGGACCTCGTCGCGGCCGAGCGCCGCGGCGGCCGGGTGGCGCTGCCGGTCACCACGACCCGGGTGGCCGAGCAGGTCTCCCGCTTCCACGGGGTGCGGGTCGAGTGGACCCCCACCGCGACCGACGCGCTGACCGCCTCGGCCAGGGGCCATGACATGATCTTCGCCGCCGACGGGCGGGGCGGCTTCGTCGTGCCCGAGTTCGGGCCCACGGTGGACGGCCTGGCGGTGTTCCTGCGCCTGCTCGGCCTGGTCGCCAGGACCCGCCTGTCGCTCAGCCAGATCGACGCCAGGATCCCCGAGGCGAGGCTGCTGCGCCGTACGGTCCCGACCCCGTGGGCGGCCAAGGGCGTGGTGATGCGCTCGGTCATCGAGGCGGCCGAGCTGTACCGCATCGACACCACCGACGGGGTGCGGGTCGTGGCCGACGACGGCAGCTGGGCGCTGGTGCTGCCCGATCCGGCCGAGGCGGTCACCCACCTGTGGGCCGAAGCCGCGGACGTCGACTCCGCGCAGAGCCTGCTGGAGCACTGGGCCGGGGTCGTCGAGGAGGCCGCGGAGACCTGAGGTGCCGCCGGGGCGAGAACGGCGCGGCGGGGTGTGAGGAGCGCGAGCGGGGGACGGGAGAGAGGTTTGCGGGTGGAGAGAGTGGGAAATCCCAGCGCGGCGGCATGGACCGGGGACGCCGCGCGGCTGTAGCTTTGTCAGCGACCCAACCCGTGGTCGAGCGTCGGCCTTGATCTTTGCGTCTCCTCGGTGTATGTTGCGGCATTCGCAGTCTGAGCAAATACTTGAGAAGCGATGAAGCGAGGCGCGCAACACTGAGTACCGTTGCCGCGTCTTCGCGGTAGGAGGCCGAGCCGATCGATGCCGAGCGTCTACTGCACGCAGTGCGGTCATGCCAACCCTGAGGATGCCCGTTTCTGTTCACGATGCGGGTCGCCGCTGACCAGGTCCGATTCTCCGGGAGACAGCACTTCGACGATCTCCCTGTCCGGAATCGAGGCCTACGAGGCGGAGACCGGAGAGACGCTTCTCGCCGAGCGGCAGGCCGTCGAGCAGCTGCCTCCGGGCACCGCGCTGCTCGTCGCCATGCGTGGCCCGAACGCGGGCAGCCGCTTCCTGCTGGACAGCGACCTGACCACGGTCGGCCGCCATCCCGAGAGCGACATCTTCCTCGACGACATCACCGTCTCGCGCCGTCACGTGGAGTTCTACCGCCGCGGCGGCGGGGTGTTCACCGTTCGCGACGTGGGCAGCCTCAACGGCACCTACGTCAACCGCGAGCGGATCGAGGAGGTTCCGCTGTACGGCGGCGACGAGGTGCAGATCGGCAAGTTCCGGCTGGTCTTCCTCACCCGTGGCGCCGCTGGAGGATGATGAGCTCCCAGGCGGCTCGTTCGCACATGAGCATCGGGGAGGTGCTCGCCCTTCTGCAGGGTGAGTTCCCCGACGTCAGCATCTCCAAGATCCGTTTCCTGGAGGGCGAGGGGCTGATCGAGCCGGAGCGCAGTCCCTCCGGCTACCGGAAGTTCAGCTACGCCGACGTCGAGCGGCTGCGCTACATCCTCGGCGAACAGCGTGACCGTTACCTGCCGCTGCGCGTGATCAAGGACCGGCTCGAGGCGGCGGACCGCGAGGAGCGGCCCGTCGCCCCTCCGCGCGCCCTCCCCGACGAGGCGCCGGCCGAGGTCCGGCTCACCCGGGCGGAGTTGCTGGCCGCCGCCGAGCTCGACGAGACGACCCTCGCCGAGCTCGAGGATTTCGGCCTGGTGGCCGCCGTGGCCCGCTACTACGGCGCCGAGGCGCTGGCCGTGGCCCGCAGTGTCGGGGCACTGGCGGCCTTCGGCCTGCGGGCGCGTCACCTGCGGGTCGTCAAGGCCGCGGCCGAGCGCGAGGCCGGGCTCGTGGAGCAGGCCGTCGCCCCGCTGCTTCGCCGCAGGGCCCCAGGAGCCATCGACCGGGCCGACGAGACGGCCAGGGAGATTTCCGGCCTTCTACTGGAATTGCACGCCTCACTCCTGCGTTCCGCCGTGCGTGGAGACTTGGGCCGGTGAGAACCTGACCAGGCACTCGTCCCCCCACGAGTGTTACGTTGAACAAACCGGTCGTAATCCAGCGAAGACGGAGCAGCCCGTGTTGCAGATGGAGGTCGTGGGCGTTCGGGTTGAGATGCCCTCAAACCAGCCTATTGTCCTGCTGAAGGAGGCGCATGGGGAGCGTTACCTGCCGATCTGGATCGGCATGACAGAGGCGACGGCGATCGCCATGGCTCAGGCCGAAGAGCCGCCGCCCCGGCCACTCACCCATGACCTCTTCCGCGACGTGCTCGACGCGCTCGGTGTCCGGCTGAGCACGGTGAACATCGTCGCACTCCGTGACGGGATATTTTTCGCCGATCTCGTGTTCTCCAACGGGGTCGAGGTGAGCGCCCGTCCTTCGGATTCCATAGCCCTGGCGCTTCGAACGGGTGCCCGCATCTTCGCCAGCGAGGACGTGGTCCGGGAAGCGGGGGTGATCATTCCCGACGACCAGGAGGACGAGGTGGAGAAGTTCAGGGAGTTCCTTGACACGATCACGCCCGAGGACTTCGGCCGCGCGGGGTAGGAATTTCGGTGCATTTACGCTTCACGACGCGCCGGGTAGGGTCGTTGACTGATCTTGGTCCCAGTCCTACGGTGCAAGTGAAACCCGTGGCCGTGCGCAAACCCCCAGATCAGGCCGCGGGATGAGAGAAAGCCGGAGGTCCGCGTGGCGGTCAGCAGCGGCGAGGGTAGAAACGCCGACCAGGATGACCCGGAACGGCGCGGGGAGGCACGCCAGCGTGCTGGTGAGGCAGGTCTGCTGTTCGACGGGCAGCCGGTGAAACCGCCCGCCGACATCGGATACCGCGGCCCGACCGCCTGCGCCGCGGCCGACATCACCTATCGGCAGCTGGACTACTGGGCGCGCACCGGTCTGGTCGAGCCGACCGTGAGGGCCGCCCACGGCTCCGGTTCCCAGCGGTTGTACGGCTTCCGCGACATCCTGGTCCTCAAGGTCGTCAAGCGGCTGCTCGACACGGGCGTCTCCCTCCAGCAGATCCGCATCGCCGTCCAGCACCTGCGTGACCGCGGCGTCAACGACCTCGCCCAGATCACGCTCATGAGCGACGGGGCGAGCGTCTACGAGTGCACCTCGCCCGACGAGGTCATCGACCTGCTCCAGGGCGGTCAGGGTGTCTTCGGCATCGCGCTCGGCCGGGTCTGGCAGGAGGTGGAGGGCTCCCTGGCGGACCTTCCCGGAGAGCGCGCGGAGTCGGGCCAGAACCCTTTAGGCGATCACCAGGCGGATGAGTTGGCCCGTCGTCGCCGGGCTCGCCGCACGGGGTAAGGTTGGGGGCGCTGCTGACTCCGCGCGGGAGAGACCCCGACGCGATCGGGGCGCCGAAGGAGCAACCTCCCCGGAATCTCTCAGGCACCCGGTACCGCATGGACGAGGCGACTCTGGAAAGCAGGCGCGTCCGCCAGGCGTGTCTCACCGACGGGGAAAGCCTCCCGCCCGAGGGAGGTGAAACTCTCAGGTTGAGATGACAGAGGGGGAGATCCGGCATACGCCCGCGCCCAGCGCCGGTCTCCACCGCCTCGGGAGGCTTTCCATGACCGATCTGTCACCGCTCAGCGAGCTGACCCCTCTGCCGTTCGTCGCCCGTCACATCGGGCCCGCCGACACCGACCAGACCCGCATGCTCGAGGCGGTCGGATTCGCCTCGACCGCAGACCTGATCGCGGTGGCCGTGCCGGAGGCGATCCGGGCCAAGGACCGGCTGAAGCTGCCGCCGGCCGCGAGCGAGACCGAGGCCATCGCCGAACTGCGCGCCCTGGCGGGGCGCAACACCGTGCTCACCTCCATGATCGGCCTGGGATACCACGACACGATCACCCCGGCCGTCATCCGCCGCAACCTCCTGGAGAACCCGGGCTGGTACACCGCCTACACCCCCTATCAGCCGGAGATCTCCCAGGGGCGCCTCGAGGCCCTGATCAACTTCCAGACGGTCGTCTCCGACCTGACCGGGCTCGCCGTCGCGGGCGCCTCCCTGCTCGACGAGGCGACCGCCGCCGCCGAGGCCATGACCCTGGCCCGCCGCGCCGGCCGTACGGCCTCGAACGTGTTCGTGGTCGACGCCGACGCGCTGCCGCAGACCAAGGCCGTGCTGAGGACCAGGGCCGAGCCGCTCGGCATCGAGCTGGTCGAGAGCGACTTCACCGCCGAGTTGCCCGAGTGTTTCGGTGTGCTGGTGCAGTACCCGGGCGCGAGCGGCCGGCTCGGGGACTTCCGCGCCGTCGCCGACGCCGCCCACGCGCGCGGCGCCCAGGTGGTCGCCGCCGCCGACCTGCTGGCCCTCACCCTGCTGGCCGCCCCCGGCGAGCTCGGCGCCGACATCGCGATCGGCTCCTCGCAGCGCTTCGGCGTCCCGCTGGGCTTCGGCGGCCCGCACGCCGCCTACATGGCGGTCCGCGACGGCCTGCAGCGGCAGATGCCCGGCCGCCTGGTCGGCGTCTCCCAGGACGCCGACGGGCGCCCGGCCTACCGCCTCGCGCTGCAGACCCGCGAGCAGCACATCCGCAGGGAGAAGGCGACCAGCAACATCTGCACCGCGCAGGTGCTGCTCGCGGTGATCGCGGGCATGTACGCCGTCTACCACGGGCCCGAGGGCCTGCGGCGGATCGCCCGGCGCGTCCACCGGCACGCCGTCGTCCTGGCTGAGGGCCTGCGCCACGGCGGCGTCGAGGTCGTCCACGCCGACTTCTTCGACACCGTGCTCGCCCGGGTGCCCGGCCGCGCGGCCCAGGTCGTCGCCGCGGCCAGGGAGATCGGGGTCAACCTGCGCCCGGTCGACGCCGACCACGTGGGCATCACCTGCGACGAGCGGACCGAGCTCATCCACCTGGAGCAGGTCCTGGCCGCCTTCGAGGTCAGCGGCGCCGTCCTGGCCGACGTGGACGCCGCCGCGCACGACGCGCTGCCCGCCGCCCTGACGCGCTCCGGCGACTACCTCACCCACCCGGTCTTCCACAGCCACCGGTCGGAGACGGCCCTGCTGCGCTACCTGCGCAGACTCCAGGACAAGGACATCGCGCTCGACCGGTCGATGATCCCGCTGGGCTCCTGCACCATGAAGCTCAACGCGACCACCGAGATGGAGCCGATCACCTGGCCGGAGTTCGCCGGGCTGCACCCCTACGCCCCCGAGGACCAGGCCGCGGGCTACGCGGAGCTGATCGGGGAGCTCGAGGGCTGGCTGGCCGAGGTCACCGGCTACGACGCAGTCTCGATCCAGCCGAACGCGGGCTCCCAGGGCGAGTTCGCCGGCCTGCTGGCGATCCGCGCCTACCACAAGGCCAACGGCGACTCCGAGCGCGACGTCTGCCTGATCCCCTCCTCGGCGCACGGGACCAACGCCGCCAGCGCGGTCATGGCGGGCATGCGCGTCGCCGTGGTCGCCTGCGACGACAACGGCAACGTCGACCTCGACGACCTCGAGGCCAAGATAGACAAGCACCGCGACCGGCTCGCCGCGATCATGGTGACCTACCCGTCGACGCACGGCGTCTACGAGGAGACCATCATCCAGATCTGCGAGCGGGTGCACGAGGCGGGCGGCCAGGTCTACGTCGACGGCGCCAACCTCAACGCCCTGGTCGGCCTGGCCAAGCTGGGCGAGTTCGGGGCGGACGTGTCCCACCTGAACCTGCACAAGACCTTCTGCATCCCGCACGGCGGCGGCGGCCCCGGCGTCGGCCCGGTCGCGGTCCGCGCGCACCTCGCCGGCTACCTGCCCGGCCATCCGCTGCGGGACGGCTCGGCGGTCGGGCCGGTCTCGGCGGCGCCGTACGGCTCGGCGGGCATCCTGCCCATCTCCTGGGCCTACATCCGGATGATGGGCGCGGACGGTCTCAAGGCGGCCACCGAGCAGGCCATCCTGTCGGCCAACTACCTGGCCCGCAGGCTCGCCCCGCACTACCCGGTCCTCTACACCGGCCGGGGCGGCCTGGTCGCCCACGAGTGCATCGTCGACCTGCGCCAGATCACCAAGGAGACCGGCGTGACCGTGGACGACGTGGCCAAGCGCCTGATCGACTACGGCTTCCACGCGCCGACCATGTCCTTCCCCGTCGCGGGCACGCTGATGATCGAGCCGACCGAGAGCGAGGACCTGGCCGAGCTCGACCGGTTCTGCGAGGCGATGATCGCGATCAGGGGCGAGATCGCGAAGGTCGCCTCGGGGGCGTACGACAAGACGGACAACCCGCTGCGCAACGCCCCGCACACGGCCGCCTGCCTGGTCGCCGACGACTGGAAGCACGCCTACGCCCGCACCGAGGCGGCCTACCCGCTGCCGTCGGTGCGCGAGGGCAAGTACTGGTCGCCGGTCCGCCGCATCGACCAGGCCTACGGCGACCGCAACCTCGTGTGCTCCTGCCCGCCGCTGGAGGCCTACGAGGACTGATTCACACCGTAAGATCCACTTCGTACGGCGGGAGACGAACAGGGCCCCGAGTCGTTAGGCTCGGGGCGATTCCTTATCCGGAAGGACCCTGCATGCCAGAGGTGGACACCCGTCCCTTGGACACCGCGCGCAAGCTGGCCGAGGACGGTGACCTTGACGGTGCCGCGAGGATCTTCGCGGAACTCGCCGCGGACGCGGCCGGCCCCAACCGGGCCCAGGCGGCGGTCGGCCTCGCGGTGGTGCTCCAGGAGCGCGGAGACGTGGCGGGCGCCAGGGCTGCCGCCCGCACCGCGCTGGCGACGGGGCATCCCGAGTTCGCCGCCCAGGCCGCCTGCCTGCTCGCCAGGAGCTTCGAGCGGGAGGAGCTGACCGACCAGGCCAGGGCCGCCTGGCAGGCCGCCCTCGGGGCGGGCAACCCCGCCTACGCCCCGTCGGCGCACATGGGCCTGGCCCGGCTGGCCGAGGACCGAGGCGAGACCGAGGAGGCCCTCAGGGCCGCCCTGGCGACCGCGGAGCCGGAGATCTCCTCCCAGGCGGCCCAGTGGCTGGCCGAGCTCCTGCTCGACGAGGGAGAGGCGGGCGAGGCGGCCGGAGTGCTCCTGGAGGCTCTGTCGGTGCCGGACGTCACGGACGTGGCGAGGCTGCGGGTGCTGCTGGGCATCGCCCACCTCGAACTGGCCTGCCTCGAGCTCACCCGGGCCGTCGAGGAGGGCGGCGACGCCGGGACCGGCGCGCTGGCCATCGAACTCCTGGCCCGCACGCTCCCGCTCAGGGGCCGTGACGAGGACGCCGAGCAGGTGTGGCGCTACGGCCTGGACAGTGAGGACCCGGACCTCGCCGAGGAGGTCAGGCTCCGGCTCAACCGCGGCGTCTGAGCGTTCGTCCCCTCACCCCGTATGGATCCGCCCCGCCGGATCCGTGGGGTCCCTCGTGCGGCGGGCCCGGCTCAGTCGCGGCTGCGCCAGCGGCCGATCGCGTGGGCGAAGTTGATCGCCACGATGCCGCCCCAGGCCAGCAGCAGTCCCGCGGTACCCGCGTTGCCCGCCGCGATGGCGGTCAGCGGAATGCCGATGCCCATCGAGCCCAGCGCGATCGTGATGGCGGGGTTGCCGCCCTTGCGCGGTGGAGGCGGCGGCGGGGCGTAGGGGTGATGGGCACGGAAGCCGTTCCCCTCCATCTCGGCGCGCACGCGGGCGGCGATGGTCGCGTCAAGGCGCTCCACGAACGACTCGATGAGCGCGGCCTCGTAGTCCGGGCCGAGGTCGCGCCGGGCCTCGATGGTGGCGCGCATGTCCTGTCGGATATCTTGATGCTCCTGCACGTTGTGATTGTCCGCTCATCTCCGCCTCATGGCATCGGCCGTTAGGACTAGATCTGTGTCCATCCGAAGTACGGCGCGGCTCATGGAGATCACAACGGCCCACGGCCCGGCCAGGGCGGAGATCGACGAGGTGGCCGATCCCCGCTTTCTATTGGTGCTCACCCACGGATCGGCCGGGGGAGTGGACGCTCCCGACCTGCTGGCCGTGCGGGACGCGGTGCTGCCGATCGGCGGGACGGTCGCCCGGGTGCTCCAGCCGTTCCGGATGCGGGGCGCCAGGGCGCCCGGCTCGGCGGTCAAACAGGACGAGGCCTGGACTGAGCTGGTGGGCGAGATCCGCCGTCACTACCCGGAGTTGCCGCTGACGCAGGGAGGGCGGAGCAACGGGGCCCGTGTCGCCTGCCGTACGGCTTCGCGTACGGGGGCCGAGGCGGTCGTCGCGCTGGCCTTCCCGCTGCACCCGCCGGGCCGGCCGGAGAGGTCTCGCGCGGGCGAGTTGCGGGCGGCGGGTGTGGACGTGCTGGTGGTCAGCGGGGAGCGTGACCCGTTCGGTGTTCCCGAGGCGGCGGACGCCTCGCGCCTGGTGGTGCTGCCAGGTGAAGGGCACGACCTCAAGAGGGATCCCGCGAGGGCGGGCGAGGCGGTGGCACAGTGGCTCGGCGCGAGGACGCGGCCGCTCCCGGAGTGACGCTCAGGCGGTCAGGAGACGCCGGCCAGCGGACGGTGCGGCTCGATGACGGCACCGTCGGGCAGGAGCTCGCCGGTGTCCTCGAACAGCACCACACCGTTGCAGAGCAGGCTCCATCCCTGCTCGGGGTGTGACGCCATCGTGCGGGCGGCTTCACGGTCCAGCGCCTCGGCGGACGGACAGGACGGCTGGTGCGGGCACATCGGCGTGCCTCCGGATCTCTCTTGTCGGCTCGCCGGATAGACATCGGGCAACCGGTGGTTACCGCGTCACCGATGGGATTTCCGCTCCCATCGTTCGACGGGGGACGAGCATCTGGTGGACATATGGCTGTGCGGCCTCGAACGGGGTGAGGCGCGCACATCAGGCAGATCAAGTGTGCGATCTGGATCGCATCCCGCGACATAGCCCGTTAGGACTGTTTGCGAACTCTGGAGAATGGTCCTTCGGAGCCCTCGGGGGTGTGACCTAAAGCACAGGATGCCTCATAAGGGACATCTGGCCAAGAGGAACACGCCGTCTGGCGGGTAAAAAACGATCGGCCGCGGGTTTCTTTGCCGTTCAGCGTGCGTTCAGGCCCGCCAGGAGCGCGCTCAGGCCGTGCTCGAAGTCGGCGTCGGCCGCCGTGGAACCGCCGCCCCTCGACGGTGGAAGCCACGGTTCGTCGTCCTCCCCGGACGGCTCGGCCCAGCCGGACTGCTGCACCTCCACCGCCACCGCGCCGAAGACGTAGGCCCGCAGCGCCCGCACCGCCTGGGCCGGGTCGGGGAGCCCGGCGTCGGTGAGCTGCTCGATCTGCTCCCTGAGGGCGATCGCGGTGCGGCCCTTCGGCGGCTTGGTCAGCGCCAGCGCCAGCACGCCCGGATGCTCCCTGAGCGAGGCCCGGCTCGCCCGGCACCAGGCCCTCGCGCTGTCCTGCCAGCTCCCGGCGGCCTCGACGTGGACGGCGGTGACGTGCTCGGCGAGGGCGTCCATCAGGGCCTCCTTGCCGCGCGGCAGATGGTGGTAGATGGCCATCGCCTCCACCTGGAGCGCGTCGCCGAGCCGCCGCATCGTCAGCCGCCGCAGCCCCTGGCTGTCGGCGATGTGCAGGGCGGCCTCGATGATGCGCTCCCTGGAGAGCGGGACGGGTGGTCGTTTGGCGGGCATGGGGCCGATCCTGTCATCGGTGACCTTACTGCGTAAAGGGCGCCGCGCCGGGAGAGCCCGTACCGCCGCGGCGCGCGAGCCCCGATCTCCGGGGTGGGGGAGGGCGAGGGCCGGTGCCGGGGGTGTCCGGGCGCGTGTGGCTCCCCGGCCGTGGGTGACCGGCCCGACGCCGTCCCCCGCGGAGGCGTCCCGGGTGCGCGCGGCTCCCTGAGTGCGTGATCCGGGGGCGGACGGCGTAGGCTACAGCCGGGATCTGCCGGGATGTGCCCGGCGACGGGCGAGAGAGGGCAGACGATGGCGTTTTTCCGACCGAGCGTGAGCCGGGAGGCGGAGGTTCGTCACCACGCTGACCAGGAGGTCGGGAAGAGCTTCCCCGAGCTTCTGGAGAAGGCGCGCGCGGCGGAGGCCGAGCTGCGGGCCAGGCAGGCCGCCGCCGCCTCTCCCGGGGACCTCAGGGCCGCCGGGCTGGCCTTCGACAAGGCGCTGACCGACGCGCTGTACGCGGCCGAGGCCGGCCAGCGGGCGACGTTCGGCGTCAAGTCCTACGACGACCGGATTCGCCGCCGCAAGGGCAAGGCGACCCCCAAGGGCGCGGAGTGGACCGCGGAGGTCGACCGGCTGCGCACTCTTCGCGAGGAGAACCGTCTGACCGGCATCGCCCGCGTCCCGCGCCCGGTCACCGGCGTCACCCGCTGACCCGCCGGAACGTCACCGTCCCCGGCGGCGCCCCGGGGCGGTAGGTCCGAAGGACCATTCTCCAGAGTTCGCAAGCGGTCACCCCGCCGCGATGTCCGGCCCCCGGGGATCCGCGTGGCCGAGCACGTGGTCGCGGAGCATCCGCCCGGCGGCCGGATCACGCCGCCGGAACGCCTCGGCGATCGGTTCGTGGGCGGCGGCGTCCTCGTGGAGCTCGGCGTCGAACAGGCGCATCGACAGATGGGTCCACACCTCGACGCCGAGCGACTCCCACACGTCCCGCAGCAGGACGTTGCCGGAGGCGCGGACGATCTCCCGGTGAAAGGCCGTGCCGTGCTCGATCCGCCCGGCCGTGTCGCCGTTCAGCGCCGCCTCGCGCAGGCGCGTCACATGGCGCTCCAGCGCCTCCGGGTCGACCGATGGCAGCGCCAGGGCGGCCGCGATCTCCTCCAGGCCCGCCCTGACCTCGCGGATCTCTCGCAGGTCCGACTCGGTGAAGGCCCGGACCCTGGCCCCCTTGTTGGGGGTCGACTCGACCAGGCGGAGCGTCTCCAGCTCCCTGAGCGCCTCGCGGACCGGCGCCTGGCTGACCTCCAGCTCGGCGGCGATCCGCCGTTCGACGATGCGCTCGCCGGGCTGCCAGCGCCCACTGACCAGCCCGTCCAGGAGAACCCGGCGGATCTGGTCGCGGAGCGGGACGCGCACGAGTGAGGACACCGGTCCACCCTACCCGGGGTGCTTTTGCCGTTCAATGATCGATCATTGCGCATTTGGATTTGGGAGGCCGGGTGGTGAGAGGGGCCGAGAGCCGGAGCGCCGGAGGTGAAGGGCCGGGGTGACCGGGCCGAGGACTGAAGGGCCGGAGACGAGCCGGAGGGGGGAGGGGGGCGGTCCCCGGGGCAATCATGTGGACAGGATGTCCGCTTATCGTTAAGCTGACCAAGTGGACAAAGCGTCCACTTTATCGGCATCGAGGACCGGAGAACCATGAGCCGCCTGCTGCACCTGGACGCCAGCGCCCGTCGCGAATCCTTCTCCCGTGACCTGTCGGGGATCTACGCCCGGGCGTGGCGCGCCGCCAACCCCGGGGGCGGATACACCTACCGGGACCTGGCGGCGGACCCGGTCCCGCACATCGGCCAGGCGTGGACCGAGCTGTGCGACCACGTCCTGGCCCACGGCATCACCGACATCGGCCGCTACCGGGAGGCGGTGCGGACGCCCGCCCAGGCGGAGGCCTGGGCGATCGTGGAGCCACTGCTGAGCGAGCTGGAGTCAGCCGACGTCGTGCTGATCGGAACGCCGATGTACAACTACTCCGTCCCCTCGGCGCTGAAGGCCTGGATCGACCAGGTGACCTTTCCCCGGATGAGGCTCACGGGCCGGGCCTTCGTCGTCGCGGGCGCGCGGGGCGGCGCCTACGGCCCCGGAACGCCCAGGGAACCCTTCGACCACGAGGAGCGCTACCTGCGCGACTTCTTCCTCGGCCACTTCGGCGTCGAGGACGTCACGTTCGTCCACGCGGAACTGACCAACGCGCTGGTCGATCCGGCGCTGGCGGGCCTGCGTGGCGAGCACGAACGTTCCGCGGCCGCCGCGCGGGAGCTCGCCGGGAAGACGGCCGTACGGTGAGCTGGGTTCTGCTCGTCCTGGCCGGGCTGGTGGAGATCGCCTGGTCGCAGAGCATCAAACCGACCGAGGGGTTCACCCGTCCCGTCCCCACGGTGATCTGCTTCGTCCTGGCGGCCGTCGCGGTGTGGCTGCTGTCGAAGGCCATGCAGGACCTTCCGGTCGGCACCGCCTACGCCGTCTTCACGGGGATCGGCGCCGTCGGCGCCATCACCCTCGGTGTGGCGCTGCACGGCGACCCGCTGAGCGCCGGCCGTGTCGCGGCGCTCACGCTGATCGTCGGCGGGATCGTGCTGGCCCGCGCCCTCGGCTGATCCGCCCGGCACGGAGACGTCCGGCACGGAGACGGCCGGCACGGAGACGGCCGGCACGGAGACGGCCGGGCGGCGCCGCGGACGGAGGTAGCGACGGCGCCCGGCGCGAGGTCAGCTGGCCCAGTCGAGCAGCGGGCGCGTGTTGCTGGGGTGACGCAGCTTGGACAGGGACTCCTTCTCCAGCTGGCGGATGCGCTCGCGGGTCAGGCCCAGGTGCTTGCCGATCTCGTCGAGGGTGTGGGGCTTGCCGTCGACGAGCCCGAAGCGAAGCGCCATGATCTTGGCCTCCCTGGGGGAGAGGTTGCCCAGCACCCCGCGCAGCTGCTCGCCGAGCAGCTGGCGGTCCACGACCTCGGAGGCCTCGGGCGAGTCGATGTCCTCGATGAGGTCGCCGATCGTGGTCTCGCCGTCGTCACCGATGGTGGCGTTGAGGCTGATCGGCTGGCGGCTGGTGCGCAGCAGCTCCTCGATCTGGTCGGGGGTCTTGTCCAGCTCGACCGCCAGCTCCTCCGGCGTGGGCTCACGGCCCAGACGCTGGTGCATGTCACGCTCGACGCGCGACAGCTTGGAGAGCATCTCCAGGACGTGGACGGGCAGGCGGATGGTGCGCGCCGAGTCGGCGAACCCGCGCTGGATGGCCTGGCGGATCCACCACATGGCGTAGGTGGAGAACTTGTAGCCCTTGGTGTAGTCGAACTTCTCCACCGCGCGGATCAGGCCGAGGTTGCCCTCCTGGACCACGTCGAGCAGTGCCATGCCGCGGTCGGTGTACTTCTTGGCGACCGAGACCACCAGGCGGAGGTTGGCCTCCAGCATGTGGTCCTTGGCGCGGCGGCCGTCGGCGGCCACCCACTCCAGGTCGTCGCGCATGGCGGGGGACAGGCCAGGCTCGGCCTCCAGCTTGGACTCGGCGTACAGCCCGGCCTCGATCCGCTTGGCGAGCTCGACCTCCTGGGCGGCGGTGAGCAGGGTGCGGCGGCCGATCGACTTGAGGTAGGTGTGGACCGAGTCGCCCATGACCGAGGACTGGTCGTCCAGGTCCATGGTCTGCTCGGCCTCCAGCTCCGCCTCGTCGGCGGCGGCGTTCCACTCCGCCTCGTCCGCCTCCGGGCCGAGATCGGCCGGATCCCCCGCGGGGCCCCCGGACTCGGCCTTCGTGCCGTCCGTGGCCTTCTTCGCCGGGGCGGTCTTGGACTTGCGGGCGGCGGTCTTGCGGCCGCCCGTCTTGGCCGCGGCCTTCTTGGTGGCGGCGGCCAGCGCGGGCTCGTCCTCGGCGGCCAGGATGACTCCCGCCTCGGTGAGATCCCGCAGGATCGACCGGCCCTCGGTGGGGCTGATCCCCGCCTCCGCGAAGGCATGACGCAGCTCCGCGAGTGAAAGGTGACCCTGGACTCGCCCTCGGTCAAGAAGCTGCTCGAGGGTCGTCGGGGCCTCCGATGAGGTCGCCACGGCGGTTTGGGGCATGAGGACACCTCCTCCATCACGGAGTCGTCTGTTCACAGATTGTTGGGTGGGGCGGTCCGGGGCCGCTCAACGCACCAGTACCAATAACCCCAGCCAAGAACTTTCTGTTCCCGACTTGACGGGGAAAATAAGATGGGTGGTCGTTCGGAGGCGATCCACCCCCTCACCGGTGCGGGGCAGGGGTTACTCGTTGACGTCCACCGGGCCCTCGACGGCGGGCATGGGGAACGGCTTGGCCTCCTGCATGCGCTGCTCGGTCCAGTAGGTCGTCACCTCTCCCGGATCGGGATTGACCTCCTTGGAGACCACCGTGTCGTCCGGGGGCGTCGTCCGGAAGACGGGCGGGACGTCGGACGGGTCCGTCCGCGGCGGGGCCGTGGGATCGGCGCCCTCCACCGCGCCACCCGGGCCGTCCGCCTCGGGGGTCCTCGCGGGACCCGTCCCGGAGCCCACGCCGGCCTCGCCGGTCTCCGCGTCCCTGCCGACGCCTCTGTCGATCCTGCCCGCCGAGGCCGCGGCCGTCACGGAGATGCCGCCCGCGAGGATCGCGCTGACGAGCCCGGCGGAGACCCACGTCCTGCGGGTGATGTGCATCGGTTCGTCCTTCCTGCTTCGGCTGTCTGTTTGACGTGCCGGGATGTTCTACGGTTCCCGCCGAAGACCATAACGGAGGGCCGCAAGGTCCGGCTTGCCATTGGACAAAAGTGGAATTTCAGGCATGACGACCAGTTCGGCGGGGGCCGCGTAGGCGGGCAGCCGCTTTTTGACGAAGGCACGCAGGTCGGCCAGGCTCGGGGGGGCGGACGAGACCACGACGGCGACCACCCGCTCGCCCCATTCGGGATCGGGGCGGCCGACCACGGCGGCGTCGGTGATCGCGGGATGCTCCGCCACGGCGGCGGACACGGCGGCCGCCACGACCTTCTCGCCGCCGGTGTTGATGACGTCGTCGGCACGGCCCAGCACGCGCAGCCGCCCCTCGGACAGCGTGCCGAGGTCGGAGGTCAGGAACCAGTCGCCGTCGCGGGCCGCGCCGGTCAGGTCGGGGCGCAGCCGGTAGCCGGAGAACAGCACGGGGCCCGCGACGCGGATACGCCCGTCGTCGCCGATTTTCAGATCTACATCGTAAAGGGGGGCGCCGTCGTAAACGCACCCTCCGCAGGTCTCGCTCATCCCGTAGGTGGTCACCACCCTGGCCCCGGCCGCCCTGGCCTCGGCGAGCAGGCCGGGGGAGGCGGCGGCGCCCCCCAGCAGGATCGTCTTGAAGACCGACAGGTCCGCGGGGAGCAGGCGGCGCAACTGCGTCGGCACCAGCGAGACGTGCCGGGCGCCGCTGGCGAGCACGGCCTCGGGGGAGAAGCCGTCGTGCACGATCGGCTCGGTCCCGCTCAGCAGCGACCTGACCAGCACCTGCAGGCCGGAGACGTGGGAGGGAGGCAGGCAGCACAGCCAGCGCTCGCCGGGACGGGCGTCCAGCCGGAGCAGCGAGGCCGAGGCGGACGCGCGCAGGGCGGCGGCCGACAGCTGGACCCCCTTGGGGGTGCCGGTCGTGCCGCTGGTGGCGATGACGACGGCCACCTCGGCGGGCACCCCGACGCCGTGCTCCCGCCGTACCCCGTTGACGTGGGTGGGGCGCAGGGCGTCGAGCGTCGCCCGCAGTGCCGGGGCGGGCAGCGTGGGCGGCAGGGGCAGCACCGCGGGGCCGTCGCCGTCGAGCGCCGCGGCGACGGCCCGGAACAGCTCGGGCCCCGCGGGCAGCACGACGGCGTGCAGCTCTCGCGGCCCGGAAGGCGACTCCGCGTGCACGGGACCGGTCATCACAGTCGTAAGGTTAGTGCCGGGAAGTCGGATAACGGCCGGGAGCACCCCGGCGCGGCGGAAGGGGCACAGCGATCGTGAGCACGGAGCGAGTCGAGCCGGGCACTGAGGAGCGAGTGGTGGGCGAGGCGAAGGCCGTGCCGGCGAGCGTCCAGACGCGCGCCGCCGACTGGAAGCGGTCGGGGGACTACGAGGACATCGTCTACGAGATCGCCGAGGGCATCGCCAAGATCACGATCAACCGGCCCGAGCGGCACAACGCGTTCCGCCCGACGACGCTCTTCGAGCTCAAGGACGCCTTCAACGTCGCCCAGGAGGACCCGGAGATCGGTGTGATCATCCTCACCGGCGCCGGGGACAGGGCCTTCTGCTCCGGCGGTGACCAGAAGATCCGCGGTGACGACGGCTACGTCGACAAGTCGACCCCGCACGTGGGCCGGCTGAACGTGCTGGACCTGCAGGTGCAGATCCGCCGCTGCCCCAAGCCGGTCATCGCGATGATCGCCGGTTACGCCATCGGCGGCGGCCACGTGCTGCACGTCTGCTGCGACCTGTCCGTCGCCGCGGAGAACGCGGTCTTCGGCCAGACCGGCCCGAAGGTCGGCTCCTTCGACGGCGGCTACGGCTCCTGGCTGCTGGCCGAGACCGTCGGCCTGAAGCGGGCCCGCGAGATCTGGTACCTCTGCCGTCAGTACGACGCCAAGACCGCCCTCGACTGGGGCCTGGTCAACACGGTGGTCCCCCTCGAGCGGCTGGAGGAGGAGACCGTCGCCTGGGCCAGGGAGCTGATGGAGAAGTCGCCGCTGGCGCTGCGCATGCTCAAGGGCGCGCTGAACGCGGTGACCGACGGCGCCGCCGGCATGCAGCAGTTCGCCGGTGACGCCACCCTCCTGTACTACATGAGCGAGGAGGCGCAGGAGGGCCGCGACGCCTTCAAGGAGAAGCGCGCCCCCGACTTCGGCAAGTTCCCGCGCAGGCCGTAACAGGCCGGGCGTCATGAGCGGAACCCGGGCCGGTCTCGGAACACGCCGTCCCGGGCCGGTGGAGGCGGCACCGGTCCGCTACCAGAGGCGTCCGACCGCCAGGACGCGACGACCAGAGGAGGCAGTGCGGTGAACCCCGCCACCGCGCTCGCGACCGTGCTGGTCGACGAGCTCGTGCGCTGCGGCCTTAACGACGTGGTGCTCGCACCGGGCTCTCGCTCGGCCCCGCTCGCCCTCGCCGCGCACGCCGACAGCCGTATCCGTCTGCACGTGCGCATCGACGAGCGCTCGGCCGCCTTCCTCGCCCTGGGCCTGGCCCGGCGAGGGGAGCGCCCGGTCGCGCTGGTGTGCACCTCGGGCACCGCGGCGGCCAACTTCCACCCCGCGGTCGTCGAGGCCCACGAGTCCGGGGTGCCGCTGCTGCTGCTCACCGCGGACCGGCCGCCCGAGCTGCGCGACACCGGCGCCAGCCAGACCATCGACCAGGTCAAGCTGTACGGCACGGCCGTCCGCTGGTTCAGCGAGGTCGGCGTGCCGGAGGACCGGCCCGGCCAGGTCGCCTACTGGCGGTCGCTGGCCTGCCGCGCCTACCAGCGCTCGCTGGGCCCGTCCGACCCGGGCCCGGTCCACCTCAACCTCGCCTTCCGCGAACCGCTCGTCCCCGACGGCGACGACTCCTGGTGCGAGCCCCTCGACGGCGACGCCAACGGGCCGTGGATCCGCGCCCGGGTGGCGCCCCCGGCGGTCGCGCTGCACCTGCCGCCGACCCGCAGGGGAGTGCTCGTCGTCGGAGACGGCGCGGCCAACATGCGCAGATACGTCGCGGCCGCGGGAATGGCCGGGTGGCCGGTGCTGTCGGAGCCCAACGGCGGCGCCCGCTACGGGGACCACGCGATGTCGACCTACCACTTCCTGCTCGGCACCCCGGAGTTCGCCGACCGGCACCGCCCCGAGCTCGTGGTCACCCTGGGCCGTCCAGGCCTGTCCCGGCCGCTGCTGAACTGGCTCAGGCACGCCGACGAGCACGTCGTGGTCGCCCCCGACCTGACCCGCTGGCCCGACCCGACCCGCTCGGCGACCCAGGTGGCGCAGGCCGTCGAGATCCCGGTCGCCGCCGGGGACGACGCCTGGCTGCGCTCCTGGCGGCGGGCGGACGCCGCGGCCAGGGCGGCGATCGACGAGGTGCTGGACGGGGCCGGGCTCAGCGAGCCGCGCCTGGCACGCGACCTGGTCGACCTGCTGCCCAACGGGTCGCTGCTGTTCTCCGGCTCCTCCATGCCGATCCGCGATCTCGACCAGGCGATGCGGCCCCGGCGGGGGCTGCGGGTCCTGGCCAACCGGGGCGCCGCCGGCATCGACGGCGTGGTCTCCTCGGCGATGGGCGCGGCGCTGGCGCACAACGGCCCCACCTACGCGCTGATGGGCGACCTGACGTTCCTGCACGACCAGAACGGGCTCATCCTCGGCCCCCGTGAGCCCCGGCCCGACCTTTGCCTGGTCGTGGTGAACAACGACGGCGGCGGGATCTTCTCGCTGCTGCCCCAGGCCGCGCTGCGCGACCCGTTCGAGCGGATCTTCGGCACCTCCCACGGGGTCGACCTGGCCCACGTCGCCGCCGCCACCGGCACCCCGTACACGTTCGTGAGCGAGCCCGACCAGCTTCCGAAGGCGCTGCGCGGGGAGGGCGTGCGGATCGTCGAGGCCCGCACCGACCGGGAGCCGAACGCGGTGCTGCACGCGATGATGCGCGACGCTGCCCACGCGGCGATCCGCGAGGTCATCTGACGGCACTCGGGACCGTTCCCGGCGGCCCGCTCCGCGGGGTCCCACGGGATCCGCCGAGGTGGGAAAGGCCTCGCGCCGGGCCTGGACGGTCCGGGTGACGCAATAGGGTGACGGGCATGCATGTCGACGAGTGGCTCCAGGCGATCCCCTCCGTGTGGGTCTGCGTCCTGGTCGGACTGGTGATCGGCATCGAGAGCCTCGGCATCCCGCTGCCCGGCGAGATCGTCCTGGTCAGCTCGGCGCTGCTGGCGGCCAAGGGCGTGGTCGACCCGCTCTGGGTCGGCATCTGCGCCAGTGCCGGGGCCGTCGTCGGCGACTCGATCGGCTACGCCATCGGGCGCAGGGGCGGCAAGCCCATGTTCGACCGGCTCGGGCGCAGGTTCCCCAAGCACTTCGGCCCGGAGCACATCGGCAGGGCCCAGCGCTACTTCCACCGTTACGGCATGTGGACGGTGTTCTTCGGGCGGTTCATCGCGCTGCTGCGCATCCTGGCGGGCCCGCTGGCGGGCGCGCTGCACATGCCGTACTGGAGGTTCCTGATCGCCAACGTGCTCGGCGGCGTCGCCTGGGCGGGCGGGACGACCGCGGTGGTGTACTACCTGGGCATCGCCGCGGAGAGATGGCTGCGGGGCTTCTCCTGGGTCGGGCTGGTGGTGGCGCTGCTGTTCGGCGCCGCGACCACGCTGATCGTCAAGCGCAGGGCGGCCAGGATGGCCGCGGAGGAGGAAGAGGAGACGCGGGAGCGGCCGAGTTCCGGCGAGCCGGGAGAGCCCGTCGGCGCGGGCTGATTACCAGACCTGGGGATGTGCGGATGCCGCACCCTCATCACGCTGGGTGAAACGAACTCACCGTGAAGGGGAAGTCCCATGGGACTTGACGACACTCTCACCGGCTACGAACAGGTGGCCACCTACACCAGCTACCCGGAGGCCCAGCGGGCCGTCGACTACCTTTCGGACCAGCGGTTCCCCGTCGAGCACGCGATGATCGTCGGAATGGACCTGCGGATGGTCGAGAAGGTGATGGGACGGCTGACCTACATGCGCGCCGCCGGAATGGGGGCGGGGACCGGCGCCTGGCTGGGTCTGCTGATCGGCCTGTTCTTCGCCGTCTTCACCCCGGGCCGCTTCCCCTGGAGCCTGGTGCTGTGGAGCCTGCTCTGGGGCCTGGTGGCCGGAGCGATCTTCGGGCTCATCGCCCACGCCTTCACCGGCGGCAAACGGGACTTCCTGTCCTCCAGCTCGATCGTCGCCAGGCGTTACGAGCTGCTGATCACGACGCCCCAGGCGGCCGAGGCGCGCAGGCTCCTCGAAACCGGCATCGCGCAGCCGCACCTGGCCGGGCCGTAGCCGGGGCGGCGCTCCCCGGACCGGGCGGCCCCGGAGGCGGCGTCCCGGCCGGTCGGCCGCCGCGGGACACGCGCTTCCTCCGGCGGCAGAACTGTCAGATCTGAGGATGTGGCGGCGCGCCCCGAAGACCAGTGTCGGCGGTACAGCGCGCACAACAGGGCCACGAGGGGGAGATCAGCATGGCCAAAGCAGTCGGGATCGACCTGGGCACCACCAACTCGGTGATCGCCACGATGGAGGGCGACAAGCCCACCGTGATCCCCAATGCCGAAGGGTCGCGCACGACACCGTCGGTCGTGGCCTTCACCGAGGACGGCGAGCGTCTGGTGGGACAACTGGCCAGGCGCCAGGCGATCCTCAATCCCAAGGGGACGATCTACTCGGCCAAACGCTTCATCGGACGCCGGTACGACGAGGTCACCAGCGAGATGAACGCCGTGTCGTTCGACGTGGTGTCCGGCCCGGACGACGCCGTCCGCTTCCAGGTCCGCGGCAAGCAGTACGCGCCGGAGGAGATAGCGGCCCTGGTCATGCGCAAACTCGTCGACGACGCCTCCAAGTTCCTCGGGGAGAAGATCACCGAGGCGGTCATCACCGTGCCGGCCTACTTCAACGACTCCCAGCGCCAGGCGACCAAGGACGCGGGAAAGATCGCCGGGCTGGAGGTGCTGCGGATCATCAACGAGCCGACCGCGGCCGCCCTCGCCTACGGTCTCGACCGCAAGGAGAACGAGACCGTGGTCGTCTTCGACCTGGGCGGCGGAACGTTCGACGTCAGCATCCTGACCATCGGCGACGGCGTCGTCGAGGTGCGCGCGACCGCGGGCGACACCCACCTCGGCGGCGACGACTTCGACCGCCGCATCGTCGACTACCTCGCCGACGAGTTCCAGCGCGACAACGGCATCGACCTGCGCACCGACCCCCAGGCCCTGCAACGGCTGTTCGAGGCCGCGGAGAAGGCCAAGGTCGAGCTGTCCTCGGTGACCCAGACGCAGATCAACCTGCCGTTCATCACGGCGGACGCCTCCGGCCCCAAGCACCTGAACACCACGCTGCGCCGGGCGACGTTCGAGGAGATCACCTCTGACCTGCTGGAGCGGTGCAAGGGACCCGTCGAGCAGGCCATGGCCGACGCCAGGCTCACCCCGGACGACATCGACGAGGTCATCCTGGTCGGCGGGTCGACCCGGATGCCGGCCGTACAGAACCTGGTGCGCCGGATGACCGGCGGCAAGGACCCGAACATGACGGTCAACCCCGACGAGGTCGTGGCACTCGGCGCCGCGGTACAGGCCGCCGTCATCAAGGGCGAGCTGAAGGACGTCGTCCTGCTCGACGTGACGCCGCTGTCGCTCGGCATCGAGACGCTCGGGGGCATCATGACCAAGGTCATCGAGCGCAACACGACGATTCCGGCACGTCGCAGCGAGGTGTTCAGCACCGCCGAGGACAACCAGAACGCCGTCGACGTCGTGGTGCTCCAGGGCGAGCGCGAGCGCGCCGCGGACAACCGAGCCCTCGGCCGCTTCCGCCTGGAGAACATCAGGCCCGCGCCGCGCGGTGTGCCCCAGGTCGACGTCACCTTCGACGTCGACGCCAACGGGATCCTCAACGTCTCCGCCAAGGACAAGGACACCGGCGCCGAGCAGCGCATCACCATCAGTGAGAGCTCGACCCTCGACAAGAGCGAGGTCGAGCGGATGGTCAGGGACGCCGAGCAGCACCGGGACGAGGACCTGCGGCTGCGCCAGCTCGTCGACGCCAGGAACGAGCTCGACAGCGTCGCCTACCAGGCGGAGCGGCGCCTGTCCGAGCTGGGGGACGCGGTGCCCGTCCACGAGAAGGCGCGGACCGAGATGCTCGTCTCCGACGCCCGCGAGGCGATCAAGCAGCACGAGACGCCGATCGACCGGCTGCGTTCCCTGACCGGCGAGCTGCAGCAGGTCTACCAGAGTCTCGGCGCCTCCGCCGCGGGAGCCGGGGGAGCAGGGGGAGCAGGAGCAGGGGGAGCCGGCGGCCCCGGCGGTCCCGGTGGTGGTCCCGGCGGCGGTGCCGGTGGCGCGGGCGGCGCCGGCGGACGGCAGGACGACGACGTCATCGACGCGGAGTTCACGACCGATGAGTGAGGCATCCGAGCGGCACGACGCCGACGCCCGTGAGGCCGGAGCCGGAGGGGCGGCCGCGCACGAGGACGGCACCGGCGCCGCCGGGTCCCGGGCGGCCGAGCCGCCGGAGCGGGTCACCGAGTTGCAGGAGCGGGTCGCCGAGCTGGAGGACCGGTGGCGGCGCGCCCTGGCCGACCTCGACAACCTGCGTAAACGGGTCAGCCGCGACGCCGCGAGGGTGCGTGCCGAGGAACGGGCGAGGGCGGCCGCCGAGTGGCTGCCCGTGCTCGACAACCTGGAACGCGCCCTGGACCACGCCGACACCGATCCGGCCTCCATCGTCGAGGGCATGCGGGCGATCCGCGACCAGGCGCTCGACGTGCTCGCCCGGCTGGGCTTCCCGCGCCGCGACGACACCGGTGCGAAGTTCGATCCCGCCAGGCACGAGGCGGTGGGCGTGCTCACCCAGGAGGGCACGCCCGACGGGACCGTCCTGCACGTGGTACAGCCCGCGTACGGGGACGGTGAACAGCAACTGCGGCCCGCGCTGGTCGTCGTCTCCAAGGCGGAATGATGCCACCGAACCGGGACTTCTACGAGATCCTCGGCGTGCCGAGGAACGCCGGTCAGGAGGACATCCAGCGCGCCTACCGCAAACTCGCCCGGGCCAACCACCCCGACGTCAACAAGGACCCGGTGGCCGAGGACCGCTTCAAGGACATCTCGGAGGCCTACAGCGTCCTGTCCGACCCCAAGACCCGCCGCCGCTACGACGCCTTCGGCCCCGACTTCCGCCAGGTCCCCGAGGACGTGGACCCGGAGACCTGGGCGCGCGCCAGGGCCGGGCGGGCCGGAGCGGGGCGCGGAGCGGGCGGATGGACCGGTCAGGCGGGCCCGGCGGGCTTCGAGGGCGTCGACATCGACGACCTCCTGGAGGGACTCTTCGCGGGCAGGGGAGGCCGGGCGGGCCGGGCCGGTCCCGGCTGGGGGCCCATTCCCGGTGCCGATCAGGAGGCCGAGATCGAGCTGAGCCTGGAGGAGGCCTACCGGGGCGGCCGCCGGGCGATCACCGTGGGGGGCCGCAGGATCGAGGTGGAGATCCCCGCGGGGGTGACCGACGGCCAGCGGATCCGGCTGGCGGGACAGGGCGGCAGGGGCAGCGACGGAGCTCCCCCGGGAGACCTCTACCTGATCGTCAGGATCGCGCCGCATCCCCGGTACCGGATCGAGGGCCGCGACATCCACCTCCGGCTTCCGATCACCCCGTGGGAGGGGGCGCTCGGCGCGACCGTCGCCGTCGACACGCCGGGCGGCGAGGCCAAGGTCAAGATGCCCGCGGGCACCTCCAGCGGGCAGCGGCTGCGGTTGCGCGGCCGGGGAATGCCCAATCCCCGGGGCCGGCCGGGAGACCTGTTCGCCGAAATACGGATCATGGTCCCGTCCCATCTCACCGACGAGGAGCGGGGGCTGTTCGAGCAGCTCGCCGCGGTCTCGTCGTTCGAGCCGGAGGGACGGCGATGACCCGCCCGCCGGCCGGAGCCCGGCGTCATGCACGGGGGAGGCGGAGATGATCTATTCCCTCGCCAGGCCGGAGCGCCTGGACATCGAGTCGTTCGCCAGGGTCACCGGGACGCACCCGGAACTGGTACGGCGCCTGGTCGCCCTGGGCGTGCTCGACGCGCAACGCGACGCGGCCGGGCGCCTGTGGTTCCCGGCGTCCCAGCTGGCCGCCATGGCCAGGCTCCAGCGGCTGCGCGCCGGGTTCGCGCTCAACTACGCCGCCCTCGGCCTCGTGGTCGACCTGCTCGACCGCATCGCCGAGCTGGAGAACGCCGCGCGTGACCGTTCCCGAACCACAGGAGGCCCGAAGTGGACGTCAACCAGCTGACGCAGAAGTCGCAGGAGGCGCTGCACGACGCGCAGACCAAGGCCCTTCGCTTCGGGCACACCGAGATCGACGGAGAACACCTGCTGCTGGCGCTGCTGGACCAGCCGGAGGGCCTCATCCCGAGACTGCTCCTGCGCGCCGCCGTCGACACCGAGCGGCTCAAGGACGACCTGGAGGCCGAGCTGAGCCGCAGGCCCCGGGTCAGCGGCCCCGGTGTCGACCCCGGCCAGGTCCGGGTGACCCGGCGCCTGTCGCAGCTGCTGGAGACGGCCAAACGGGAGGCCGACCGGCTCAAGGACGAGTACGTCTCGGTCGAGCACCTGCTGATCGCCCTGCTGGAGGAGGGGAGCGAGACCTCCTCGGGAAGGCTGCTGCACCAGCAGGGACTGAGCAGGGACGCCTTCCTGCAGGCGCTCACCGCCATCCGCGGCAACCAGCGGGTCACCTCGGCGATGCCCGAGGTCGCCTACGAGGCGCTGGCCAAGTACGGCCGGGACCTGGTCGCCGCCGCCGCGTCCGGCAAGCTCGACCCGGTCATCGGGCGCGACGCCGACATCCGGCGCGTCGTGCAGATCCTGTCGCGCAAGACCAAGAACAACCCGGTGCTGGTCGGCGACCCCGGAGTCGGCAAGACCGCCATCGTGGAGGGCCTGGCCCAGCGGATCAGCAACGGCGACGTGCCCGAGGGGCTCAAGGACAAGATGATCTTCAGTCTCGACATGGGCGCGCTCGTGGCCGGGGCGAAGTACCGGGGCGAGTTCGAAGAACGTCTCAAGGCGGTGCTCACCGAGGTCGTGGCCGCCGAGGGCAGGATCCTGCTCTTCGTCGACGAGCTGCACACGGTCGTGGGCGCGGGCGCGGCCGAGGGCGCCATGGACGCGGGCAACATGCTCAAGCCCATGCTGGCCCGCGGTGAGCTGCACATGATCGGGGCGACGACCCTGGAGGAGTACCGCAAGCACATCGAGAAGGACGCCGCCCTGGAACGCCGCTTCCAGCCCGTCATGATCGACGAGCCCTCGGTCGAGGACGCCGTCTCGATCCTGCGCGGCCTGCGCGAGCGGCTCGAGGTCTTCCACGGGGTGACGATCCAGGACGCCGCGCTGGTGGCCGCCGTGGTGCTCAGCCACCGCTACATCTCCGACCGGTTCCTGCCCGACAAGGCCATCGACCTGGTCGACGAGGCCTGCGCGATGCTCAGGACCGAGATCGACTCGATGCCCGCCGAGCTCGACGAGCTCACCCGCAGGGTGATGCGCCTGGAGATCGAGGAGGCCGCGCTGGCCAAGGAGGAGGACCAGCCGAGCATGGCCCGGCTGGAGGAGCTGCGCAGGGAGCTCTCCGACCTGCGCGCCGAGGCCGACGCCATGCGCGCCCAGTGGGAGGCCGAACGGCGCGCGCTGCGCAACGTCCAGGGGTTGCGCGAGGAGATAGAGCGCGTGCGGGCCGAGGCTGAGCGGGCCGAGCGCGACTACGACCTCAACCGCGCCGCCGAACTGCGGCACGGCAGGCTGCCCGAGCTGGAGCGGCGGCTGGGGGCCGAGGAGGAACGCCTGCGCAGCAAGCAGGGGGTGGGGCGGCTGCTGCGCGAGGTCGTCACCGAGGACGAGATCGCGATGATCGTCTCCCGGTGGACGGGCATCCCGGTCAGCCGCCTGCAGGAGGGGGAGCGCGAGAAGCTCCTGCACCTGGACGAGGTCCTGCACGAGCGGGTGATCGGCCAGGACGAGGCCGTGCAGTCGGTGTCCGACGCCATCATCAGGGCCCGCTCCGGCATCAAGGACCCGCGCCGCCCGATCGGGTCGTTCATCTTCCTCGGGCCCACCGGCGTGGGCAAGACCGAGCTGGCCAAGGCGCTGGCCGAGGCGCTGTTCGACACCGAGGACAACATGATCCGCGTCGACATGAGCGAGTACCAGGAGCGCCACACCGTCAGCCGTCTCGTCGGCGCCCCTCCCGGCTACGTGGGCTACGAGGAGGGCGGCCAGCTCACCGAGGCCGTACGGCGCAAGCCGTACTCGGTGGTGCTCTTCGACGAGATCGAGAAGGCGCACACCGACGTGTTCAACATCCTGCTGCAGGTCCTCGACGACGGGCGGCTCACCGACGGGCAGGGCCGGACCGTCGACTTCCGTAACACCGTCCTGATCATGACCTCCAACATCGGCTCCGTCTACCTGCTGGAGGGCGTCACCTCGAGCGGGGAGATCAAGCAGGACACGCAGGAGCGGGTCCTGGCGGAGCTGCGCTCGCACTTCCGGCCCGAGTTCCTCAACCGCGTCGACGACATCGTGATCTTCAAGCCGCTCACCGAGGCGGAGATCGAGCGCATCGTCGAGCTGATGTTCGGCGACCTGCGGGCGAGGCTCGACGAGCGGGGGATCCGCCTGGAGGTCTCGGAGGAGGCGCGCCGGTACATCGCCGAGCGGGGTTACGACCCGGTGTACGGGGCCCGCCCGCTGCGCCGGTTCATCTCCAGGGAGGTGGAGACCCGGATCGGGCGCGCGCTGCTCACCGGGGAGGCGCACGAGGGTGCCGTGATCCGGGTCGCCCTGGCCGAGGGCGAGCTCGCGGTCACCTACGAGTGAGGAGAGACGGGCATGTCGGCGAACATCGTGCGGTGCGAGAACTGCGGCAGGAGGAACAGGGTGCCCTCGGCCGCCGCGGGCGTCCCGAACTGCGGCGACTGCCACCGGCCGTTGCCGTGGATCGTCGAGGCGGGCGACGACGACTTCGCCGACGTGGTGGAGGCGTCGGGGGTCCCGGTGATCGTGGACTTCTGGGCGTCGTGGTGCGGGCCGTGCCGGATGGTCAGCCCCGCGCTCGACCGGATCGCCGGGGACCTCGCCGGCCGGGTCAAGCTGGTCAAGATCGACGTGGACCGGGCACCCAAGCTCTCCGAGCGCTTCGCGATCCGCAACATCCCCTACCTGATGGCGGTCGGCGCGGGGCACGTCGTGGCCGAGAGGGCGGGCGCCGCCCCGGAACCCGAGCTGCGCGCCTGGGTCGACCGGGCGATCGCGACGGTGGGGCGGGAGAGTGCCTGAGATGGACGCGTTCGCGGAGACACCCGACCACCACGGGGCCTTCCCCCGGCTGGGCGACGCGCAGATCGGCGGGCTCGCCCTCCACGGGACCCGGCGGCCGACCAGGCCCGGGGACGTACTGATCCGGGAGGGCGAGGACGCCCCGGGCTTCTTCGTCATCCTGGCGGGAAAGGTCGCCGTCATCGAGGGCGAGCGGGTCACGCTCGTCCACGGCCCGGGCCGCTTCCTCGGCGAGCTGGGGACGCTCACCGGCCAGCGGGCGTTCGTGACGTCGGTCGTCTGCGAGGCGGGCGAGGTCCTGGCGGTCCCCCTGGAGGATCTGCGCCGGATCGTCACCCACGACCCCGAACTCGGCGACCTGATCCTGCGGGCTTTCATGATCCGCCGCCGTTCGCTGCTGATCGGCGGCGGCACCGGGCTGAGGATCATCGGCTCCCGCTACTCGCCCGGCAGCCGGCGGCTGCGCGAGTTCGTCACCCGGAACCGGCTGCCGCACCGGTGGGTGGACCTGGAGGAGGACCGGGAGGCCGAGGCGCTGGTCCGCAACCTCGGCATAGCCCCACAGGAGACGCCGGTCGTGATCCTCGGCGGGACCCGGGTGCTGCGCAACCCCGGCAACGCCGAACTGGCCCGTGCCGTCGGCCTGCCGGTGCCCCCGGTGCCCGACGACGTGTTCGACCTCGTCGTCGTCGGGGCGGGCCCGGCGGGCCTGGCCGCCGCGGTGTACGGGGCCTCGGAGGGGTTGCGCACGATAGTGCTCGACGCGGTCGCGACCGGCGGCCAGGCGGGCACCTCCTCCCGCATCGAGAACTACCTGGGCTTTCCGGCGGGGATCTCCGGCGGGGAGCTGGCCGAGCGGGCGGTCATCCAGGCCAGGAAGTTCGGCGCGCGCCTCGGCGTGCCCGCCGAGGCCGTCTCGCTCGAGGCGCGGGACGGGCACTACTCCGTCGGGCTCGGCGACGGGCCGCCGGTCCGGGGCCGCACGATCGTCATCGCCACCGGGGCGCGTTACCGCAGGCTCGGCGTGCCGCGGCTGGAGGAGTTCGAGGGCAACGGCGTCTACTACGCGGCGACCCTGGCCGAGGCGGGCCTCTGCACCGGCCTGCCGGTCGTGGTCGTGGGCGGGGGGAACTCGGCGGGGCAGGCGGCGGTCTTCCTGTCCGAGCACGCCGCGTCGGTGCGCCTGCTGGTCCGCGGCGACGACCTCGGGGAGGACATGTCGCGCTACCTCGTCGACCGGATCAGGCACAGTCCCGGCGTGGAGGTGATGCTCCACACGGAGATCCGCGAGTTCGTCGGCGGGGAGGAGAGTCTGGAGGCCGTCGTCGCCGAGGACACACACACCGGGCGGCGGTGGAGCGTCGGCACGCGGGCCGTGTTCGTCTTCATCGGCGCCGAGCCGTGCACGACCTGGCTGGCCTCGGCGGTCGTCGTCGACGACAAGGGGTTCGTCGTCACCGGCTTCGACGGCGGCCTGCCGCTGGAGACCAGCCTGCCGGGCGTCTTCGCGGTCGGCGACGTCAGGAGCCAGTCGGTCAAGAGGGTCGCCTCCGCGGTCGGGGAGGGCGCCATGGCGATCAGGCTGGTGCACGAGCACTTCGCCCACGAGACCTCCCGGCAGCCCGGCCCGCCCCGTGACGCCGGCGCGCCCGGGACGGTGGGCGCGGTCCCGGCGGCACGGCCGGCGCGCAGGGCGCAGACGTCTCAGGGGGCCCGGTGACCGTCGCGCTCCACGGCGAGCCTGGCCAGCTCGACACGCGAGTGGATGCCCAGCTTGCGGAAGACCTGGCGCAGGTGGAAGGCGACGGTGTGCTCGCTGATGAACATCTGTTCGGCGGCCTGCCGGTTGGTCAGGCCCTGGGCGACGAGGTCGCAGACGCTGCGCTCGGTCCCGGTCAGGCTGGCCCACCCGGACGCGGGGTGCTCGGTCCGCACCCAGTGGCGGCGGCGCTCCCCGAGCGTCCGCAGCCTGCCCCGCACCCGCGCGGCGTCACGGGTCGCCTCCATCGCCCCGTAGCGGGACAGCGCGTCGCTGAGGCTCTCGACGGCCAGGTCTCGGCAGCCGCCGTCGGCGCTGAGCAGCACGCCCAGGTCCTCGGCGGCCGAGGCCCTCGACCACGGGTCGGTGTGCTCGGCCACGGCGCGTTCCAGTGCCTTCCGGTCGCGTTCGCGCAGGCCCCGCGCGTGGGCCGCGGCCACGGCCGGATTGGGCAGGCCGGGGTTGCGCCAGGCGATGCCCTCGGCCGCGTCCACCACGGCGTCGGCCCGCCGCTCGTCGTCCACCGCCATGGCCACCCGCACCAGCCACGCCGCGGCGGTCGGCTCGCTGGTCAGCGCCCCGGTGTGGCGGGGCAGCGCGTCGTAGACCCGGCTCAGCGAGCCCATCACGCCCGCCGCGCCGTCACGGGCCTCGCCGATCCGCCCGGCCGCGAGCTCCGAGCGCAGCCGCGCGTACGGCGGCGCGCCCCGCGGCCCCCGCGCCAGCTCGCTCTCCAGATACTTGATCGCCCTGGGCAGATCGCCCGCCCGCAGTGACGCGGTGCCCAGGATCGACAGCGCGGAGGAGGCCAGGGCCGGCACGCCCAGGGTCTCGGCGGCGGTCAGTCCGGTCTCGGCCCGCTCGATGGCGCTGCCGAACCGGCAGGCGGCCAGGTCGAGGCGGGCGCGCAGCACGGGGATCTCGGCCGCCCACGCGGGGTGCCCGGCCGCCTCGGCCGCGGCGCCCGCCGTCATGGCCGCCGCCTCGTCCAGCAGCCACAGATCGGTGAGCATCGTCGCCAGCACGGCCCGGGGCTGCGGGTAGTTGCCGTTGCCGGGCAGTTCGGCGGCCTCGCGGGCCAGTTCGAGCCCGCGTGAGAGCCTGCCCTCGTCCCAGGCGAGCAGCGCCAGGAGCACGAGCGTCTCGGCTGTGACGCCGTCGGCGGAGTGGCGGGCCCGCGGGGTCACGGGGGGCGCGCCCTGTTCGATCTGGTGACGCAGCGCCTGCCGTACCGGGGCGGGGACCGTCTCCACGACCGACCGCCACAGCAGCTCGTGCCGGAACGACAGCTCGTCCGCGGTGGCGACGAGCACGTCCGCCGCCAGCGCCTCCTCCAGGGCCGGCAGCAGGGCGGCCGGGGGCTCGCCGAGCATCTCGGCGGCGTACGTCGGGGAGAACGAGCGGCCGAGCACGGCCGTCGCCTCCAGCAGGTGCCTGGTCCTGGTGCTCACCTCGTCCAGGCGCCGCCGGACGGCGGTGTGCACGCGCCGCGGCAGCGCGGCCCCGGTCAGCCGGGCGGTGCCGGCCTCGATCCGCACGGCGTTCTCCTCGCGCAGCCCGGTGAGGAGCTCCAGAAGCAGGGAGGGGTTGCCCCCGGCCTGCGCGGCCAGCGTCGTCAGCTCCTCGTCGGGAGCGGCGCCCAGCGCGTCGGCGGCCACCTCGGCCACGGCGTCCTCGTCGAGGGGGTGCAGCGTGATCCGTATCGCCCCCTCCCGCTGCAGCAGATCGAACAGCCGGGCGTCGTCGTGCCCCTCCCCGGCGCGGCGGGCCAGCAACCACACCAGGGGACGGCCGGTCAGCTGGGACGGCAGCGTCCGCAGCGCCATCAGCGTGGCGGGGTCGGCCCACTGCAGGTCGTCCAGGGTCACCAGCAGCGGGCCCCGCTCCGTGCGCCGCTCCAGCGCGGTCCGCACCTGCTCGGCCAGCCACATCAGCAGACCGGCGCCGTCGGGCACGGCGCTTCTGGTGACGGCCATGGTGGCCGGCGACTCCTGCAACGCGGACAGCAGCGGCCCCAGCGGCACCAGCCTGCCCAGCTCGTCCGCCCTGCCCGAGGCGACCGCCGTCCCCCGCGCGGACGCCACGGTCGCCGCCTCGGCGAGCATGAGGGTCTTGCCGATCCCCGGCTCGCCTTCGACGAGCATCACGTTCTCCGTCATGCCCGTGGTCCCCAGCAGCCGCAGGACCGTCGCCCACTCATCGGCACGGCCGCGCATCGTCTCGCCCAGGATTCGAGGTCATATAGGTGGTTTTCTACCCGGCGTTCTTTCCGGGCATGTCTCCGGAGAGGAAAAACACCTGGTCAGGGCGGTTTCGTGGGTGATTCCCCAGATCGGTCCGGCGGCCGGTGCGCCGGGGACGCAAGGGGGCGCCCGTCCCCGTGTCACCCGTCCGGCATGGGGGTGAGCACACGGAATCGCCCGGTCCGCGCATACGCCCTCCGCTGCGACGACAGCCGTAGTAGCCTGCCTTTTGTACCCGGGGAGACGTCACCGACCTCGTGAGTCTCAGAATTACCTATTGATCCTGTAGGAAATGGGGGTAAACTGGTGGTCTCGCCGTACGAAGGAGCAGCCATGAGCCCGGAACCGGGGACCGAGGGCCTGTTGCTCGCGGCCGTCGAGGCCGCGCGATGGATCCGGTCGGCGGCGGTGGACGACGAACGGGGCAGGCACTGGCGGGCGAACCCCGATCCGCGGGGCAAGGCCGCGATGCCCGGCCAGCCGCTGTCGCTGTACTCCGGGGCCGCGGGCATCGTGCTGTTCTTCCTTGAGCTGGCCGCCGCGACCGGGGACGACACCTACCTCGACGACGTCAGGGCCGGGGCCCGCTACCTCGCGGCCACCTGGCGCGACCAGGCCGACCTCTCCCTCCACCACGGCCTGTCGGGAGTGATGTTCGCGCTGACCGAGGCGGGCTGGGCCACCGGCGAGGGCTCCTTCGAGGTCGAGGCGGGGGCGGTCGCCGACCACGTCGTGCGCAGCGCCCGCTCCATCGACGGCGGTCTCGGCTGGACCGGCGACCCCGCCCAGCGCGGCGACGGCGGCATCATCCTCGCCCTGCTGCACGCCGCGGGCATCCTCGGTGTCCCCGCCTACCAGGAGGTCGCCGTCGAGGCGGGCGCGCGCATCGCCGCCCTCGCCGTGCCCGGGCACAGCTTCGGCACCGGCGCCTACGCCGACCTCCCGCTGGACGCCGTCACACCGGGCTTCCTGTCCGGCACCGCGGGCACCGCCTTCCTGCTGGCCCGCCTCTACGGCGTGACCGGCGAGACCCGCTTCCTCGGCGCCGCGCGCAGGGGAGCCGACTTCGTCCGTGCGGTCAGCACCGTGACCGAGCGGTGCGCGCTGGTCCCGCACCACATCCCGCAGGGCCGAGATCTGCACTATCTCGGATTCTGCTCGGGCTCGGCCGGTGTCTCGCGGATGTTCTACGAGCTGTACCGCGTGGCGGGCGACGCCGGGGACCTCGACTGGGTCGAACGGCTGGCCAGGGGGATCGTCCGCAGCGGGGTCCCCGGGCGCCAGAGCGAGGGCTACTGGAACGTGGCCTGCCAGTGCTGCGGTACGGCGGGCCTGGTCGAGCTGTACGTCGGCCTCTGGGCGGCGACGGGCCGCCCCGCCCACCTGGAGTTCGCCCACGAGTTGGGGGAGAACCTCATGGGCAGGGCCGCGCGGCATGACGAGCGGGGCTCGCGGTGGTACCAGGCGTACCGCAGGCTGCGGCCCTGGGAGGTCACCGCGGACACCGGCTACATGATCGGCGCCGCGGGGATCGGCGCAGCGCTGCTCCACCTGGACGCCACCATGCGCCCGGAGGAGGCCCGCAGGCTCGTCCTGCCGCCGGACAACCCGTTCCCCGCCATCCCGCTCCCCACGGCGACGCTCCGCCGATCCTGAGAGCCGGGAACGTCCGGGAGGGGGTGAGTCGACCATCACGCGAGAGCCGGCGCGAACACCGCCCGCACCGCCCCCGCACGACCCCGCGGTCCTCGCGGTCCCCTCAGCGGCCCCGTCCGGCCCCGGGACCTGCGCCGACGCCTGTACGAAGCGCGTCGCCGGTCACCTACCCTTCGACACATACCCAGGCACACCGGATCGTGCCGCCCCGCCACAGGAGAGGCAGCGGTCGCTGGCGCTCCTGGCCCGGGAGATCCTGAAGGCGGTCTGACCCAGTGATCGTCAAAGGACGACCAAAGTTCGTGACCATGATTGGTGATTCTTCGTGAGCACTGCGGAAGCCTTGCCTACCGTCGATGTCGTGCCGACAATCGAGGACCTTCTTCCCGACCCCGACCGCGCGACGGTGGCCGTCGAGCCGGCCCAGGCCGCTCCCGGCCACTGGGCGGGCGCCCCGAGCGCGGTGGCGAGCGACGGGCTGATCTACCTGGCCTACCGGCTGCGCCGGCCGGTCGGCGAGGGGCGCGGTTACGCGGTCGTCGTCGCCAGGTCGGAGGACGGCGAGCGCTTCGAGACCCTCCTCACGATCCACCAGCGGGAGATGGACACCGAGTCGCTGGAGCGCCCGACGCTGGTGCGCACCCCGCAGGGCCGCTGGCGGCTCTATCTCAGCTGTGCCACCCACGGCACCAAGCACTGGCGGGTCGAGGTGCTGGAGGCCGACGACCCCGCCGGATTCGACCCGGCGCAGCGCAAGGTCGTGCTCCCCGGCGACCCCAAGACCGGCGTCAAGGACCCCGTGATCGTACGGCACGGAGGCCTGTGGCACCTGTGGGCCTCCTGCCACCCGCTGGCCGAGCCCGAGGAGGCGGACCAGATGGTGAGCGACTACGCCACCAGCGCCGACGGGATCGAGTGGACCTGGCAGGGGACGGCGCTCAGCGGCCGGCCCGGCGCCTGGGACGCCCGGGGCACCCGGGTCGCGGCCGTCCGGTTCGCCGGCGACAAGGTGATCGCCCTGTACGACGGCCGGGCCACCGCCGAGGAGAACTACGAGGAGAAGACGGGGGTGGCCGTCGGCCTCGATCCGGCCGAGCTGACGCCGACCGGCGACGGGCCCGCGGCGTTCTCCCCGCACGCGGGTGGCGGCCTGCGCTACATGGCGATCGTGGACCTGCCGGACGGCGGGCGGCGGCTCTACTACGAGTACACCCGTGCCGACGGCGCGCACGAACTCCGCACCGAGCTGCGCTGACACGCCGCCCGCGGGGCGGGCGATCCGGCCGGTGCCCTCGAAGAGAGAGGGCACCGGGCCGGTTCTCAGATCTGCGGGCGCCCGTTGCGGGCCTGACGCTGGCCGTGGGGACGGATGCCCACCAGGCCTCCCGACCGCTCGCGGGGCAGCAGCCAGTCGCTGAAATCCTCCCCGGTCACCTGCTGCAGCAGCGCCACGTCGTCGGTGAAGTAGCCGATCAGCTGTTCGCGCTGCTCCCAGGTCAGCGGCTGGCGCGAGGGGGCGCGCTCCTGCAGCCGCCGCTCCAGCGGATCGGTCAGGGCGCCGCTGATCCGCGCCGGCAGGTAGCGGCCGATCGCCGCGCCGGCCCGCAGCGTCCGGGACAGCAGCCGGTGGCCGCGCGTGGGCTCGGGGTGGGCGGTCACGTTCTCGCGCGGCACCTCGGCGAGGATGCCGGTCTCGACACCGAGGAAGCGGCAGATCCGGTCGAGGGTGTCGACCGGCCGGTCGACCAGGTCCCGGTAGCGGAAGACGAACACCTGCTCGCGGGGGAACAGGGTGAGCAGGTGTTCCAGCTGCTCGCCGTACCGGCCGAGCGCGCGGTAGTGCCAGAACGGCGCCCAGCCCGCCGCGATCCGCCGCTCCTCCTCCTCGCAGGCGCGCACCACGTCGCCGATCGGGTCGAGCCCGGCCGACCACAGGTGCGTCCAGTTGGAGTGCGCCCGCTCCACGGGGTCGCGCAGCGCCGCGATCAGCCTGACCTCGGGGATCGCGGCGCGGATGCGCCGCTGGGCGGCCCGGTCGTAGAGATAGAAGGGGGTGGACTCGCCGGTGAGCGTGCCCGGCGGGGCGTCGGCGAACAACGCCTCGTAGTCCTCGCGCCGCCAGACGTGCTCACGGTAGGTCTGGGCGTCGCCCGGACCGCCCCTGGTCGGCGGCGGCCCGTCGCTGAGGAAGAACTTCGGCTCCTTCACCGACGAGAGGAAGAGTCTCGGGTGCCGGGACAGCGCGGCGTGCAGTGCCGTCGTCCCGGCTTTGGGAGCGCCGATCGTGAGGAAGTCTGGCAACGGCATCGCTATTACCCTCAATCCCTACTTCTTTTATAGCAAATATAGCCTTTTCGAAGATGAAGGCAAGCGTCAGGCGTGGGAGGTTCCATGCCTGGAGGGATCTCCCGGTCAGGGGGGCTCTGGGCACCGTCTCGGGTGTCTGGCCGCGGAGGACGCGATGTCGTCTCACCCCGCGCGTGCGGGATCGGCGTTTCCCCTGGTCGTCGTGGCGGGGGAGCCGAGCCTGTCGTGAACCCTCAGGATACCCGGAGGCCCGGGGACGGGGTCTTCCTGGCGGCGGCCGGGGGCGGAGCCCCGGCGGGGTGCCGCCGGCCCGCAGCCGGCCCGGCGGCCCGCGGCCGGGCCCCGGGGTAAAACGAATCTACTTTGTAAAGGGCAGCGGCCGGCGCGGCGTGCCCGTACGGTAAAGGAACCACCAGCCTGCGAAGGAGAGAACGAACGTGGCACGCGAAGCCGTCTGGGCGGTCATCACCGAGATGTACGACGCCTACCGGCGTGGTGACCGGGCAGGGATCGACCGGTTGCTGCACCCGGAGGCGACGATCTGGGACTCGGCGGAACCGGTGCTGATCACCAGCCGGGAGCAGTTGGAGAAGGTCCGCGACGCCCGGCCCGCGGACGGGCCGGGGGAGACCGGCGTGCGCGCCTACGACGAGGTCGTCGACGTCTGGCAGGACGCGGCGCTCGCCCGCTACCTGCTGCGCGTCGACTTCGCCGAGGGAGAGCCGGAGATCGTGCGGACCACCGCCGTGCTGCGGCTGGTCGAGGGGGAGTGGCTCATCGTGCACGTCCACGAGAACACGCTCTGACCTGCGGCTGTCCTGAGGCGACAGGGCCGGCAGGGCTTGGTGCCCGCCCGGTGAAGCGGCGAGAAGCTGTCCCCACAGCCGGTCTCGACCTCACCGAACCGTTTCAGCGCGGCACCGGAAGAATACGCGACGACCACGCAGGCGTCGGCCTCGGCCTGACGGGGGATCGGGGGAGCGCATCCCTGCGGCTTCAGGGCGTTCACCGCTCCAGGGCGTTCAGGAACCTCGCGGCGATCGGCGCGGCCACCGCTCCGCCGCTGCCGCCGTTCTGGACGAACACCGCGAAGGCCAGGGAGCCCCGGTAGCCGATGAACCAGGCGTGGCTCCGCTCACCGGCGACCTCGGCGGTGCCGGTCTTGCCCGCCGTATCCGGGGGCAGGCCCGCGGAGGCGGCGGTGCCCTGGGTGACCACGGCGCTCATCATCGCCCGCAGGCCCGAGGCCACGTTCTCGTCCAGGGGCACGGGCGGAGGTGAGTCGGCGGGAGGCTCGGAGGTCACGACGGCCGGTTTCCAGTCGCCTCCGGCGACCGCGGCGGCGACCTCGGCCATGCAGAGGGGACTGGCCTGCACCGAGTTCTGCCCGATGGCGTCGGAGCCCAGCTCGTTCAGGTCGGTGTACGGCCGGATCCGGCAGGAGCTCAGACCGGGCTTCTCCCGGAACCCGAACCGGTCGGCGGCCTCGGCGCGCAGCCCGCCGTCGCGCAGCCGTTCGTAGGCCTGCTGGACGAAGGTGGTGTTGCAGGAGAGCGCGAAGGCCGTGGAGAGGGGGACGACGCCGTGGTCGGTGCCGTCCGAGTCGGTGAAGCGCCTGGCGTTGGGGATGGTGTAGGCGGCAGGGCAGGGGACCGGTGACTGCGGGGTCAGACCGCCACGGAGCAGCCCGGCGGCGGTCACCACCTTGAACGTCGAACCGGGCGGGTAGAGGCCGTTGAACGCCCTTTTTCCCCCCAGCGTGTCGGCCACCGCGCGTATCTGGCGGCTCTGGACGTCCACCGCCACGATCGCGGCGGGTCCCTGCAGGCCGTCCAGGGCACGGGCGGCGGCGGCCTGCACGGACTGGGAGATCGTGGTGCGGGTCGCCGTCTCCCGCGGGGAGGGGGAGGCCAGCAGCACGCGGCCCGAGGGGACCTCCCGCAGCGTCAGCTCGATCGTCGTGCCGTCCAGGCCGGTGAAGTAGTCGCCGGCCCTGCTGTCGCGGGGGAAGGGCAGGCCTTCGCGGGTGAGCGTGGCCGGCCGCCGGACCCGGTTCTCCCGCAGCCGCAGTTCTCCGCCGTCCCTGAGCGAGGGATGGAGCGTCTGCGGGGCCCAGAGCACCTTCCAGGTGCCGGCCCGCCGCGCCAGGCGCAGGACCGAGGAGAACGGCCACCGGCCCAGCCCCGCGACCTGCCGCACCCCCTGGAAGGGCACCTCGGCCTCCAGCGCGCTCCTGCGGCGCAGCGGGCCGGGGGTGAGCGACAGCAGGGACGCCCGCAGTTCGGTGTCGAAGCGCCGGTGCCGTTCGGTGAAGTCGGCAGGGGAACCGGCGACCAGGGCGGCCATGGAGGACAGGTCGTTGACCCGCCAGGCGGCGAAGTATCTCGCCGCGACCGGCTCGGGGCCCTCCTGCGGGGCCGGTACGGCCGGCCCCGGCGTGGAGGCGAACGGCGAGGGCGAGAGCGGGGGCGGAGGCGGGGTTTCGGTCTCGGGGAGGAAGGACAGCATGGGCGGCGCGGGCGAGGACCGCGGCGGCGAGCCCTCGGGCGAGGTGTCGGCGGGCACGTGACCGGCCGAGCCCTCCTCGGCCGTCTCCGCCGGGAAGGCGCGTGGCCGCGGGGCGTCCTCGCCACCTCCGACGGCGATCACCACCCCGTACACGCCGAAGGCCACGATCGCCAGCGCCGAGGCGATCAACGCGAGAATCCACCGGTCACGCATACCGTCCACCCCCGGGTTCGATGGGTGCGCACCGGTGTCCCGCGGCGTCGTCCTCCCGTCTCCGGCGCCGAGGGGGAGCGCTCGTTCCCCGGACCCGCGAAACGTTTGGGAAAAGGCCTTATGCGGCCCTCGGAACGGTTGCGCGATCTTGATTGTGCACCATGTATCGCGAAATTACGTAATCTGTGGATCAGGTGAAATGTTATTGTGAACAGCGCATCGCCGGACGTGACCGCTTCATCATGGTGTTCCGGGGACAATGCTTTCCGGAAAACCCGGCCGTCTCGTGGGGAAAAGGCAGGTCTCACGCGCCTCGGAGCCGTTTCGGGGAAGTGAGAGGGCCTCCCGGACCGGTGACACCCGAGGCCGGGCCGGAAAATCCGGCCGCTCCGGAAAAAGGGGACGACGGCGGACGCAGATCGCCCCCGTTCGCGTCCGCCGGACCGGGAAAGGAACGTTTCCGCTCCGAGTCGTGCGCCCCGGAGCGCCGCCGGAAATCCGGCCGTTCTCCGGTGGAAAGCCGCCTCGGTGGCGTTTCCGTTCAGTCGTCCGGTCCGGCCAGTGCCTCGCGGAACGGCGCGTGGGCCGGGTCGTCGAGCGTCCGCGCGGCGTCGGCGATGCGCAGGCGGAAGGAACGGCGCCGCAGCGCGTCGGACAGCGCCGTCAGCATCTCCTCCAGCGAGCACGGCAGTTCGGCGTCCAGCGCGG
This sequence comes from Streptosporangium sp. NPDC051022, assembly GCF_040683035.1. Lineage (NCBI taxonomy): Bacteria > Bacillati > Actinomycetota > Actinomycetes > Streptosporangiales > Streptosporangiaceae > Streptosporangium > Streptosporangium sp. NPDC051022. Next base: position 67,619 of record NZ_JBFBCF010000022.1, on the reverse strand, counting down.
TGGCGGCCAGGTTCGTCGCCGCCCACTCGGCCTGGATCGCGGGCAGCAGCGACCGCGCCTTCTCGGTCAGGTGCACGATGTGCTGCCGGGCGTCGTCACCGGCTTCGAGCACGACGAGGCCGCTCCGGCTCATCTGCGCCACCGTCTGGCTGGCCGCGGAGTGGGTGACCGAGGTCGCGCGCGCCAGGTCGCGGATGGAGCACGGCCCCAGCGTGACGAGCGCCCGTATGACGGGGGAGAAGCGGGTCCGGTAGTCCGGCAGTCCCAGATCGGCGCAGGCCCTGGCCACGTCGCCGTCCATCAGGTCCAGGAGATGCCGCAGCCGGGGGCCCGCCCCCTTCTCCTGAGGTGACGCGTCCACACGGGGACTTTAACAGCGCTGTCGCATCGGTCGCGGCAGCGGGCCTTCCCGCTCCCGGGCGCGCATCGGCACGGGCCGGTCCAGGCCGGTCCGGGTGGTCCGCACTCGCCGTCCCGGCGGGGGTACCTGGAAATCTACTTTGTAAAGGCGAGTAGCCTGGGCAAATGGCCGAACCGTACCTGACCCCGGAGAACATCACCGAGCACGAGATCGAGATCAAACGGTCGCGGTTCATCTGCACCCTGGCCCCCGTGGGCTCCGAGGGGGAGGCGCGGGCGTTCGTCGCCGGGTGCAAGGAGCGCTACGCCGACGCCACCCACAACTGCTCGGCCTACGTGATCGGCGGGGACCGGCGGCTGCAGAAGGCCGACGACGACGGCGAACCCGGCGGCACGGCGGGGACCCCGATGCTGGAGACCCTGCTGCGCCGGGGGCTGGGCGACGTGGTGGCGGTGGTCACCCGCTACTTCGGCGGGGTGAAGCTGGGTGCGGGCGGCCTGGTCAGGGCGTACGGCTCCGCCGTCGGCAAGACCCTGGACCTCGCGCCCCTGGCCGAGATGGTCCCGGCGAGGGTGATGACGGTGACCGTGGACCACGTCCAGGCGGGGCGCCTGGAGAACGACCTGCGTGCCTCGCCGTACGAGGTCAGGGAGGTCGGTTACGGCGCGGAGGTCGCCTTCCGGGTCGCGGTGCGGGAGCCGGACCTGGCCGTCTTCCCCGGCTGGGTCGCCACGCTGACCGCGGGCCGGGCGGCGGTCGAACCGGGCGAGACGGTCTACCTCAGGAAGGCGTGACCGGGCCCGGGGAATCACGGCGGGCGGCGGTGGCCCGGCGTTCGCCGGAGAGGGAGTACCACGCTCCCTTTCTCTTTCTTCGCCTCGGTTGTGGAGATCGTAAGGAGCGGTGGGGGAAATGTCCTGATCTTTGGTCGGGAACCTCGGGGCCGGGCGGGGGCGCGGTCGCGTGTCGGCCTTCGAGGAGGCTGAGTGCAGGAATTAGCGGTAGCGACCTGTGCCTTCTTCGCTTGTTAGCGATCCGTGATTTGTTGATCAGTGGGTACGTCGGCGGGGCGCGAGGACCTCGGTGACCTTGGCGATCGCCTCGGCGCCGGGTTTGACGTAGCGCATGGCGGTGCGGGGGTTCTTGTGGCGGGTCTTGCCCATGATGAGCTGCAGCAGTACTTCGGCCTCGCCGAGGTGGGTCGCGGCGGAGTGGCGCAGCTGATGGAGGTCGAGGCCGGCGTGCTTCTCCAGCAGGACTCGGGCGCGGTCGTAGCCGAGGCGGGCGCGGCCGGTGTGCGGGCAGATGTCGGCGGCAGCCGGGCGGCGGGCGGGGCGGCGTTCGGCGTCGGCCGGGACCGAGGGGGCGGCCCAGTGCTTCTTGGTCTGGCACCACAGCAGCCAGGAGGTGACGGCGGCGCGGTTGCGGTTCCAGGTGGCGGGCGCGCGTCCGCCCCACAGTTCGGTGAGCGCGCTGCCGATCTCGGTGTCGGTGACGTCGGCGAGCGTCCGGTCGCGGCCAAGCAGGGCGATGGTGCGGTCGATGGCCGAGGCGTAGGCACGGTGGGTGTTCGGGGTGGCCGTGCGCGCCGTGGCGAGAAAAGCGTCGGCGGCCGCGGCTAGGGTGACGTGCTCGCCGCGCAGGACGGTGATCTTCGACGCGGCGCTCATGCCTGCCGCCGCGTGCCGTCGGACGCGATGTACCGGATAACGTGCCGGAGTCGCGCACCGTCCCGGCGCAGGGATGTCCTGGTCGCCGCGCCCCCGTGATCGCTCATGTACGTGATAACAGTCCGTTATCACGTACATTGCTGAGGGGTGATGTTTCGCGTTCGGCACCGTCTTGAGCATCCAACCTCCGCGCCGATGGTGGCTCCTTGGCGCCATAACTCGCGATGTAGCAGGCCCAAGACCAAGCGCAGTGAGCGTGACGTGGAGCACACCCTCAACCCCGAGGCCGGATTTGTCCGCCGTTCCGTTTCATGAGCGGCCGACGGCCCCTGCGGGAGTCTCGGGTCTCTCAGCGCGGGACCGAGCCCGCACGGCGTTCAAGGCGGTCATGAAACGGGTGAGGAGTTGGTCCATGTCTCCGGCTCGCCAGACCAGGTGCAGGGTGGTGGCGGTACCCGTGAGCCGCCGCGGTGTCACGCCCTCCCGGTGCAGCACCCGGTAGGAGTCGGCCATCACGGCGGCGCCGAACCCGGCGGCGACCAGCGCGAGGATCGTCTGAACGGTACGGCCCCGTGCGCCGACGCGCGGCACGATCCCGGCGTGGTGGCACAACGTGGTGATCTCGTCGTGCGCGTGGGGCGCGGATTCGCGTGGCCACAGCACCAGGGGGATCTCGCCGAGCACGGACACCGGTGCGGGCTCACGGGTCCTGGCGAGGGGGTGCCTGGCCGGCAGGAAAAGGGTCAGCGGCTCGCGTGTCCAGACTTGTGTGGCGAGACGGGCGTCGCGGACCGGTAGCCGCTGTACCGCTATGTCGAGTCTTCCGTCCAGGATGCCGGTCGACATCTCGGCGTCGTCGAATAGCTCTATCAGGGACAGCTCGACGTCGGGGAGTTCTGCTCGCAGCCGTCCGAGGGCGTCTCCCAATACGCCGTTGATGCCCGAACCGGCGAACCCTACCGTCAGGTGGCCGACCTTGCCCTCGGCGGCCAGCCGTACGTCGTCCAGAGCAGCTTCGGCTTCGGCCAGCAGGTGCACGGCCCGCCGGAGCAGAGCCTCTCCGGCAGCGGTCGGCACGAGCCCGCGGCCGGCACGGGCGAACAGCTCAGCCCCCAATCGCCGTTCCAGCTCCCGCAACTGCCGGCTCAAGGTCGGCTGGGTCAGCCGCAGCCGGCGGGCGGCACCGCTGATGGATCCCTCCTCGGCGATCGCGACCACATAACCCAGCAACCGTAGATCCATCCATACCTCCAAGGCATGGCTGCCATATCAATCGATGCCTCAGAGTAGGCATGTCAGGGACCCACGGCAAAGATTGGAGTCGTCCCGATTCCGGAAACGCTGGAGCTGTCGTGAAACACCTGGGAGTTCTCGCCCACAGCACGGGAGGAGCCGCCCTGTGCTTCCTCACCTTCTGTGATGAGGGATTCCGCCGCACCGGCCGTAACGAGCATCCCGACGTCAGCCTGGACTACATCGCCTTCGGCTACAGCATGCCCGCCTGGGATGCGGGGGATCATGCGACCGTCCGGGCCACCCTGGCCACCAGCGCGCAGCGACTAGCCCGGGCCGGCGCCGACTTCTTCGTATGCCCGGACAACACCGCCCACCTGGCGCTGGAGGTGCCGGGACCGGACTTCCCGCTGCCGGGCCTGCACATCGCCGAGGTCGTCGCGGACCAGGCCGCAGTCGAGGGGCGCACCCGCGTCGGCGTGCTTGGCACCAGATACACCATGGATGGCCCGCTGTACCCGCGCGCACTCGGCGCCCGGGGGATCACCGCGGAGCTGCCGGACGCCGCGGACCGCGAGCTCGTCAACGAGATCATCTTCACGGAACTGGTGAACGGCGTGATCAGCGACGCGTCGCGCCAGGAGTACCTCCGCGTAATCGAACGGCTGGCCGACCGTGGCTGTGACGCGGTCGCCCTGGTCTGCACCGAGATCCCGTTGCTCATCACGCCCGAGGTCTCCTCGCTGCCGACGCTGGATTCGACCCGGCTGCTGGCACGCGCGGCCTATGACACCGCTGTCGGCGAGCGGGCGATGCCCGACTGGCGCGGCGGCCCCCGATGAGCCCGGTACGCCGCGGAACGGAGCGCATGATGTCACATCCCGAACGGCGCCTCGGCGAGCTGGGTCTGATGCTGCCGGAGGCCGTCCCCCCGGTCGCGACCTACCTGCCCGCCGTGCGCAGCGGTGATCACGTCTACATATCGGGCCAAGTGCCGCTGCGGGAGGGGCGCCTGATCACGACCGGCCGGCTCGGTGACACGGTCGGCGTAGAACTTGGGTATGCGTGCGCGCGCCAGTGCGCCCTGAACGCACTGGCGGCGCTGAAGGCGGAGATCAGCGACCTGGCGGCGGTGGCCCGCGTGGTCAAGGCCACGGTGTACGTCGCGTCGACGGAGGACTTCACCCGACACCCCCAAGTCGCCGACGGTGCGTCGGACCTGCTCTGCGAGGTTTTCGGCGACGCCGGACGGCATGCCCGCTCGGCGGTCGGGGTGTCGACGCTGCCGCTGAGCGCACCCGTCGAACTGGAACTACTGGTCGAGCTCCACTGAGCCCGCGAATCCCCTGAGCCCCCAGGCCACCGGCCCGCGGGGAAGGCAACACCTTTCGGTCACGAGGAGGGCGCCCATGCCCGCGAAAGTCCCGGCGGCGATCGTCGGTTCAGGCAACATCGGAACAGACCTGCTCTACAAGCTCCGCCGATCCGAACTCATCGACCCGCGTTTCATGATCGGCATTGACCCGGACAGCGAGGGCCTGCGGCGGGCGAAGGACCTCGGCGTCGAGGTGTCCGCGGAGGGCGCCGACTGGCTGCTCGGCCGATCGGACCAGCCCCCGCTGCTCTTCGAGGCAACCTCGGCGAAGGTGCACGCCGCGGCCGCACCGCGTTACGCGGCCGCGGGGATCACCGCGATCGACCTGACGCCCGCTTCGGTCGGGCCATGGGTCGTACCCGCCGTCAACCTCGACGAGCACCTGCAGGCGCCGAACCTCAACATGGTCAGCTGCGCGGGACAGGCCACCATCCCCCTCCTGTATGCGATCGATCAGGTCGCCGACGTCTCCTATGGCGAGATCATCGCGACCATCGCCAGCGCCAGCGCCGGTCCGGGCACCCGGTGGAACCTCAGCGAGTTCAGCGAGAAGACCCGGCAAGCCCTGACCGCGGTCGCCGGAGTGGACGAGGCCAAGGCCTTCTCACTGATCAATCCGGCCGAGCCTCCCATGGTCATGCGCGACACCGTGTACGCGAAGGTACGCCGGAGCGACGCCGACCGGATCGAGCAGGCCGTGCGGGACATGGTCGCGGAGGTCCAGCGGTACGTGCCGGGCTACCGGCTGCGACTCGTGGAGGTCGACGGCGACCTGGTCACCGTCATGGTGCAGGTGGAGGGCGCGGGCGACTTTCTGCCCGCCTACGCCGGCAATCTCGACATCATCACCGCCGCCGCGGTTGCCGTCGCCGAACGGATCGCGGAGCAGACCCTGGGAGCCACCCGATGATCACTCTTGTGGACACGAGCCTGCGCGACGGCATGAGCAGCGTCTCACACAAGTTCACCCCGGAACAGGTCGCCGCGGTGGCCAGAGGCCTCGACAAGGCGGGTGTGCGGGTCATCGAGGTCGCCCACGGCATCGGCATCGGCGCCTCCTCGATCCAGTACGGGATCGCCGCCGCGACCGACGTCGAGTACGTCCAGGCCGCCGTCGCCGCGGTGCACAGCGCGGACGTTGCCGTGTTGTACGTGCCGGGAATCTCGACGCTCGCGGCCCTGGACGCCGTCCGCGACGCGGGCGCAACCACGGTACGGGTCGCCACGCACTGCACCGAGGCCGACTGCGCCGAGCAGCCGATCCGCCACGCCCGCGACCACGGCATGCGCGTCATGAGCTTCCTGATGATGAGCCACAAGCTCGAACCCCCGGCACTCGCCGAGCAAGCCGCCAAGCTGGACTCCTACGGCGCGCAGGTGATCTACGTGGTCGACTCCGCTGGGGCGCTCGTGCCTGGTTCCGCCGGGGCCCGCGTCGCCGCGCTGCGCGACGCGGTCCACGCCGACATCGGCTTCCACGCCCACAACAACCTGGGTGTGGGCATCGGCAACGCGATCGCCGCAGTCGAGCACGGCGCGACCTACATCGACGGGTCGCTGCGAGGTCTGGGGGCCAGCGCCGGCAACGCCCAGACAGAGGTTCTCGCGGCGGCGCTGGAAAGAGCCGGTCACGACCCGGGAGTCGACGTCTTCGCACTGATCGAGGTCGCCGAACACGTCCTCGCGCCGTTGATGACCGAACCCCAGATCGTCGACGAGACCGCGCTCCTGCTCGGGTACGCCGGTCTGTACTCCACCTTCTTCCACCCGGCCAAACGCGCCGCGGGCAAGTACGGCGTGCCCGTGCGCGAACTCCTCCTGGAGTTGGGCCGACGCGAGGTCATCGGCGGCCAGGAGGACATGATCATCGACGTCGCGGCGGAGCTTTCGAGTCGTGCTGGGAGGGCGTGAGTGAGGCCTTTCGAGGTGCGTGAGGCGGCCGTCGCGCTGCTCGACGCCTACCGGTCGGGCACGCCGATTCCTCCCCTGAGCACCACCTACCCCAGCGCGACGATCGCCGACGCCTACCGGATCCAGCAGGAGCAGGTGCGGTCCTGGTCCGCGGCCGGAGACCAGGTCCGCGGCCACAAGATCGGCCTGGTCTCGGCCGCGATCCAGCGGCAGATGGGCGTCCACGAGCCTGACTACGGTCATCTGACCGCGAGCCTGTTCCACCCGGAGCACCGGCCGATCCCGGCCAGCGCGTTCATCCAGCCCCGGATCGAGCCGGAGATCGCCTTCGTCCTCGGCGCTCCGCTCCGCGGACCCGGCGTGACGATCAACGACGCCACCAGGGCGGTTCGACACCTGCTGCCAGCTCTTGAGATCGTCGACTCCCGGATCCGGGACTGGGAGATCACGATCGTCGACACCATCGCCGACAACGCGTCGTCCGGGGCGGTGGTCCTTGGAACCACGCCGATCGATCCGGCCCAGGTCGACCTGCGGTCCGCGAACTGCGCTCTGCTCAGGAACGGGACAGTCGCTGAAACCGGCACGGCGGCAGCGGTCCTCGGCACACCGTTCCACGCCCTGACCTGGCTGGCCAACGCCATCGGTGCACTGGGTGTATCGCTGGAGCCAGGCCAGATCGTACTGTCCGGCTCCCTCACCAGGGCCATCACGATCGCATCGGGCGACCGCATCACGGCGGACTTTCCCGGAATCGGAACCGTCACGGCGGTACTGGCCGAGCACGCCAACGAGCTGCGGCACGAGCCCGGAGCGGGCGTCAGGCGAGGACCGGAAAGGCGTACCGATCCGCCCGACACCACCAGCACCGCCACCGCGTGACCCGCCATGACGACCGAGCGCACAGCGGCGGATTGGGAAGTACACCTACGGACCTCCGGTGGAGGAAGTGAGGGCCGATAACGCTGCGCAGCCCCGGCATGACGACCGGCACCGACGTTCTCCCGCTCAAGGCCCGGTCGGCGGGCCGGAGCCGTCGATCGCCGACAGGGCCAGGCGCTTGTCGAGGTTGAGCTGGATCTCCCCATAGGGAGTCATGTTGGTGTGGAAGACCGGGGTGAGGCCGCAGGGCTACCCGTCGACCAGGCTGCGCAGTTGCTTCATCAGCGGCGGCTCGGCCAGCGGGCCGAGCTTCTCCAGCCGCAGCCGGCCGCCGATGAACTGCACCGCGGTGTTGTGCCCGAGCCCGTCCAGCACGCGGACGTAGGCGCCCTCCAGCGCGCCGGCGAGCTCGACCAGGTGCCCGGCCGGCTCCAGTTCGAGTTCCAGCGAGGTCAGCAGGCGTGGCCGCGCCTGCTCCCACGCCGCCCCGTCCAGCAGCCGGGCTCGCGGATCGCTCCACCGCTCCAAGCCTTCGGCGAACACATCGCGCCGGCGCAGCACGGTGTGCAGGTGCATGAGCGCGCACAGCACGAACGCGGCCTTGTCGACCTGTCCCTCAGGAAGATCCGGGTTGCGGTACACCAGCGGCCGCCAGGACCCGGTGATCAGCTCGTCATGCGCGGCGATGTCACCGGGCGCATAGCGGCGGCGGCTCTTGGCCATCACCGCGGCGGCGCGCACCATGGCCAGCACCGGCGTGCCGGCCTCGACCGCGCGGAACCGGATCGTGGACAGCAGCTGCTCGATGAAGCCCTGCACGGTGCGGTAGCGCTTGACCAGCTCGGCCCGCCACTGCGCGGCCGCGTCGTCATCGCTGACCGGCACGAACGCCGCCACCGTCTCCACCGCCGAGGCCAGCTTCTCGCGCGGCACCACCTCCTCGATCGCCTTCCACACCTCCACCAGCGAAACCAGCCGCTCCTCGGTCGCCTCCGGCACCGCCATCAGCACCTCCATCGCCAACGCGTGCAGCCGCTCGTTCTCCGCACCTCGCCGACCAGCCGCACCGGCACGGTCATGCCCGGCAGCAGAACGCGTTCCTTGAGCATGTGCACCCGGGCCCGGTCGAACAGCGCCCGCGGCCCCTCCGCCGAGGCCCACACCCGGGCCGCCACGTACTGGCGCACCTCGCTCTCGCACGAGCCGAAGTCGCGATACCCCAGCAGCTCCCGAATCTCCCAGGCATGCTCGTAGACCGTCTGCTGCCGCTGCCCATAGTCGGCCAAGTGCGCCGGATCCACGCCGAGCTGCTCGGCGACGAACGCCACCGCCTCCGGCGGAACCGCCAGCGGATCGTCGGTCAGGAACACCCCCAGCATGCGTACCGTGCCCCACTGCACCGCCCAGCCGAGCTTCGTGGCCGGACGCCGCTTCGAGGCCAGCGCATCCAAGGCACGGCGATCCAGCCGGAAGAACTGCTCCAGCTCAGCGGCGGAGGGCTCCTCAGGGAAGCGGCCATAGCGGGCGATCTGTTCGTCAGAGAGAAATTCGAACGGCATAGCCCAGGAACGTAGGGCCCGCAACCTGCCCAAACGGGGGCCGTCATCGAACCGGTACGAAGATCAACTCCCTACCGCTAATTTCTGCACTCAGCCTCCTCGAAGGCCTGTCGCGGGACTGGGGTTTTCCGCACCCCGGACGCTGGGGTGCGGGGGAGCCGGACTCCGCGGTCTCCCTCATACCGGTCATACATCGGTTTTCCTAACCTTCTGGGCATGAGTTCAACGACTGCCGACGGAATCGCCGGGTGGGCGATCAATCTCATGGAGACCCTCGGGGCGCCCGGCGCGGGGGTGGCGATCGCGCTGGAGAACCTGTTCCCGCCCCTGCCGAGCGAGGTGATCCTGCCACTGGCGGGGTTCACCGCGAGCCGGGGGGACATGACCCTGTTCGACGCCGTGCTCTGGACCACGCTCGGCTCGGTGGCCGGCGCCCTGGCGCTCTACGGGGTCGGGGCGCTGCTGGGACGTGAGCGGGTGGTGGCGATCGCGGCGAAGCTGCCGCTGGTCGATGTCTCCGACATCGAGAAGGCCGAGGCGTGGTTCGCCAGGCACGGCGGCAAGACGGTGTTCTTCGGAAGGATGATTCCCATCTTCCGCAGCCTCATCTCGATCCCCGCCGGGGTCGAACGCATGCCGTTGGCCACCTTCACCCTGCTCACCACGCTGGGCAGCCTCATCTGGAACACCGCCTTCGTGATGGCCGGATACCTGCTGGGAGAGAATTGGTCACTGGTCGAGGAGTACATGGGCGTCGTCTCCCGGGTTGTGCTGGGCGTCGTCGTGCTCGCGGCGGTGGCCTTCGTGGTGGTCCGGCTGACCGGCAGGCGCAAGGGCGGTCACCGGGTCCGGTGACGGGCGGGTACGGAAGTGGGGGAGGGCGGAGAGCGGCGTGACGGACGGGGCGGGGAACAGGCCGGTGAACGGCGGCGCGGCCGGGATGGCGGTACGGGCGGCGCTGGCGCTGGCCGGGCTCGCGCTGGGGGTCTCCACGACGGTGGCCGGGCCGGTCTTCCTCCTGGTGGCCAGCCCGTTCCTGGCGCACCGGCGCGGTCGGCGATACGCGCTGGCGGCGGCCGTACGGCTGGCCGGCCTGGAGGTCGCGAGGCTGCGCCTGCTCGGCGGGGTGGAGGTCTCCGGCTACGACGGACGGCGGGCGCTGCGCTACCTGCTGCGGCGCTGGCCCGTCGGAGTGCTGGGGTTCCTGGTGCTGTTCCTGCTGGGGGCCGGGATCGTCGCCGGGGTGCGGATCGCCTGGCACTGGGGGAGGGGCGAGCCGTTCGACGGCATGGAGCCGACCACGCCGATCATGCTCTACGTCGTCGTGGCCGGGCTGGTGCTGTTCTTCCTCGAGGTCATGGGGCTGATCGGGCTGGTGGCCCTGGAACGGCTGATCGCCCTGCGGACGCTCGGCCCGAGCCCCACCGAACTGCTCGAACGCCGCATCGCCGAGCTGGCCGAGAGCAGGGCGGGCATCGTGGCGGCCGTGGACTCCGAGCGCAGGCGCATCGAGCGCGACCTCCACGACGGTGTGCAGCAGCGCCTGGTCGCGCTGGCCATGTTGATCGGCAGGGCACGGAGGGGACGCTCCCCCGAACTGCTCGACGAGTTGCTGGGCCAGGCACACGACGAGGCGAGGGCGGCGCTGGGCGACCTGCGGGACGTGGCCTGGCGGGTCTACCCGACCGGTCTGGACTCCCTCGGTCTCAACGACGCCCTCGCGACCGTCGCCGAGCGTGCCGGGGTCCCGGTCACGGTGCGCTACGGTCTGCGGGAGCGTCCCGCGGGCCGGGTGGAGACGGCGGCGTACTTCGTGGTCTGCGAGGCCGTCACCAACGCGGCCAAACACGCGGCGGCGCGTGCCGTGACCGTCGAGATTCTCAAGGAGGGCACCGTGCTCGTGGTGCGGACACGTGACGACGGCCGAGGGGGCGCCGATCCCCGCGGCGGAGGGTTGTCGGGTCTGGCCCGCCGGGTGGCAGCGCTCGACGGCCGTTTCCACGTCGACAGCCCGCCCGGCGGGCCCACCACGATCACCGCGGAGCTGCCGTGCGAGTGATCCTGGCCGAGGACTCCACGCTGCTGCGCGAGGGGCTCGTCCGGCTGCTGGTGGAGGAAGGGCACCAGGTGCAGGCCGCGGTCGGCGACGGCGTCGCGCTGGTCGACGCGGTGGCCGGGCACCGGCCCGACATCGTGGTCGCCGACGTGCGGATGCCGCCGACCCACACCGACGAGGGACTGCGGGCGGTGCTGGAGATCCGGCGCCGCTGGCCGGGGACGCGCGTGCTGGTCCTGTCCCAGTACGTCGAGAAGCGTTACGCGACCGAGCTGATGAGCGGGGACGTCGGCGGGGTCGGCTACCTGCTCAAGGACCGGGTGGCCCACGTCGCCGACTTCCTCGACGCGCTGGAGCGGGTCGGCGCCGGGGGAGCGGCCTTCGACCCCGAGGTGGTGCGCCAGCTGCTGGCGCGTACCACGCACGCCGACCCGCTCGCCCGGCTCACCCCCCGCGAGCGTGACGTGCTGGACGCCATGGCGCAGGGCTGCACCAACGCCTCCATCGCCGAGCGGCTCCACGTCTCCCAGAGCGCCGTCGAAAAGCACGTCAACGCCATCTTCGACAAGCTCGGGCTGCTGCACGTCACCGGCTACAGCCGCCGGGTGCTCGCCGTGCTGCGCTATCTCGGCTCCTAGGCGGCGCCGGGAACGCGAGGGCTTCCCCGGCCCGATCCGCGCGTACGGCGCCGCCGGGGGAGGCGGGGGCCGCCGGCTTACCCCCCCTCCAGGGCGTACTGCATGACGCGCAGCTTGGCCTGGGCCTCGGCGAGCTCGGCGGCGGGGACGGAGTCGCCCATGATGCCGCAGCCCGCGAACAGGCGGGCCCGGGAGCCTTCGATCTGCGCGCATCGCAGCGCGATGCCCCATTCGCCGTCGCCCCTGGCGTCGATCCAGCCGACCGGGCCCGCGTAACCGGCGCGGTCCATGCCCTCCAGCTCGCGGATGACCTCCAGCGCCGTCCGCGTGGGCGTGCCGCCGACGGCGGCGGTCGGGTGCATGGCGGCCACTACGTCCAGGACCGAGGTCCCGGCGGCCAGGCGCCCGCTCACCGGGCTGGCCAGGTGCTGGACGTTCGACAGCAGCAGCAGCTCGGGCTCCTCGGGCACCTTCAGCTCCGAGCAGAGCGGGGTCAGCGCCTCGCGCACCGACTCGACCGCGCAGGCGTGCTCGTAGCGGTCCTTCTCCGAGGCGAACAGCGCGGCCCCGCGCGCCATGTCGTCGGCCTGGTCGGTGCCCCGCGGGGTCGTGCCCGCCAGCACCAGCGACTCGATCGTCTCGCCGGTGCGCCTGACCAGCAGCTCGGGGGTGGCGCCGACCAGGCCCGCGCAGGAGAAGGTGTAGCACTCGGGGTAGCGGTGGGCCAGGCGTGACAGCAGCACGCGGACGTCGATGGCCCGGTCGGCGGTCGCGGTCAGGTCCCGGGCCAGCACGGCCTTCTCCAGGCGGCCGGACCTGATCTGCCCTACGGCGAGCGCCACGGCGTGCGCCCATTCGGGGGCGGTCAGGCTGCCGTCGCCGTAGCGGATCCTGCCGGGGGTGCGCGGCGCGGTGACCAGGTCGAGCCGTTCCTCTCCGATGGTGGTCAGCCAGGCGCGGCCGTCGCGGCGGGCCAGGATGACCCGGGGGACGACGAGGACCGATCCGTGAGCGTCCGGGTCGAAGGTGAAGGAGCCGAAGGCGACGGGACCCGATCCGGGGGCGCCGACGCGGTCGTCGACGTGGGCCTCGTCGAAGAGGCTGGACAGCCAGCTGCGGGCCCAGTCGAAACGTCCTGAACCCGGGGGCACCGCCACCCGCACGGCCTCCCCCCACGCCGCCAGGCCCTCACCGTGCCTGATCCAGGCGTACGGGGCGGCCTCGTCGGGCAGCCGTGCGAGCAGGTCGCCGGGATCGTCGACGAGGGCGGTTCTCACCAAGAGGGGACGGGTCAGTCCGAGCGCGACACTCACCCGGAACACTCTATGCCGCGAACTGAACGTGTTCGGCGCCCGGTCCCCGCTGAGCGGGGCCGCCACGCTCTGTCAAGAAAACCAAGGCGCTCGGTCAACGGAGGGCACCCCGCTGTCCTGCGGTGATAGATCCGAGGCAGAGGCGATCTCTCAGACGGAGGTGTCATGCGCGGCAGGACTGTGACCGCATTCACAGCGGTGACCGTGTCCACGGCCCTGTCCTCGGCACTGTGGACTGCACTGTGGACGGCCCCCTCGGCGGCGGACACCGGTCAGGTGTGGCGTCCGGTGGTGATGGCCGCGCTCGGAGACTCGATCACCGCCGGGTTCAACGCCTGCGGCTGGTACGTCACCTGCCCGTCGAACTCCTGGTCGGCGGGGGAGGACCCGGCCGTGCAGAGCCACTACATGAGACTGCTGGACCTGGACGAGGGGGTCGTCGGGCACAACGTGAACCTCGCTGTCCCCGGGGCGACCAGCGCCGCCCTGGCGGGTCAGGTGGCCGAGGCGGTCGAGCTGGGCGCCGACTACGTGACGGTGCTGGTCGGCGCCCAGGACGCGTGCGCGTCCGAGGAGCGGCGGATGACACCGGTGGCGGTCTACGAGAAGCGGGTGGCCGAGGCGCTGACGCGGTTCCGGGCGGGGCGCCCGGACGGCAGGGTGTTCGTGGCCAGCATCCCCGACATCAAGCGGCTGTGGCGGGTCGGCAAGGACAACCTGGTGGCGCGTGGTTTCTGGGCGGTCGGCCGGATCTGTCCCACCATGCTGGCCAGTCCGACCTCGACCGAGCGGGCCGACCAGGCCCGCCGTGACCGGGTGCGCGCCCGGGTGGTGGGCTACAACGCCGCCCTGGCCCGGGTCTGCGCCGCCTACGGCCCGGCCTGCCGGTTCGACGGCAACGCCCTCTTCGACTGCCCCTTCACGCTGAACCACGTCAGCAGATGGGACTTCTTCCACCCCAACGCCGCGGGGCAGCGGCTGATCGCGCAGAGGACCTATCCGGTGATCCGCGACTGGTTCGAAGAGCCGGTGCCCGAGCCCGCACGCCGGGGCTGACGGCCCCGCCCGCTCGATCGCTCGATACCGTCCCCCTTTAATAATCTACATTGTAAAGGGGGTGGGGTTGGCGAAAAACACAATCCAGCCACAAAAACCAGGCCACCAAGGGGAGAAGGCACGGTCCGGCGGCCTGCGTTACCGTGTGCTCGCAGGCTCTCCGCCCTCGGACGCGCAGACGGGGAAAACTTTTCGCGACCCGGTGGCGGACGGGTGTCCGGAGCGGGTCGGCGGCTCCGACGTCTCTGGTGAGAGGCGCCTGCGGCAGGCGGGCGCCGGCGGAGAGGAGAGACCGTGAAGTACATGATCCTGACCTACGCGTCGCAGCGGGACTACGACGGCAGGGGGGATTCTCCGGCGGGGCCGGGTGGGTTCAGCGGGGTGGAAGGCGGGGGACGATGAGCCGGGGGCGGTCGGCGGGGTTGGGGGTGTGTGGGGGATACATGATCAGGCGTTCCAGGGTGATCTCGATCGCCTTTTCGAGCTGGGCGTCCACGCCGTGGGCGTAGTCCTGCGGGGTGATGTCCACTTCGATGTCGGGGTCGGTGCCGTAGTTCTCCACCCGCCAGCCCACGTCGTCGAAGGCGAAGGAGAACTCCGGCTGGGTGGTGACCGTTCCGTCGGCCAGTTGGTGGCGGGGCCAGATGCCGATCACTCCGCCCCAGGTGCGTTTGCCGATCAGCGGGCCGAGGCCGAGTAGTTTGAAGGTGTGGCTGAAGATGTCGCCGTCTGAGCCGGCCCATTCGTTGGTGATCGCGGCCATTGGGCCGCGCGGTGATTCGTCGGGGTAGGGTTCGGGCACGCTCCAGCGGGGGAAGTTGTAGCCGAGGCGGCGGCGGGCGAGTTTCTCCAGTAGCAGCGCCGACACGTGGCCGCCGCCGTTGAAGCGCACGTCCACGATCAGGCCTTCGCGGTCGTATTCGGTGAGGAAGCCGCGGTGGAACTCCGCGTAGCCGTCGGGGCCCATGTCGGGGATGTGCAGGTAGCCGATTCGTCCTCCGCTGCGCTGGTGGCAGTGGGCTCGGTTGGTTTCGACCCAGTCGCGGTAGCGGGCCGGTTGCTCGTCGCCGATGGCTTTGACGGTGACGGTTCGTTTGTCCTGTCCGCGTCTGACGGTGAGCTGGACCTCTTGGTCGGCTTGGTTGACCAGGCGTTCGTCCGGGCTCGCCGATGGGCCGACGGGCTGGCCGTTGACGGCGATCACCGTGTCGCCGGGCCGTACGTCCACGCCCAGGCGATTCAGTGGCGAGGTCGTCTCGGGGTCCCAGCGGTCGCCGCCGACGATGCCGGCGATTCGGTAGAGGCCGTCCTCGTAGGACCAGTCGACGCCGAGTTTGCCCTGCCGGTAGTGCGGGCGGGAGCGGTAGGCGCCGCCGCTCTCGTAGGCGTGGGAGGTGCCCAGTTCGCCGAGCACCTCCCACAGCAGGTCGGAGAACTCTCCTCGGGTGGTGATCCGGTCGACCAGTGGCAGGTAGCGTTCGTAGACGCCGTCCCAGTCGATGCCGGCCATGTCCTGTGCCCAGAAGTTCTCTCGTTGCAGCCGCCAGGCCTCGCGGAACATCTGCCGCCATTCGGCCTCGGGGCGGATGGACACTTTGACTCGTGACAGGTCGATCCATCCGCTTGTACGGCCTGGTGTGTCGTCGTCCTCGGGGGTTTCGCCTGCCTTGACCATGCGCAGGCGTTTGCCTGACTGGTAGAGCAGGGTGGTGCCGTCGCGGCCGAGCTGGAACTCCGAGACGTCTCCGACCAGGGTTTCCTGTTTCTGGGTGGCGAGGTCGTAGACGTGCAGTGTGCCGTCGGAGGAGTCGGCGTAGTCGTCGCCGAGGCTGCCTTCGACGGGGAAGGTGAGGTAGACGGCTTTGCCCTTGATGGCGGCGATGCGGTCGTAGCGTCCTTCGGGGACGGGGAAGGTGACGATGCGGTTTTCGATGCCGTCGAGGTCGATGACGATCTCGGTCTCCTCCTCTTCGTCGTCGTTCTTGTCGTCCTCGTCGTCTTGGAGTGGCCGGGGTTGGGGGACGAAGGGGGAGCCGACGTCCGTGCGCAGTCCGATGGCGTAGGGGCGTGAGCCGAGGGGGAAGCCCAGGGCGGACTGGAGTTCGTCGTAGACGGGGTTGAAGACGCGCTGGCCGATGAAGTAGAGGTAGTCGCCGCCGGGGTCGAAGCTGGGGCTGGAGTCCCAGAGGAGGGGGCGGGTGGCGAAGAACGTTTCGCCGGTTTCGGTGCGGCACAGTTTGACGGCGGTGGTCTGCGCGGTGTCGCGGCAGGCGTAGGCGAGCCAGCGGCCGTCGGGGGACCAGGTGAGGTCCTCGATCGTGCCGAATCTACTGTTGTCGATCAGGGTGGCGCGGGCTTCGGTGGTTGTGTCGGTTTCCTGTGGCAGGTCGATCAGGAACAGTTCGTTGCGGTGGTTGGCGACGGCGATGCGGTCGTCCTTGGGGGAGACCTCCAGTGCGGTGACGCGGCCGGTGTCGAGGTGGTCGAGTCGTGCTGGTTCGGTGCCGCCGTCGGCGGTGAGCACGACCAGCACTTCGCGGTCGCTGTCGTCGCTGGCCGCGGCGATGAGTCGTTGGCCGTCGTTCAGCCAGTTCAGCAGGCGGTAGCGGACGCCGTAGGGGGCGCCGTGCTGGCGGACGGGGCCTTCCCAGGCGGCGAAGGAGAACGCCTTGCCTCGGGTGGTGATGGCCAGGCCGCTGCCGTCGGGGGTGAGGGTCGCGCTGTCGAGGAAGTTCTCGGCCGGGGCGAAGCGGCGGTTGCGCTGGGTGCGGGAGCTGTGCAGGCGTACTTCGACGTGGTGTGATTCTTCGTTCTCGATCAGGTAGAGCTCGGCTCCGGCGTGGTAGACCAGCCGGTGGCCGTCGCCGGACAGGTTGCGGGCGTAGTAGTCGCCGTGGTCGGAGTGTCTGCGCAGGTCGTCGCCGTCGGCGGTGCAGGAGTAGACGTTGCCGACGCCTTCGTGGTCGGAGATGAAGTAGACGCGGTCGCCGATCCAGCAGGGGGAGGCCAGGTTGCCGGGCAGTGTGATGAGCCGCCGGAATCGTTCGAGGCCGATCCACAGGTCGCCGGCGGTGCCGCCTCGGTAGCGCTTCCAGCGGGCCGGGTCGGAGGTGTTGCGGCCCAGTACGATCTGCGGGCCGTAGGAGATGGAGTTGGCCGGTCCGTACGGCAGTCGCTCGGGGATGCCGTCGGGCAGGATGCGGTGCAGCCATCTGTGGCCTTCGAAGGGCTGGGATTCGTCGCTGGCGTACAGGATGGCGCCTTCGGGGTCCCAGCCGGTGACGGTCGTGGCGGCTCCGTGGTAGGTGATCCGCCGGGTGGTTCCGCCGTCGGCGGGCATCACGTAGACCTCTTCCGGGCCTTCCTCGCGGCCGGTGAAGGCCAGTTGGTCGCCGTTCGGTGAGAAGCGGGGGTAGGCCGCCTCTGCGACTCCGGCGGTCAGCCGGAAGGCCCGTCCGCCGGTGGCGGGCACCATCCACAGGTCGTCTTCGGCGGCGAAGACGACTGTGTCGCCGGAGATCGTCGGGAATCGCAGGTAGGCGGACATCGTGTCACTCCGTGATCGGTTGACCGGGGGGTTCGCGCCGGTCGTCGTGTCCGATCATGATTTCACGCTTGTCGTGGGCGGTGGGCCGCCGGTCCCGGCGGTGGTCCGGCCTGGTGAGGGGGCAGGTGGAGTGCTTGGAAAGAAGCGGTAAATCACGGCCATGGAAATGGATAACGATCTTTATGATTGGGCAGGAAACCGGCACACGCCTTGCGTTCCGGGGAGGTACGGCATGGCCTGGTCGCAAGACGAGGAGCGAATGCTGCTGCAGATCGAGCGTCACCTCATCGATGAGGACCCACGGCTGGCAGCGCGGCTGGAGTCGTTCAACGAGCGTGTCCAGCGTAGGGAGCGGGGTCGTGGCGGGCGTCGGCTCCGGCGGCAGAAGGCGCGCCTGTCCGGGGTGCCGCGTCGGGCGACAGTCATCATCATGATCAGCTGGTTGCTGATCGCGACTCTGATTGCGACACTTCTCGTTCTGGTTCTACGACACGAGGCCGCCGCGGCGTTTCCGCTCTGACGGCGAGGGGTGTCAGCGGCCTGTCGGCATGGGAGTGTCCACCTTGTGTGGTTCGCGTGCGAGCCTGGGGACGGCGCGGACGAGGACGATCATCGCCACCAGTTCGACCAGCGTCTGCGTGACCACCGCCAGGGGTGCGATGTCGAGTGCGGCGGGCAGGGCCAGGGCGAGCGGCAGCACGACCAGGGAGTTGCGGGTGGCGGAGGAGAACATCACCGCCCGTGTGGCCGCGACGTCGAGACGCGCCGTACGGGCGGCGAGTTTGCCCACGGCCACGGCGAGCACCACGAAGGCGGCGTAGAGCGGGATCAGGCGTGCCAGGGTCAGGGCCTGGGAGCCGACGGCGGCGATCTGGGAGCCGATGACGACGGCGAGGGTGGTCATCATCAGCGGCACCATGGCCCCGGCTGTGATCTTCTCGGTGATCCGGCCGGCCCGATGCCGGCGTGCGAGTGCCTGCACGATGGCCGCGGCGGCCAGTGGTGCGGCGATGAGCGCGAGGAACGCTTCCAGGAACGGGGTGGTCTCGATCGCGGCGAGCACGTCCGAGCCCGCGAACACCGGCAGGTAGACGGGCAGCAGGAGCATCTGCACGAGCATCAGTAGCGGTGCGGCGGCCAGCAGGCGTGCGCGGGCTCCACCGGCCAGGCCGGTGAACACGATCACGTAGTCGATGCAGGGGGTCAAGAGCACCAGTAGCAGCCCGAGCGTCAGGCCTCGGTCGTCGGCGACGAATCGGGACAGGCCGTAGACGAGCACCGGTACGGCGGCGAAGTTCGCCGCCAGCACCGTGGTGAGGAAGCGTACGTCACGAAAGGCGCGCCCGACTTCGGCCATCGGCACGGCGAGGAAGGTCGCGAACAGCAGCAGCGCCAGCACCGGGTTGATCGTGTGCTCCAGTGCCGGGGCGGCCTGAGGGGCGGCGAGTCCGGCGAGTGCGCCGGTGGTGATCGCGGCCAGGTAGAGGGGGATCTGGTGCTTGTCCCACCACTCCACGGCTCGGCTCATGGTCACGGTGTTCCTTCGTTCGTCTCGTCCTAAGGGCGGCGTAGGTGTCGCTTTTCCCCCAGGAGCGTGCAGCGGCGTGGTCGCGGGTGCGCCGGACCGGGCTGTGACCTCGGAAAAGGGTGTGTCAGCAAGGGTAGACCTTCAAGCCGGCTCGAAGGTCCAGCCTGGTGTTCATGGTGCAGGCGGCTGGGGGTGCCGGCGATCATCCCGTGCGTCGCCCTCTCGGGAACAGACGGCGATGTGGGCGGCGGCCCATCCTGTGACTTGCTTCACTACTATGTGGTACCGTGTACTGGTACTCAGTGGCACCGAGTACTGGAGAGGGCGGAAGAGGACCCAACGATGGACGACCTGACGGAGATGCTGAAGGGCACGCTTGAGGGCTGTGTGCTTGAAATCATCGGCAGCGAGGAGACCTACGGGTACGCCATCACGCGCCGGCTGAACGAACTCGGCTTCGCCGACGTCGTCGAGGGGACGGTTTACACCATCCTGCTGCGGCTGGAGAAGAAAGGGCTCGTCCAGGCGACGAAACGACCGTCCGGGCTGGGCCCGCCGCGCAAGTTCTATGCGCTCAACGATGCGGGGCGCGAAGAGCTTGCAACGTTCTGGGCGAAATGGGAGTACATCACATCACGGATCGACAAGCTCAGGGAGGGCGGGAGATGAACTTCTGGGAGACCATGACAGGCAGCGATCTCACCAGGGAATGGAAGGCTTTCGAAGCCCGGGCCGAGGCATTGCCGGCCGGCCACCGGGCGGCGTGGGAAGAGATCAAGGGTCATCTTTCTCCCTACTCGGACTTCACAGGCCGAAACCTGATGCCGATTCTCGACGGTGCTCTGGGACTGCTCGAAGAGACAGCGTCCGACGGGCAGGGCATTCACGAGGTGCTGGGTGACGACATCGGGGGTTTCTGCGCGGCACTGGCCGGCGGAGAAGGCGCTCGAAGCTATCGCGACCGGTGGCGCGAGCAGTTGAACAGGAACGTCGCAAGGAAACTGGGCCGGCTAGGAGGCTGACGTGGGCATCCAGGACATCATCGAGGGCAAGAGGCAGTGGCGGGCGCACATGGCGCGGGTCAAGGCGCTACCGCCGGACTATCAGATCGTCTACAAGGAGATTCAGAGGTACATCTTCAAGGTCGGACCGGTCGACCTGCTTGACGGGCCCCTGCTCTCAGGGATCCTCGATTTCTTCGAGGAGGGCGTCGCGGCCGGCAGGGGAGTCCTGGAACTCATCGGCAACGACGTCGCCGCCTTCTGCGACGACCTGATCAAGGACTCGCGCACCTACGCGGACATCTATCAGGAGTCCATCGGCGGGAAACCCGGCACGCCTGCCGGCTGATGCCGCCGGTGTTTCATGAGCCCTGACTTACGCCCTCGGCGACGCGAGCACACGCCAGAGACCCAATACGGCCAGCAGGGACGCCGTGCCCGCCGCGCCGACGACCAGGCCGGGCGCTGACACCTCGCCCAGCGCCCCGCCGCCGGCCGCGAACAGCCCCTGCAACGTCATGGTCCCTGTCAGCGCCAGCCCGAAGGCCTGGCCTCGGTTCGCCTCCGGCACCGCCTTCAAAAAGCGCCGGGCCAGCCCCAGCTGGTACGCGACCCCGAACCCGGACACGGAGAGCAGCAGCGCCGCGATGACCGGCCCGGGCGAGAGCACGAACCCGAGCAGCGGCGCGCCGAGCAGCAGTGCCAGCGGCCCGGCCAGTCGTTCCCTTCGTTCCGGGGTGACCAGCCGGCCGATCACGAGGTCGCCGGTGAGCATGCCGAGCGCCACGGCGGTGAACAGCAGCCCGGCCGAGTCCGGCATGCCGATCTCGACTGCGTACGGGACGAGCACGCCTTCGGCGCCGACCACGAGCGCGGGCGGCAGCCACTGGGCCAGCAGCAGCGAACGGATCGCCGGCCGGCGCAGCAGTTCACGATTGACGCGCCAGGTCTCGCGTACCGCGTACCCTGCGGCCGTGCCGCGGCGCGGCTGCTCGGCCAGCCGCAGGCGCAGCAGCGCGGCGGACAGCAGGCAGCTCGCCACGGTGATCCAGAGCGCGCCGTACGGGCCGAGCGCCGCGATCAGCATCCCGCCCACGGCGAAGCCGAGCACCTGAGTGCCGCCGGCGGCCATGGAGAACACGGCCCGGCCGAGCACGTACCGGTCGCCGTCGAGCAGTTCGGGCAGCAGCGCGCTGCGCGCCGCGGAGGCGACCGCGCTGGGGATACCGGTGACGAACACCAGCACCAGCGTCGCGGTGGGGGAGAGCAGCCCGGCGGCGAGCACAGCGGCGACCACGGCGCGGACCAGGTCGTAGCCGACCATCACGGCCCGCGGCGGCCACCGGTCGGCGTACGCCAGCAGCAGCGTGCCGCCGAGGGCGTAGGGCAGGAAGCCGGCGACGTAGGCCAGCGCGGCCAGCAGGGGCGAGCCGGTGCCGGCGTAGACGGTCACCGAGAGCGCGAGCATCTTCACCGTCTCGCCGCCGAGGAAGAGCGTGTAGCCGGTGAACAGCACGCGGAACCGGCGTACCGCGAACACCTCGCGGTAGGTGGCCCGCGCCGGTGCGGCCTGGAGTGTCGTCATGCGGGCCAGTCTCGGGGCGGTGCGGGCGGAGCCGTTAAGCTTTCGCGTGGAGGCGAAAGATGCTTGCCATCGAAGTCGGGCCGGTCGACGTGGCGCACACCCGCTACGGGATCTCGCCGCTGGGTGAGGCGATGAACGCGCTGCGGGTCGCGGCGGGCAAGCAGCCGGCCGGGCCGCTGCGGCCCTGGGCGGAGCGCATCGCGCCGCGGTACGCGCGGCTGCTCTGCGAGACGCCCGCGGTCGGGGCGCTGACAACGCTGTTCCGCCGCGGCGGCTACAACGCCGACTTCATCCATCCTCCGCCTTCGGGCCCCGGCGACGACTTCGCCGTCGAACTCGCCGCGGTGCGGGCGACCCCGCTGCGCCAGGTCCGCGCGGAGATCGCCCGCAACCTGGCCGGACTGCGTACGCCGCCGCGCCACGTCCAGCAGATCCTGGCCGCCCCGGACGTGCTCACCCGGCTCTCGGATGCGATCGAGGCGACCTGGCACGCGCTGGTCGAGCCCGACTGGCCGCGGCTGCGTACGGTGCTGGAGCGCGACCTGGTGCACCGCGCCGGGCACCTCGCCATGTACGGCTGGGCCGCGGCGCTGTCCGACCTGGATCCGCGGGTGAGCTGGCGCTCCGAGGGGGCCGACGGTGTGATCGAGGTGCGCACCAGCCCCCGGAACGAGTGGGAGCGGCACCGGCTGGGCGGCAAGGGACTGCTGCTGATGCCGACCGTCTTCGGCACCCTCATCAGCTACGTCGAGCCGCCCTGGCCGTACGCCCTGGTGTATCCGGCGCGTGGCGTCGCGAACCTGCTCGGGCCGCCGCCCCCGCAGGGCGGTGCGGCGGCGCTGGCGCGGCTGGTCGGCCCGCACCGCGCGCAGGTGCTGCGGGCGCTCGCGGTACCGGCGACGACCACGCAGTTGGTCCGCCAGCTGGGTCTCAGCCTGGGCGCAGTCGGCGGCCACCTGGCCGTGCTGCGCGAATCCGGCTTGGTCACGCGGACGCGGACCGGCCGATCCGTGCACTACGAGCGCACCCCTCTGGGCGGGGCCCTGGCCGGCGACTGAGCGCGGCCACCGGTGGCGGGGACGTACGCGAGCCCCGGAGGCAAGCCACTGCAGTCGGTGTTCGGTGCCGGCGGGCTCCATCTCCCGCTACGGTAGGCCGAACCAGGCCCGCGCCTGTTCCAGGTGCACCACGTCGGAGGAGATCAGGTGATCGGCCGATAGGGCTCGGTGTGCAGCTCACGGTAGAGCTTGCGTGCCGCGTCGAGCAGGCCCACGATGATGGAGGCGACCAGCACGACCTTCACGATCTGGTCGGCGGGCTCGGCGGCGAACATCGCACCCGCCAAGGTGACCCAGCCGAAGACCGCGCACGCGGCGAGTGTCAGCCCGATCTCGATGCGCCTGGTCAGCGGCTGCCACCTCCCACGGACGATCAGCACCGCGTACAGCGCGAAGTGCCCGGCCATCACCGCCACCAGCCAGGGCGCGCGCTCACGCAGGAACCCCTCGTCCATCGCCAGCGCCCGGTAGGCTTCGGGCGCGGCCCGGCTCCCGAGCAGCACGTCCCCGTTGAACAGCAGGAACAACCCCACTCCTCCTGCGACGACGGCGGCCAGACAGCCGAGGCGGCTGACCTGATCGCGCCCGAAGCGGCGAGGCCGCCACGCGACGGCACCTGGCCGGGCACGGCGCCACCACGCGGCAGTGGCGAAACCGGCCACGAGCACGCCAGGCCACCACAGCGCGCCCACGCCGGAGTCGGTCCACCACTGACCGAGCGCGCCGAGCAGGTCGCCTGCCGACGCGATCGGATGCTGCATGAGTGTGTCGAGCAGGCCGAGCACCCAGATGACGGCGACACCGATTACGGCGAGCCTGACGAATCGGTGTGAGTCGGCGGGATCGACGAGGATCAGCGGCTGACGGTATCTCGCGGCGGTCTCGGCGGGACGGCCGTAGCCGAGCACCAGGGCGGTGGCCATCGCCTCGTCGGCGGGGCGGCCCGCCTGCTCGGCTTCGGCGGCGAGTTGTTCGGTCAGCAGGCTGCGCAGCTCATAGCCGACGTCGCGCCGCTGCGCCCGCGGCAGCAGCCTGGCCACGTCGTCCACATAACTTTGGATGAGGTCGTCGGGGGTCACGGGTGCTCTCCGCCTTTCAGGAGAAGATCCATGGTGTGGTTGAGTCCGCGCCATGAGGCCGTGAGCTGTCGATACAGCTCCAGGCCGTCGGCGCTGAGCACGTAGTAGCGGCGTGGCGGGCCGCCGTCGGTGCGCCATTCGCTGGTCAGCACGCCTTGGGACTCCAGCCGCCTGAGCAGGGGGTAGAGCGTGCCCTCCTCGATCGGCATGCCGCTTTCCGTCAGCGATTGGCGCAGTTCGTAGCCGTAGCGCGCGGTGCGCAGCTGCGACAGTGCGGCGAGGACGACGACGCCACGCCGCAGCTCCAGTTCGAGCTTGTCGTACACACCTTCTGTCACCATGTGGCACACAGTACTATGCGCCACACAGCTAGTCCATATCTCAGGCCTCGGTACTGGCGGGCGCGCCGTGATCCCCGCTCTGCGGGCGGCACCGGCGGCCGGGCCCGAAGGGAGCCGCTCGGGTTCGTGTCATGGTTCGACCGGGTACAGGCGATGGACCGGAGCGGCCTGGCCACCACACCCCCGGGCTCCGGGCCTACGAGAGGTCGAAGGGGGCGGGGGAGTGGCCTTCCCAGATCCGGCGGGAGGCCTGTTCGGGGTAGGGCAGAGTCTCCGGCTCGGCGTCCAGGACGCGGGTGAGCTGCTGGTCGGGTCGGTAGGTGGCCCATCCCGCGTCGCCGGTGGTGACGAAGCGGATCCATGCCCCCTTGAGTTCGTGGGCGAGCGCGATGGCCTCGGGGGTGGGCTCGTCGCCGATGAGCTGCGCGCCGACGGGGCTGTCCAGCGTGCCGAACGCCAGGGGGACGTCGAGGCTGTGGCAGGCGCCCAGGGCACCGCCGAGGACCGGGGCGGTCCAGCGCAGTTCGAACAGGTACGAGGTGCCGCCGGCTGCGGCGTTCGCCTCGGCCAGCTTCTGTGACGGCATGCGGAAGAGGGCGTCGGAGTACACCGTCTCCACCAGCTCCTCCGGGCCGGCCTGCGGAAACGCGGCACGGTACGCCTCCGCGCCGTGCGGCTGGGGGGCGAGCAGTTCCAGGGCTGTACGGGCGTCCTGCTCGGTGAAGGTGCCCTGCCGGCCGCTCATGACGCTGAACAGCCGGAACTCGTCCCGGGTGTGGCCGACGAGCAGCTCGGTCCCGCTCGCGCGCCCGCCGGTCAGCGCGGGCCAGGGCGCTTCGGGGAGGACCTCGCCGTCGACGACGGGGCACAGGGCGGTGCCGGTCTCCGTGAGACGGCCCCAGCTCTCCCGGTGTGCATGGAGGCCGGCGTTGAAGGAGGTGAGCTCTGCGGCCAGGTGCCAGGGGTCGATGTCGCGCAAGGCCGCAGCGGTGGGGGCCGCCGCGCCGAGCCGGTCCGCGAGCGCGGCGGTGACCTGCCGTGCCAGCGCGGGGGTGCTGTACAGCCCCGGCACCGAGTGGGCGATGGCCCGCCGGAACAGGCCGCGCGCCGGTTTCATCGTGAGGAGGGCGGCGACCGACCCCGCCCCGGCAGACTGTCCGGCCACGGTGACCTGGCCGGGGTCGCCTCCGAAGGCGGCGATGTTCCGCTGCACCCACTCCAGCGCCGCGATCTGGTCGAGGAATCCGCGGTTGGGCGGCGCGTCGCCGAGGAACGCGAAACCCTCCGCGCCCACGCGGCAGTTGACGGTCACCACGACGAGTCCCGCCTCGGCCAGCACTGCCGGGTCGTACATCGGGTCGCTCGACGCCGCCGAGATGTAGCCGCCTACGGGGATCCACACCAGCACCGGCAGTCCGGCCGCGCCCGGATCCGGAGTGCCGACGTTGAGCGTCAGCCAGTCCGTGCCCTGCGGCGGACCCACGTCGCCCGGCAGGGACATCGGTACCGCGGGGCCGAACTCTGCCGCCTGCCTCGTCCCCTCCCAGCGGTGCGGCGGGGCGGGCGCGGCGAAGCGGAGCGCTCCCACCGGGGGCTGGGCATAGGGGATGCCGCGGAACACCGCGTGCCCCCGCCGCCGGCGCCCCTGCACCACACCTTCCGTGGTCCGCACCCTTGGCCGTTCAGGCATGACGCTTCCTTCCCCGAGTGGACTCCAGGGTTATAGGTCAACTGTATTATGTCAACCGTATGGGAAAGGCTCCGGGGTACGAGGAAGAGGCCGGCGATGCCGAAACAGGTGGATCACCGCGGACGCCGCGAAGTGATCGCCCGCGCGCTGTGGCGGGTGGTGGAGCAGCGCGGCGTCGCGCATCTGACGATGCGCGTGGTGGCGCAGGAGGCGGGCATCTCCCTCGGGCAGCTGCAGCACTATTTCGCCTCCCGGGCCGCCATGCTCTCCTTCGCCATGGACTTCGCGTCCGAGCAGACCTCGCTGCGCGTCGGCCAGGGCCTCGAGAAGCTCGGTGACCGTCCGCACCCCCGGGACGTGCTGCGGCTGACGCTCGTGGAAATGCTCCCCCTGCATGCCGACGCCCGCGCGACCAGCCGGATGAGCGCCGCCTACGTCCTGGAGGCGCTGCACGACGAGGCCGTCCACGAGCAGGCGCGCCGTGGCCTCGTCCAGGGACGGGCCCTCATCGAGCAGCTGGTCCGCCATGCGGTCGCCGACGGGCACATCGACCCTGACCGCGACCCGGCGACCGAGACCAACCTGCTCCTCGCCCTCACCGGCCTCACCCCCCTGATCGAACTGGACGTGATCGAGCCCCGGGACGCGCTCACCGCGATCGATCTGCATCTGGACAGGCTGTTCAGCGGGACCGATCGGAGCGCGTGACCTGCGCCCGCACGGGGACAGGGGCGACGGGGTCCATCGACGGCGATGACGCCGAGGGCGGCTTACCGGTGGGGGCGGCACGTCCTCGGCGATCGGCTGCCGTCGCCATGGAGAAGGCCCCTGCGAGCGGAGACTGCTGGCGCACCGCGACCGTCGACCGGTGGATGTTGACCGACCCCACGCGCAGCCATGTGCTGGAGGGAGGACGCTCTGCAGAGGTATGGCTCCACCTGGAGCGAGAGCCGGTGGAGTGGGGACTTGAGCACCCACCGAGAACCTGCGCCCCCTACGTGGGCTCGATCGCAGGTCCCGGTGGAGTCAGCCGGCACGATCGTGGTCGGCCAGGACCTCGTCGATGACGCGGCGGTTGCCCGCAGCTTTCCTCTCGTCCCTGTCGATGTCCTCGGCCAGGCTGATCAGCGCCTTCCACAGGGCCCAGCCGCGAGCCCGCGCCCACATGGCGGGATCCTGACCGACAGCGCTGCGGAAGGCCTCCCGGCTGTCGCCCGAGAACATCGTCCACGCGATCACCAGATCGCAGGCGGGATCACCGACCCCTGATGTCCCGAAGTCGATGACGGCGGCCAGCCTTCCGTTCCTGACCAGCAGGTTGCCGCTCGCAACGTCGCCGTGGAACCACACCGGCGGCCCGGACCAGGCCGCCTTGAGGGCGGCGTCCCACACGGCTGATGTCCGGGTGGTGTCGACGCGGCCGTCCAACACGGCGAGGGAGCGGCGTGTCTCATCGTCGTAGTAAGCCGGTGACGTGCCCCGATAGAAGCTGTGCGCGCCTGCCGGCGGCCCGTCCGCCGCGTCGATGCGCTGCAGGGCAAGAATGAAGTCGGCAACCGACGTCGCGAATTCGGACAGGTCGTCGATGCGGTCAAGGCTCGCGGTCTCACCGTCCAGCCAGCCGCGGATCGACCAGCTGAACAGGTACCCCTCGCCCGGAACCCCCTTCGCCAGAGGCCTGGGAATGGCAACAGGCAACGACGGTGCGAGAATCGGCAGCCATCGATGTTCCTTGTCGATCGCCGGGGCATAGCCGGCGGCAGTGGGAAGACGCGCCGTCATCTCGTCACCGAGACGGTAGGTGCGGTTGTCCCACCCGTCCATCTCGACAGGGGTCACGGGAAGGGCGCTCCACTGCGGGAACTGGGTCATGACCAGTCGCCTCACCAGCCCCGCGTCGATGCCGGCGCGCCCGTCCGTGTGCAGGCTCTCGACCATCCCGAAAGTGTGTCGGCCGCTACCTCTGCCGCGCAAAGGGTTTTGGGCACCCATTGGCGCATCGCCTGGGTCGGCATAGGGGTCGCCGCCGGCCTGGCGACCCTGGTGAGCTGGACGGCCGCGAGCCCCGGCGGGGAGGAGCCGGCCGCCACCGCCGGACGAGCGCGACTGCGCCCTCTGCGGCGCGTGCTCCTGGCCTACTTGCTGTTCGCGACCGGATACATCACCTACATCACTTTCCTGTCCGCCTACCTCGCCGGGCGCCACGCCCCCCTCGCGCGGGTGACGCTCATCTGGACGGCCCTGGGGGCGGCGGTCGTGGCGGCACCGGCGCTGTGGAGCCGTCCCGTCACGCACTGGCGCGGCGGCAGCGCGCTCGCCGTACTGCTGGTCCTGCTCGCCGGTGGAGCGGCACTCGCCCTGGTATCCCCGGCCCTCGTTCTCGCGTCCGCGATCGTCTATGGCGCGACGTTCATGAGTGTGCCCGCCGCCGTCACCGCGCTGGTCAAGGCCGGAACCCCGCCCGCCGACTGGACGGCCACGCTGGCGGCCTTCACCACCGTGTTCGCGGTGGGCCAGACCGCCGGTCCGTGGATCGCCGGCATCCTGGCCGATCACACCTCGACCGACGCCACGCTGGCCTGGACCGCGATCCTGTGCGCGGCCGCAGCGGTGATCGCCGCCACCGCAGGCCACCACCGACCGTCCGTGCAGCCCGCCACCGCAACGCACCGAACCCGGAACCTGGGATCACCCACACGCCGGCCTTCGCCGGCCACCGGACAAGGAGAACGACAATGACCACCTTCGTACTGATTCCCGGCATGTGCCACGGCGGCTGGTGCTTCCACGAGCTCACCGAACAGTTGCGCTCCCACGGGCACCGCCCATACCTCCTGACCTTGACCGGGCTGTCCGAGCGCAGCCATCTCCTGCACGGCGGCGTGAACCTGGACACCCACATCCAGGACGTGACCGGCGTGCTGGCGGCCGAGCAACTCCAGGACGCGGTCCTGGTCGGCCACAGCTACGGCGGAATGGTGATCACCGGAGTCGCCGACCGCATGCCCGAGCGCGTCAGATCACTGGTCTACCTGGACGCCGTTGTGCCAGGCGACGGCGAATCCATGTGGAACCTGGTCTCCGACAACGAACGGCAGTGGTACCTGGAGGTCACCGCGACCGGCAACGCGGTCCGCCCGATGCCCTTCTTCGACCCGCGAGCCACACCCCACCCCCTCGCCTCCCTCCTGCAGCCACTGCGCGTCACCGGCGGCCCCGCCCACAGCCGCCGCAACGTCTACGTTTATGCGGCAGGATGGCCGACCCCGTCACCGTTCACCACCACCTACCAGCGGCTACGCCAGGACCCCGCATGGACCACCCACGCACTCGACAGCGGGCACAACCTCATGCGCGACGCCCCGCAGGACCTGCTGAAAATCCTGCTCGAAACCGGCGAAACCAGCTGACCCACCGATCTCGGCCATCGGACCCGACCGCAGGCCAGTCCTCCACACCATCCTCATCACCCCAGAGCGGGGCACCCGCCTCCATCTGACGACGTCTCGTACCCGGCTACCTGGCCGGGGAGGCACCGGCGGCCGAACAGCCGCGCGACGTCTTCCTCGGCCAGCGGATAGTCCTCGGCCTTGAGCTGATCGAGCGCCCGGCCCATGCAGAAGGTGTTCCACAGCCTGACGCAGTCGAGGGGGTCACATCGGCGAAGTTCTCATTCTTCGCCGGCGTCGCACGGCCACCACCGTCGATGCCGGCGAAGGCATGCGAGCAACAGCGCGGATCATGATCGCCGCATGCGGAACGTGGACGCGGTCACCACTCGATGGGCAGAGGTGTCACCTGAGGCCGGTCAGCAGTCGATGGTCACCTCGCGGTCCACCCACATCTGGTCGACGCCCTTGTTCCCGAACACGGAAGCGAAGATGGTGCCCTGGTAGGTGCCGTCGACGCATGGCACGGTGCTGCTCGCAGAGTGGAACTTCTCGGGGCCGCTTCCCTCGCCGACCGCTTCGTCGTAGGGCGCGTTGTTCTGCGGGGTGAGCCAGACGAGCAGCCAGTCAACGGTGGCCGGAGCGGATTCCGAGCATCGCGCGCCGCCGTTGAAACGCACCTTGCCGTCCACCACGTGTGGATCTTCGAAGAACACCTCGCACCCGGGGTAGACCTCCGACACCTGGATCCCGCCTCCGAGCTGAGCGAGCCTGGGGGATAACGGGGCGGCGCTCGCCATCCCGGTTGGCGTGATGCCTACCAGGACGGCAATGATCGCCGCAACTGCGGTGGTGGATGTTCGGAGTCGGTTCATGAGTCCTCCAATCAAAGGCGTTGCGGAACGGCTCTGACGACCCGGAAAGGAAATCCGAAACCTCAACCCGGCGGTTCCGTACGGGCACGGGTTGATCACGCATTTCAATCGAGTGATGTAGAGGTGCCGTTGTCTTATGACAGCCCAGGATCGAAGCGTGATCAACGACTGATCGCCGTATGTCCGACAGGCCGCGCCTGTCGATCCTGTCCACGCCTGTCAAGTCGCTGAAATCATGAAGGCGTGGAGCTCCGCCAGCTTGAATACGCCATCGCGGTCGCCGAGGAACTGCACTTCGGCAAGGCCGCGGCCCGGATGCACGTCACCCAGCAATCGGTCAGCGAGCAGATTCGCCGGCTGGAAAAGGAGATCGGCGCCCCGCTGTTCGTCCGCACCAGCCGCCGGGTCACCGTGACCGCGGTGGGTGAGGCGTTCCTGCCCGAGGCCCGCCGGGCGGTGGCCGCCGTCCGCCACGCGCTCGACGCCGGACGCCGCGCCGCCGCCGGCCCGGCCGGCGAACTTCGCATCGGTCACGCCGCGGACCTCGGCCTCCGCCTGTTCCAGCTCGTCATCCCCGTGCTACGCGCGCGTCTGCCCGAGGTGCGGCCGGCGCCGTGCCCGATGACCACCGCCGACCAGCTCACCGCACTGGAGGACCGCCGCCTGGACATCGGTTTCTGCTGGAACGTCGAAGCCCGGCCGGGGCTGGACTCGCTGCTGGTGGTCCGCGAACCGTTCGTCCTCGCCCTGGCCGCCGCCCATCCCCTCGCCGCCGAGGCCGCCGTCGATCCCGTACGGCTCTCCCACCGGCCGATCATCGTGCACGAGCGGGACCTCAGCCCCTGGCTGTACGACCACATCGTCGGCCACCTGCGAGACCACGGCACCGTGGTGACGATCCACCGGGAGATCTCCAGCCTGGACCGGCTGCTGCCGCTGGTCCTCGCCGACACGGCGATCGGGATCACGGTCGCGGCCTCCGCCGCGGCCCGGCCGTTCGCCGGCGTGGTGTACCGGCCCTTCACCGAGCCGAGCCCGCTCGCCGACCAGCGCATCGTATGGCGGCGGGACACCACCGATCCCGCCGTCCTGGCCTTCGTCCAGATCGTCCGCGAACTCCGGGACGCCGGGGCGTTCCTCCCCGGCTACCCGGACCCGTGGAACGGGCCGCCAGACGGGCTCGATCCCCTCAACAGAGCATCAGGATGAGCGACCGGCCGGGCGCCACCGGCGCCCACCGCCTACACGCACCCGCCGGGCACAGAGCCCCCCGCCACCACGGACTCGGGGTCGAGCAGGCCAGTGGCGGTAACCCGAACCCGGACGGCTCGCTAACGCCACTGGCCGTTCGATTAACGGGTCGGAGACGCCGACGAACCCGGGAGCCGGTTCGGTCGTCGCAGGCGCCTGGAAGGTCACCGCGAGCGGGCAGACCTCAAGATCGAAATTGCATCTTCCGGATTCACCTTGGACCCCCGAAAGCCAACTCTTGATAGCATCAAGAGTTGGCGATATAAAGAGATGGTGCATGAAGAGACGTCCGAGGACACGTTCTTCCGCGAGCTCGGCGGCGTGTGTGCCGATCTGCGGCAGGCGTTCGCCCGGCATGTGGGCATGAGCCCGCACCGGGTACAGGTGCTCGTCCGGCTGCGGCGTAACGGTGAGACCAGCCACAGCGATCTGCGCCAGGCGCTGGGCGTCGACGGCGCGAGCGTCACCCGGCTGGTCAAGGAGTTCGAGGCCGAAGGGCTTGTCAGGCGTCGTCTCGACCCGACCGACAACCGCTACACCCTGGCCGCGTTGACCTCCGCCGGCGAGCGGGTAGCGGCCGACCTCGAGCGATCGCACCAGGCGTACCAGGAGCGGCTGCTCGCCGGTTCCACTGCGCAACAGCAGGAGATCGTGCTGGACGTCCTACGGCGCGTCCGCGCGAACGTGACCGAACAGGAAAGCCAATGACAGACGAAGTGCGGGCCGCCGCACGGCGCATGTACGCGGCGTTCAACGCCCGCGAGCACACCGCCACGGAGGAGATCTTCACAACGGACTTCTACAGCCACCCCCTGAGCACCACCGGACCTGAAGGCGTCACCCGGGCATGGCAACGGTTCCACGAGGCCTTCCCTGACGCGCAGGTCGTCGTCGAGGACATGGTCGTCGAGGGGAACACCGCCGCCGTCCGCACGAGCGTGCGCGGCGTTCCGGGTCGGCAGACGACGACCATGCTGGAGATCTTCCGGGTGCGTGACGGGCGTATCGCCGAACTGTGGGGCCTGTCCTCCCTGCGCCGCGACTCCTGAAGCCGGCCCCGAACCACGACCGTGAGTCTCTTACCGGCACCCCTCGTTGAGCGTCCCCTGCCGCACTCCGCTAGACGCGGTCGTAGCGCATCACCACCACCTGCGAATCACAGGTAAGCGACTCGGCCAGCCGCAGGCCCAGCCGTTCGTCGCGCGGGACGAACAGCGGCCGGCCGCCGCCCAGCACGACCGGGTGCACCGCGATGTGGTACTCGTCGATCAGGCCGTGGCCGGTGAGCGCGGCGGCCAGGCTGGAGCCGCCGGTGAGCAGCAGGTCCTTGCCGTCCTGTCGCTTGAGCTCGGCGACCTGCCCGGCGAGGTCGTCGCCGATGATCCGGGTGGCCCAGTCGGTCTCCTTCAGCGTCCTCGAGAAGACGATCTTCGGCGTGCCGCGCCAGCGAGGGGCGAACTTCAGGACGTGCGGGTGGTCCGACATCGACTCGGCGTCCGGCCAGAAGGCCACCATGCCCTGCCAGACGCCGCGCCCGTACAGGAAGGTGTCGCAACGGCCGCTCAGCGCCTCGGAGTACGCCGACAGTTCCTCGCCCATCACGGGCCAGTCGAACTCGCCGTTCGGGCCGTCGATGTGGCCGTCGATCGAGGTGTGCACCCAAAAGATGATCTTACGCATGTCCGGTTCCTGTTCTCTTCGCCTTCGCGGGTGAGTCGGAGTCGTGGCGACGTTCTCTACATCTGGCGGAAGAGTTTTTCGGGTTAACTCATCGGCGTCGGGGCCGGGCGTCGGCGGTCGAGCAGCGCCAGCAGGCTGACCGTGACCAGCCCCAGAGCGGACAGCTCCAGCTTGTCGGCGAGGGTGGCGGCGTTGGCCACCACCCCGAACGCGGTGTGCCCGGCCAACGCCCCACCGGCCAGGAAGAGGCTGTGCCGGTCCGTCCACCCGCCGCTCGCCGTCCACCGGCGTAGCAGCCACCCGGCCAGCGCCGCGCCCACCGCCGCGCCCAGCATCGGCACCGCCACCCAGCCGCCGTGGGTGAAGGCGGGCCGACCGGCCCCGCCGAACGGGAACAGCAGCGCCAGATACCCGAACCCCGCCAAAACCCCGAAGACCCCCACCGTCCAGGGGCCGGGAACAGCCCCGGCCCGCATGCCGTCCACCCTCGTTTGGAGGGCGGCGGACGGTACGCGCGCTGCGGGTGCAGGGGACGCCTCGCGCGCACCGGGCATTGTGGGAGCAGTGGGCGGGAGTACGCGCAGGGCCACCACTGCCAGCAGCGCCACGGCGGCCACGCACCCCGCCAGCACCGCGACCGGTGCCTGGTAGCCGGGGTCGATGGAGGTCGCCACGGTCACCCGCAGCAGCAGTCCGCCCAGCACGAACACCACTCCGGCCACCACGACCCCCGTCCGCTTCAGGTACGGCCGGTCGCGTAGGGACGGGAACGCCAGGTCGACCAGGAGAATCGGCAGCGCCACGCTGAACACGGCGTGGTAGAGCAGGTTGAGCTCGGCATAGGCGCTGTTCAGCCCGAGGAACCTCGGCGCCCACCCGGCCGCCCCATACATGGTGGGGCTGCTGAGCGCCTGCAACACCAGTCCCTCCTCGACGACGCCGTACGCCAGTCCGAGCAGCAGGATCGACGGCCAGCCCCCGCGGCGCCGTCGTACCAGCTCCCGGATCAGCACCGTTCCGGCGCCGTAGATCGGGATCCACAGGAGCATCAGCCAGATCCGGCTGAGCGGCGGGTTGCCCAGGGTGAGCTCGGCGACGACCGGGGTGATCACCGCGAGCAGCGACGCGGCGCGCCGGCCACCCTTCGGTACATCGGATGCGTTCATGGGGCCAGCGTGCCGGGCGGTGGGAGCCTGCCTCTGCCGACGGACGGCCGGAACGTGGCAGCCGAGGTTGCTTCCGCCGGACACTCCGGACACCTTTCCCGGTGACTTTGGTTGTGGTCCACGGGTGACCTCGGTTGCTCACGCGAGACTCCGGGGCGGGCTACGATCGGCGGTTGTGTTCCTGACCAGCGCGGATGAGACGCGGATCGGCTGGATGTGGTCGCGGAGCGGCTGGGTCGTGGGCCTGGGCGGGTTCCTGCCCGCGCTCGCCGGAGCGGTGGCGGTGGTCTGGGGGGATCTGGCGGGCGGGCCGGGCTGGTACCTGGTCGCCGACCTGGTGGGTGGCGCGTCGGCCTGCGCGGGGGTGTGGCTGTGCCGGAGGTGGCCCGTGTCCGCGGGGCTGGGGGTGATCGCGCTGTCGGTGCCCGCCGCTTCGGCGTCGGTGGCGGCGGGGATCGCCGCGCTGATCGCGGCCCTGTATCGGCGTCCACGCGTGGCGATCGCGGTGGGGGCGGCGGAGGTGGGGGCGACGCTGGTCAGGTTCGCGTTGCGGCCGCCCGGGCTTGCGCCGTATCCGGTGTGGGCGCTGGTCGGGGTGCTGTTCGGGGTGGCGGTGACCGTGTGGGGGATGCTGGCGCGCACCCGCCGGGAGCTGGTGCTGTCGCTGGCCGAGCGGGCTCTCCGGGCGGAGGCCGACCAGCGGCTGCGCGCCGAGGAGGCCCGCCGTGCCGAACGGCTCGGGATCGCCCGGGAGATGCACGACGTGCTCGCTCACCGGCTGTCGCTGCTGGTGGTGCACGCGGGGGCGCTGGAGTTCAATGCGGATGCGACGCCGGGCGAGGTCGCGGAGGCGGCCGGGGTGATCCGGCTGAGCGCCCGCCTGGCGCTGGAGGAGCTACGGACCGTCGTCTCGGTCCTCCGTGATCCAGCACCACCGCCGCCGCCGGACACCGCGTCGCCGTCGGGCGGTGGGGTGGATCTGGGGGCGCTGGTGGAGGAGTCGCGGCGGGCCGGGATGCGGGTTGAACTGCCCGATCATGGGGTGCGCCTGTCCGAGACGCCGGATGCGGTAGGCCGCGCCGCGTACAGGATCGTGCAGGAGGGGCTCACGAACGCGCGCAAGCACGCGCCCGGGCAGCCCGTCACAGTGCTCGTGTCGGGAACGAGAGGGGCCGAGCTGGTGGTCGAGGTGCGCAACCCGCTTCACAGCGGACCGGCCGCCCTCGCGGGGACCGGGGCGGGGGCGGGGCTGGCCGGACTGGCGGAGCGGGCGTCGCTGGCCGGTGGCCGGTTGGAGTGCGGGAAGACGGCCGACGGCGGGTTCCGGCTGGCGGCCCGGCTGCCGTGGCCGCGGTGAGGACGTGGCCACGCCGCGGTGGGAGGCCTGGCTAGCATGGCCCAGGTGAGAGCCGACGAGAGCGCGCCGATCCGGGTGCTGATCGTGGACGACGACGCCCTCGTGCGCGCCGGTCTGACGTTGATGCTCAAAGGCGCGCCCGACCTGCACATCGTCGGCGCGGTGGCCGACGGCGGCGAGGTGGAGGGCGCCGTGGCCGAGCACAGGCCGGACGTGGTGCTCATGGACATCCGGATGAACGGCCTCGACGGCCTCGACGGCATCGAGGCGACCCGGCGGCTGCGGGCGCGGACGGGGGCGCCAGAGGTGGTGGTGCTCACCACGTTCGACGCCGACGAGCTGGTGTTCAGGGCGTTACGGTCGGGGGCGAGCGGGTTCCTGCTCAAGGACACCCCGCCGGAGGGCATCGTGGAGGCCGTGCGGAAGGTCGTGGCGGGGGAGCCGACCTTGTCTCCGAGCGTCACGCGCAAGCTGATCGCCCACCTGGTGCCCGAGGAGGAGAACCGACGACGTACCGACGCCCGTCAGGTGCTGGCGCGGCTGAGTGAGCGGGAGCGCGAGGTGGCGCTGGCGGTCGGCCAGGGGAAGCCGAACGCGGTGATCGCCGGTGAGCTGCACATGAGCGTGGGCACCGTGAAGGGGTACATCTCCCGCATTCTCACCAAGGCGGACCTGGACAACCGGGTCCAGCTAGCCCTCATCGTCCACGACGCCGGGCTGGGGTAGAGGCCCGGAGCGTCAGCTCGATGGATCGAGCGCGGGGACAGCCGTCCGCCGGGTCGGCGGGCGGCGATGGACGCGGCCGGCAGGAACGGCGCGAGCCGGGAACCTTCGAGTTTTCCCGATCACCGGCAAACGCGAGCCGGCCGAACGCATACTTAGGCGAGCGCCCCGATGATCCCCCGTCCCGGGAGACGTAGATGGCCAGATCCAAGCGGGCCCGCACCAAGAAGCGAGAAGAACCCCCGCAGGAGGAGCCCGCGCCGAAACCATTGTGGGAACGGCTGCTGTCCGGGCCGCGTTTCGTCGTGGTAACGATCTTTACCGTGGCCATCGGGGCGGCGGTGCCGAAGGTTGTCGACCTGGCGGCCGACGGCGTCCTTCCGGAGATCCACGTGATCGCGAAGGAGGACGACGACTTTCTCAAGGACTGGTCGAGGTCGTCTCCTGACGCGATCGGCCCTGGCGTAGTCGCCGGGCTGGTCCACGGTGAGCAGATCTTTGGAGACCCCAAGGTGGCGGCACGCCTGGTCAAGACAGAAATGCAGGGCGTCAGGCTGGTCGTCGAGGGGGCCAGGAACGAAGCCGTGAGGATCATCGGGATGCGGGCCCGGGTGCACAAAACCCGGCCGGTCGTGGCGGGCACATATTTCAGTTTCGGCCCGCAGGGAGAAGAAGACAGCGTGAAGGTGGGCTTCGATCTGGGATCACCACAGCCGATCGCCCGCGACGTGCTCGAAAAGGAGGGCGTGCAGCTCGGCGGTCCCTATTTCGGCGGGCGGAGCGTGGTGCTCAAGAAGGGTGAATCCAAGGTTTACGACGTGACCGCCGTCGCCGGGCCGTTCACCTACGAGTGGGACATCCAGATAGATCTGGCCGCCCAAGGGCGGATCTGGTCCGTCTACCGCCCTGAGCGCCCCCTGGTCGTATCGGGAAAGGCCACGAAATATGCGGCCGCATATGAATTCGATCTCGGTGAAGACCCTGGCCGCTGGATCCCGCTCAAGGACACCGGCCTGTGAAGGGCGCCGTCCGGCTGGGCGTCCTTGCGATCGCGGGCGCGGGCGCCTTCACGCTCTCGTGGTTCCTGCCTCAGGAGAATCCTCCCGAGCCGCCGCTCACCGACATTCACTCCGAGGCCGAACTGCTGCGGTTGCTGCCCGGACCGGGTGACATCCCCGATCTGCACAGCATCGTGACCAATGACATCGTCGACGGTGTAACGATACCGAGCTGCCTGCCCCAGAAAGTCGAGGACGTCGCGCCGCCCTACATCCGGGTGGCCTACGACCTGTACAGCGGCTCTGACATAGCGGTGGCGTTCACCCGAATCGGCCCCGGCTTTGCAGGCAGGGCGCGTTACCTGCTGCGATCAGCAAAACAGCGGTGCTCGGAAAAGGGACACGCCTACGAGGGCAGTCCCGAGGGCACCTGGACGTTTCAGCAGGTGAAGGCGCCCCGGATCGGCGAGCTCTCCGTCGCCTTCACAGGGAAGTACCTGCCGCCGTCCGACTTCGCCCGGGACAGTGAAGCATGGATCGTGTATGCGATCTCCAAGGAATGGACGATCACCTTCACCGTCAACAAGGCGGCACCGGATGAGATGACGAACGAAATCATGTCTCGCATCCTCACCGGCCTGGACGCGCACGTGGGATCGGTGTTCGCCGCGAGCGGCTGACCGACGGGCCATGCACGCGGAGCGCCCGGCGCATCGTCGGCCTGCCGGCCGGAGGAGCCTCGGGGCCCGTGGGGCGCCGCGGGCGGAGCGCCTCGCCTCGGTGGCCGGCGTCGGGGAGGAGGGTTCGCGGGTACGGTCCTCGATATGACGCTTCTTCCGGATCTTCAGGGATGGATCGATCGGGCCGCTGGGCGGCATGGGGTGCCGGGGGCTGCGGTGGCCGTCGGGATGGGGGATCAGCTGGCTGAGGCGGCCACCGGGGTGATCAATCTGGACACCGGGGTGGAGGCCACCGCCGACAGCCTGTTCCAGATCGGGTCGGTTACCAAGGTCTGGACGGCCGCCCTGGTGATGCAGCTTGCCGGGGAAGGGCTGGTCGATCTCGACGAGCCGGTCCGAAGGTATCTTCCCGAGTTCGGGGTGCTGGACGCCGCCGCCTCGGAGAGCATCACCGTGCGGCAGCTGCTGTCGCACACCGGCGGGTTCGACGGGGATCTGTTCGAGGACACCGGACGCGGGGACGACGCGGTGGCCAAGTTTGTTGCGTTCATGCGTGGCAACGCCCGGCAGGTCAGCGGGCCGGGGGAGCTGTTCTCGTACTGCAACGCCGGCTATTGCGCGCTCGGTGCCCTCGTCGCCAAGCTGCGCGGGCGCACGTGGGAGGCCGCCATGCGGGAGC
Organism: Streptosporangium sp. NPDC051022; assembly: GCF_040683035.1. NCBI lineage: Bacteria > Bacillati > Actinomycetota > Actinomycetes > Streptosporangiales > Streptosporangiaceae > Streptosporangium > Streptosporangium sp. NPDC051022. The sequence continues at coordinate 28,938 of NZ_JBFBCF010000022.1, read as the reverse complement.
TGCTGATCGAGCCTCTCGGGGCGCGGCACATGGCGCTCTACGCTGAGGAGGCGATCATGTTCCGGGCCGCGGTCGGGCACGTCGGCGAGCCGCTGCGGGTGTCGCCCCGGCGGCAGCTGCCACGGTCGAACGCGCCGGCTGGGTCCACGCCGAGCGCCGCGCCGCGCGACCTGGTGCGGTTCGGGCGGATGCTGCTGGCCGACGGCGTGGCGGCCGACGGGACGCGGGTGCTGCCCGCGGGAACCTTCGCCGAGATGCGCCGGCCGCAGGTCACGCTGCCGCGGCTGGGGGAGCGGTACCCGGCCGCCTGGGGCCTCGGGCTGATGCTCTCCGACTGGGACGGCAAGCCCGTGGTCGGCCACGACGGCAGCACCCCGGGTCAGAGCACGACCTGGCGCATCGTGCCCGACCGCGGCCTGGTGCTCGCCATCCATGCGAACGGCGGCCACGCCTCGGCCTTCATCGACGAGGTGCTGGCGGAGATCCTCTCGTCCGCGGCAGGGATCCGCCTGCCGTCGCGGGTGCTGCCGCCGGACACCCCGGTGCCGTTCCGGCCGGAGACCTACGCCGGAAGCTACTCCGCACCGTCGGTCACCTACGAGGTGAAGGCCGACGCCGACGGGCTGGAGATCACCGACATCCCGCACGGCCTCGCGGCGCAGTTCGGGGAGGGTGGCACGACCACCCGTTACGTCCACGCCGGCGACAACCGCTTCGTCGGCGTCGAGCCGGACGAGGGGCTGCACCCACTGATCGCCTTCCTCCAGGACGGGCGCTTCCTCTACAACTTGCGCGCCGTGCCACGTGTCACGGACTAGGGTTCGAGGCGGCGCCGGCCGGGCCTGCTCGGAAGGCCGGCGGAGCCCACGCCCGGACTGTCCCTTGCGGGACCGGGCGGCCCGTCAGGGCGTGACGATGGCGAAGTCCGGTGTGGGCTCCTCCAGGACGGCGGTCAGCCGCCGCAGGACGTCAAGATCGCCATCGTGGTCGAGGCCATTGACGCCATCGACGCCGTTTCCGGCGAGCAGGCCGAGCAGGCGCTGTTTCGTCAGCCGTAGCGTCAGGTCCGCTCCGTCGCCGGACGTCGTCCACTCGTGGATCAGGGCTCCGTTGGACATCGTGGTGCGGTGGTGCTCGTCCAGGTCGGTGAGGTGCCAGTCGATGGCGAAGCGTTCGTTCCAGGCGTTGGGGCCGTGAACGCGGATGGCGAGGGAGCCGAAGATCTGTTCTGGGGTGAGCGCGCGGAACATGCCCGGTGAGGTGGTGTCGGTCGCGGCCGCCGAGGGGTGGCCGGTCAGTTCGGCGGCGCCGGTGAGGTAGAAGTTGCGCCAGGTGGCGTTCTCGGCGCCGTGGCCCAGCCGGGTGTATACCTGCGCCAGAAGCTCGCGGGCCGCAGAGTCGCCCTCGTCGGCGAACACGGCGTGGTTGAGCAGGGTCGCCGCGAAGCGCAGGTCGCCTTCCCGGATGTAGCGTCCGGCCAGGGCGAGCACGGCGGAGGCGCCGCCGAGGCATTCGACGTACCGCCTGGCCTGCTGGGCGGGCGGGTGCTCCCACAGGTGGGCGGGGTTGCCGTCGAACCAGCCCAGGTAGCGCTGGTAGATCGCTTTGACGTTGTGGCTGACCGAGCCGTAGTAGCCGTGGGTGTGCCAGACCTGTTCCAGGGCGGGCGGCAACCGCATGGCCTCGGCGATCTCGTTGCCGGTCAGGCCGCGGTTCAGCAGGCGCACGGTCTGATCGTGCAGGTAGGCGTACAGATCGCGTTGCCGGGACAGGAAGGTGACGATGTCGTCCCTGCCCCAGGTGGGCCAGTGGTGGGAGGCGAAGGCGACGTCGGCCTGGTCGGCGAACAGTGCGACGGCCTCGGTCAGGTAGCGGGCCCAGATGCGCGCGTCGCGCACCGGTGCGCCGCGCAGGGTGAGCACGTTGTGCAGGTTGTGGGTGGCGTTCTCGGCCATGCACAGGGCGCGGTGGTCGGGGAAGAGGAAGTTCATCTCCGCCGGGGCCTCGGTGCCGGGGGTGAGCTGGAAGACGATGCGCACCCCGTCGATCGTCTCCTCCTGGCCGGTGCGGGTGATGTCGAGGGTGGGCGGGATGAGGGAGACGGTGCCGGCCGAGGTGCCCATGCCCAGCCCGCAGCCGAGCTGGCCCTCGGGGGAGCGCGGCAGCAGCTGGCCGTACATGTAGGAGGCCCGGCGGTTCATGGCGGTGCCGGCGTAGACGTTCTCGGAGACGGCGTGCTCCATGAAGTGGGCCGGGGCGAGGATGGGGATGCCGGTGCCGTCGGTGACGCCGAGGGCGCCGCCGAAGTGGTCGACGTGGGAGTGGGTGTAGATCAGACCGGTCACCGGCCGCTCTCCCCGATGGTCCCGGTAAAGCTGGAGCGCGGCGGCGGCGCACTCGGTGGAGACCAGCGGGTCGACGACGATGACGCCACGTTCGCCCTCGACGAGGGTCATGTTGGACAGGTCGAGGCCGCGTACCTGGTAGATGCCGTCGGTCACCTCGAACAGCCCCTGTTTGGCGCACAGCTGCGCCTGCCGCCACAGACTCGGGTGCGCGCTCTTCGGACAGTCGCCGTCAAGGAAGTCGTAGGAGTCGTTGTCCCAGACGACCCCGCCGTCGGCCGCCCGGATCAGGGCGGGGGTGAGTTTCGCGACGAAACCACGCTCGGCGGCGTCGAAGTCGGTCCGATCGTGAAAGGGAAGGTCTGCCATGGGACCGTGGTGCCCGTCCCCTCCACCACTAAGGCAAGGAAAACCCCAAAAAGAAGATGCAGGGACGAATCTGAATGAGCGGCCGCATGCGGCTGTACGGTCCCCATCGGCTCAGTCGCGGACGGCTCGTTGCAGGACGGCTTGGATGTGATCAGGGTCGGAGGGGGCGTTGTCGAGGAGGATCGCGGTGCACAGTCCATCGGAGGCCGCGACGAGGGCGGCGATGGCCGCAGGGTCGTCGGTCAGCGTAGTGGCGAGTTCGGCGATGTTCTCCCGCCAGCGTCGTGCCACGGATCGTAGTGCGGGGCGGCGGGCGGCCAGGGTTGCCAGCTCGCGTTCGGCCAGGGCGCGTTCACGTCCGGGACCGGCGGACTCGGCGATGAGGTGGGCCAGGCCGGTGAGCTTGTCGCCGGGGGTGTCGATGATGTCGCGGATGCGGGCGGTGTAGGCGTCGGCGACACTCGTGAGGGCGGCGACGAGCAGGTCGTCGAGGGTCGCGAAGTAGTAGGTGCTCAGGGACGTCGTGGTGCCGGCCTGTTTGGCGACCGTGCGATGGGTGACGCCTGCCGCGCCGTCGCGAGTGACCACGGCAAGGGTGGCCTCGATGATCTCCGCGCGTCGTTTCTCGCCACGCGCGCGGCGTCCGTCGGTGTGCTCGCTGTCGTCGGTGGTGTCGTCCATGCTGCTCCTCGGCCCGACCCTCAGGATAGTCGGACCGTCGTTCAAACGTCGGTGTCGCGGTTCTGCGCCTCCCCGAGTGTGGGCACGTGACGCAGCATCCCGAGGCACAGCGCCGTGGCAGCGGCGATGGCGACCCCCGCGACCAGGGAAGCGATGTTGAGTCCGCTGGTGAAGGCCTGCTGGGCCACCTTGAGGGTCCCGGGCGGAAGGCTCTCGGTGATCGCCACGGTCGCGTTCAGGCTGTCGGTGAGGGGACCGGAGGTCTCCGACGTCAGATCTTCGGGCACCGTCACCTGAGCGCGGTAGACGGCGGCGGTGAGACTGCCGAGCAGGGCGACGCCGACGGCGATGCCGAGTTCCTGGACCGTCTCGGAGATCGACGCCGCCGACCCGGATCGCGCTGCCGGCACTGCGCCCACCACCATGTCGGTGCCCAGGGCGGCGAGGGCGCCCAGCCCGAGATAGACGAACGCGAAGCCGGCCGCCACATGGACCTCGTCGTCGAGTCCCGCGGTGGCGAGCAGCGCGTAGCCGGCGAGGGACGCCCCGAGGGCGGCGCCCATGACCGAGCCGGGGCGGAAGCGCCGGGCGACCAGGGGAGCACCGATGGCGGCGGCGAACATCGCCAGCGCCGGTGGTCCCATCCAGAGCCCCGCGTCGAAGGGCGTGAGTCCTTCGACGAGCTGGAGGTACTGCGTGACCAGGTACATCGAGCCCCCGACTCCGGCCAGGCCGATGAGCAGCACACTCAAGGCCACGGTGAAGGCCCGGTTGCCGAACAGTGTCATGTCCAGCAGTGGGTCGGGGAGGCGGCGTTGGCGGCGTACGAACACGATTCCAGCCAGAACCCCCGCCATGGCACAGACGAGGGTTGGGCCGCCGGGACCGTCGGAGGCGATGCGCTTGACGGCGTAGATGACCGGAAGGATCGCTGCCAGGGACAGGCCCACGCTGATCAGGTCCAGCCGGCCGGTGGGCGGGGCCGCGTACTCGGGGAGCAGGGCGCGTGCCCCGGCCAGGACGACGAGGGCGATGGGCACCGCCGTCAGGAACGGCGCTCCCCACCAGAAGGAGTCCACCAGCGATCCGCCCACGATCGGCCCGGCGGCCATCCCGAGCGCGAACATCGTGGCCCAGACCCCGATCGCGACCGCGCGCTGACGCGCGTCGGGGAACATGTTCGAGATCAGCGACAGCGTGGAGGGCATGAGCGTCGCCCCCGCCACCCCCAGCAGGGCTCGCGCGAGGATCAACAGCTCGGCAGTGGGGGCGAACGCGGCGAACACCGAGGCCGCCGCGAAGGCGATCATCCCGGTCTTCAGCAACCGGCGCCGCCCGATCCGGTCGCCCAGCGTACCCATGGTGACGAGGAACCCGGCGACGAGGAACCCGTAGGCGTCCATGATCCATAGCAGTTGGGTGGCTGACGGGGACAGATCGGCCGCCATGCTCGGCGCCACCAGGTACAGCACGGTCACGTCCAGTCCCAGCAGCACCGTCGGCATGGCCAGCAGGCCCAGGCCCGCCCACTGGCGCGTCCCTGCCCGCGTGAACTGTCGCTGCGTCATCACGCCCCCTTCGCTCCTTATTTTGAACGCTAGTACAACTAGTACTATCGTTCAATATGATGAGAGCGGGTGTGAAGCGGATGGCACCGGTCGGGTCCAGGACGTACATCTCGTTCCTGATCGGGCAGGTCATCAGCCGGTCGGGGCCGCCGTCGGGGATCGCCATGCTTCCTCACGCATCCGGCCGTATGCCGGGATCGGCAGACCTGCCGGTGTCGGCGTCATAAGCGTCAGGACGAAGAAGCGCCCCAGGCCGGCGTTGGTCGTGGCACCGGCGTACGGCGAGTCGTTCGCGTCGTGGGCTGATCGGATGGCCCTGCGGAACGGATGTCACGGGCGCGCCGCCCGCGATTCCCGATCGCCGGAGTCAGCGATCGCCGTGCGCGCCGGTGAAGGTGGTGCCGATCTCCGCCATCCGCTCGGCCGCGTAGCCGGGGTCGATCAACGCCTCGGGGGTGTGGAGGCCGGGTGGCACGGGGGCACCGCGCAGGCCGAGCAGTCGCTCGACGCCGAGGGCGACGCCGAGCGCCGTCAGGGGGCGCTGCCCCTCCGGGTGGAAGAGGTAGCGGCTCGTCCTGAGCGGCGCGCCCGCGCGGTCCACGCCTTCGAGGTCGATCTTGACCTCCGTGGATGCGGGCCCGCCGCGCCGCCTGCCCGCCGATTCACCGATCGCGAACGCGAAGCGGACGTTGGGCGCGCCCGTCGCGAGGGCCAGGCTCGGCACGTCGAGGATGGGGACGATCTGGCCGGGCAGCACGGTGCCGTCGACGTCGGTGACCTCCACCTCCGCATCGGGGCCGCTGACCCAGTGGAAGACGCCGTCGCGGCGGACGTGCCCCGCCGAGGTGGCGGCCAGCAGGCGTTCCATGTCCGCCATGGCCGCGGGCCCGCCGCTGTCCTGTTCGTCCAGCACGCCGCTGACCTCGATGGTGTCGAGCCGGTCGAACTCCCTGGCGAGGCCGAGCACCGCGAGGACGACGAGCCCCGCGTACCAGTGGCTGGCCAGCAGGATCGGTGCCGCGCCGGCTCGCAGGCCGGCGGCGACAACCTCGGGTCCGATGTCGACCAGGCCGCTGGAGATGCTGACGTACGGCAGGCCGCGGTCCTGTGCGTAACGCAGTCCGTTCAGGTGGCTGTCCCACACCGTTGCCACGACCGCCGAGTAGCCGCCGGTCTCCTGGAGGCCGAGGTCGCCTCGCCGCAGATCGATGGTCGCGGCTGTCGCGCCGCCGAGCTCGTCGGCGACCCGCCGGGCGCGGCCGAGATCGCGGCCCGCGATCGTCAGCGGCAGCTCCGGATACCACCGGCGCAGGAGGGTTGCGGTCCCCTCGCCCGCCTGGCCGGATCCGCCCATGATCAGTACGGAGTGCTCCACGGTGATGTCCTCTCACTAACCTACATTCTGTAACTTACATTTTGTAGCTTAGGGTGGGAGGCGACGCAAGGGAGGACGATGGCCACGGGATCGACTCGCCTGTCCAAGCCGGCCAGGCGGGAGCAGTTGCTCGACACCGCCATGGCGATCGCGCGCGCCCACGGCACCGACAGCCTCACGCTGCTCAGCCTGGCGGAGGCCGCCGGAGTGAGCAGGCCGGTCGTCTACGACCACTTCGGCACCCGCCCCGGCCTGCTGATCGCGCTCTACCGGCGGCTCGACGAGCGGCATCGGGCCGCCTCGGAGGAGGCCCTGCGTGACGCCCCGGCCGTCCCCCACGAGATCGCCCGCGTCCTGAGTGCCGCCTACTTCGCCTGCGCCACCGACATGCCGGAGTGGACCGCCATCTCGGCCGCGCTCAAGGGGAGCCAGGAGATGGAGGCGATCGAGCGTGAGCTGCTCGACGGCTACACGGACCTGATGGCCACCGCCCTGCGGCCGTACTCCGGGCTCGCACAGGAAGCCCTCCGGCTCCGCTGCGTCGGCGTGCTGGGCGCGGCCGAGGCGATCGCCGCGGAGCTGAACCGGGGGCGTGTCACCGTCGCCGCGGCCATCGCGGCGCTGACGGACCTGACCGTCGGCAGCATCGACGCCGGAGCTCAGGACTGACGCTGTCGCGGCCCGTTGTGTGGTGGTGCTGCCGGAGGCCAGGACTCTGCCCGAGGCCGCGCTGCGCCTGGCCGGCGAAGGACTACGCCCCTGGGAGAGCGTCACAGCCCCAGGTCGGCCTCAGCTCTGGGCCGGAACAACCATGAACTTCGGAGTAACAGCCCTCGCTCAAGAGGTTTCCTCGGCCCAGGTGAGGTGGCCTGCGGCCTTGGATGTGATGGCTCGGCGGAGCGATCCTTCGGTGCCGGGGATCCCCCTTCCGGGCTCGGTGGTCTGCGCCGCCTGGAGCAACTCGGCGGCCGTGAGCTTGCGGCGGTTGGCAGTGCTGATCAGGACCCGGATAGTGTTCCGATTTCGCCGCGCTGCGTTCACGTCACAGGCCCGAAGCCCTTCACTGCACGGCCTTGGCTCTCAGGCGAGTGGCTCCGTGGCATTCACCCACGGAGTCTCCGCAAAAACCTGTTGGCGGACCACGGCGACCACTGCTAGTTTTCCAGTGGCCGTGCGAGAGAACGAGGAGGTGGTACCCGTGAACGCAGTATCGACGTGGGTGCTCCCCTCCGGGGTCACGGTCGGGCGGTAGGTCGTCCGGGAGCGCCATTCAAGAGCACTCCCGAAAGGCAGAACCATGCAATTCACCTCTGAGCAGCGCCTCGACGACGGCGTTCTCGAACGCGAATTCACCCTCGGCGAGATCCCCGGCATCCTGTGGACGCCCGCGTCCGCATCCGCGCCGGTCCCGCTGATTCTGCTCGGCCACCCCCCGCTCGGACTGCGCAGAATGTACCCCCGGCTGGTGGCGCGGGCCCGGCACTGTGCGGCGGAGGGCTTCGCCGCGGCCACCATCGAGCTCCCAGGGAGCGGTGACCGGCCCCGTTGGGCCGCCGCCGAACAGGCCCGCGCCGACCTGCGCCGGGTCATGGAGGCCGGCGAGCCGGTCAGCGACGAGATCATCGACGCACTCATCCTCCCGCTCGTCGACAAGGCGGTTCCGGAGTCGCGGGCCGCCCTGGACGCCCTCCTGTCGCTGCCCGAGATCGGCGGCCCGGTCGGGTACTCGGGGGGAGTGATCTCCATCGGGGTCCGGCTGGCGGTGGTCGAGCCGCGCATTGTGGCCGCCGGCTTCTTCGCAGGGAGTTTCGTGCCTCGCGCCATGTTCGAGGAGGCCCGGCAGGTCACCATTCCGCTGCACGTCCTGCTGCAGTGGGACGACGAAGGGAACGACCGGCAGGCGGCCTTGGACCTGTTCGACGCCTTCGGCTCCAATGAGAAGACGCTGCTCGCCAACATGGGCGGGCACACCGGCGTCCCGCAGTTCGCAGGGGAGGACGCGGCCGGGTTCTTCGCCCGGCATCTGCGCTAGCAGCGGGCCGGGGCCTCGCCGCCAGGCCGGCAGCAGACGGTAGGCGGTAGGCGGCGCCGGCCGGCACGCCGCTCATCGAGGACAGGCCCCGGCCCTCCTCGATGAGCGGTGGCCGGCAGATGCACAACCGCCCCGATCGCGGCGGTACCGGCCGTCGGCGGTGCCGGCCGGTCGGGGCGGCGCCCGGCCACCGGCGCCTCCATCGGCCGGGCCCACGCCGCGAGGCACTCGGCCCGCACCGGTGGCCGGCTCCAGCAGCGCCGCGGTCGAGTCGGCCGATGGGCACCCGGTCGCCCGCTCACAGAACGCGCACTCGAACCGAGCCCGGCAGCCACGCACGATGCGTTCGGTCCGCCCGGGCGGCTCGGCCTTTGTCCGCCCCGAAGCTGCTTTGAGGCTGGGATCACCTTCGAGAGAAGGAGCCTCGGTGGCGCGTCCACGCCGTCCATGCCACACTCACTGTTATAGAACTCATTGCAGAGTTATAGAACGATCGGAGTATGGCGTGCGAGACGTGTTGCCGTGGCGTGAGCCACTCCCGCCGGACGGGACGATGGGCGAGCCCCGGGCGCGGGGCCGTTTCGGCGGGTACGGCGGGCGGTACGCGCCGGAGTCCCTGGTGGAGGCGTGCCGCGAGGTGGACGAGGCGTTCCGGGAGGCCTGGGCGGATCCGGGGTTCCGCGGCGCCCTGGCGCGGCTGCTCGCCGTGCACGCCGGGAGGCCGACCCCGCTCACACCGGCCCACCGGCTGTCGGAGGCGCTGGGCGTGCAGCTGTACCTCAAGCGCGAGGATCTCACCCACACCGGATCCCACAAGATCAACAACGTGCTGGGCCAGGCCCTGCTGGCCACCCGGATGGGACGGCGCAGGCTGATCGCCGAGACGGGGGCGGGCCAGCACGGGGTGGCCACCGCGACCGCCGCCGCGCTGCTCGGGCTGGAGGCCACGGTGTTCATGGGCGAGCGCGACATCGAGCGGCAGGCGCTGAACGTCTTCCGGATGCACATGCTGGGCGCCGAGGTGGTCCCGGTGACCACGGGCAGCCGTACCCTCAAGGACGCGACCAGCGAGGCCATGCGGCACTGGGTGGGCGCGACCGGCGACTCCCACTACTGCGTCGGCTCGGTCGTCGGGCCGGATCCGTACCCGTGGATGGTCAGGGAGTTCCAGCGGATCATCGGCGACGAGGCCCGCGGGCAGTGCGCCGCCGAGCTGCGGACCGGCGTCCCGGACCACGTGGTCGCGTGCGTCGGCGGCGGCTCCAACGCGGCCGGCACGTTCGCCGGATTCGCCGACACCTCGGCGCGCCTGGTCGGTGTCGAGGCGGAGGGCGGCGCCGGGGCGACCCACGGCCGGCTCGGTGTCCTGCACGGCTGCCGCTCGCTGTTCCTGCAGGACGACGACGGGCAGATCATCCAGGCGCACTCCATCTCCGCCGGGCTCGACTACCCGGGAGTCGGCCCGGAGCACGCCCACCTGCGCGACCTGGGCCGGGCCCGCTACGTCACGGTGACCGACGACGAGGCGGTCGGCGCGGCGGTACGGCTGGCGCGTACCGAAGGCATCGTCCCGGCGCTCGAATCGGCGCACGCCCTCGCATGGGTGATCCGCGCGGCGGGCGAGGGCGACCTGCCCGCAGGGTCGACGGTGCTGATGACGTTGTCCGGCCGGGGCGACAAGGACGTCTCAACCCTGAAGGAGCTGCTGTGACGAACCCCACCCTTGCCGCGGGCGCGGTCGAACACCACCTGCGTGCCCGCCGGGACACCGGCCGCGGCCTGCTCATGCCGTACGTCACCGGGGGAATCACGCCCGGCTGGACGGACTACCTGCGGGCGTTCGCCGCCGCCGGGGCGGACGCGATCGAGCTCGGCCTGCCCTTCTCCGACCCCACACTGGACGGCGTCACCATCCAGCAGGCCAGCGACACGGCACTGGCCCGGGGGGCGAGCACCCGCCGGATCCTCGCCGATCTGTCCGGCATGCCGGACCTGGGTGTGCCGCTGGTCGTCAGCACCTACTACAACCTGGTGCTGCACGACGGCCCCGAAGCGTTCTGCGCCGCGCTGCGCCGGGCCGGTGTCGACGGCCTGATCGTGCCCGACCTGCCGGTGCACGAGGCGGACGAGCTGACGGACGTGGCCGCCGCCGCCGGGATCGAGCTGGTCCTGCTGGCGTCGCCGGCGACGCCGCAGCCGCGGCTGGCGGAGATCTCGTGCCGCAGCCGCGGATTCGTCTACGCGGTGTCGCTGATGGGCACCACCGGTGAGCGGGCCGCCCTCGCCGCCTCGGCGGCGGAGCTCACCGAGCGGATCAGGTGCGTCACCGACCGGCCGGTCTTGCTAGGATTTGGCATTTCCACCCCGGAGCAGGCACGCGAAGCCCGCCGGCACGCCGACGGCGTGGTGGTCGGCGCCGCGGTCATGCGGCGGGTGCTCGACGGAGCTGGACCGGACGACCTGCGGGTCTTCCTCACGACCCTGCGGCAAGCCCTCGACCAGGAGTGTGACCGACCACGATGACCCCCGACGCCGGGCACGAGGCGAGATACCGCGCCATCGCCGCCGACCTCGCCGCGAAGATCCGGTCGGGACACTACGCCCCCGGTGAGGCCCTGCCGCCGCAACGGGAGCTGAGCGCCTCCTACGGGGTGACCCTCATGACGCTGCGCCAGGCGTTGCGGGAGCTCAGCGACGAGAGGCTGATCGTGCAGCAGCCCGGCAGGGGCACGTTCGTCGCCCCGCCCCACCTGGCGTACCAGCTCGACTCGCTCCGCAGCCTGGTCGACGACCTGCGTAAACAGGGCCACGACGTGCGCACCGCGGTGGCCGGGCGGGCGGTGCGCCGGGTCCCCGCCCGGATCGCCGCGGAGCTGCGGCTGCGTCCCGGCGACACCGCCCTGCGGCTGGAACGGGTCCGCGAGTTCGCGGGACGTCCCGCCGTGCACCAGGTGTCCTGGGTCCGCCGGCCGGCGGCCGACCAGATCCGCGACCGTGACTTCACCGCCGTCTCCCTCTACGCGGCCCTCGCCGACGCGGGGGTGACGGTCGCCCAGGCGTCCGAGGTGGTCCGGCCCGGTTTGCTCGACCCCGCCGCCGCCCGCCACCTCCACGAACCGCAGGGCAGCCCGGTGCTCGTCAGCACCCGGATCACCTACACGCTCGACGCCACGCCCGTGGTGTCCGACCATGCCACCATCCTCGGCAGCATGATGGAGATCCGCACCGAACGCGCCGCCACCGGTCTCTCTCTCACCTGGGGCGCCACCAGCTGAGAACCCGCTGACGGCAGAACGAGGCGCTCATCGGCCGATCCGGCCCGTGCGGGCTGGACGCCCGCACGCCCAGGGACCAAGGGCCCTACCCGATCACCTGGCGAGCGGAAATGCTCATAGGCATGGACACGCTGCAGAGAGTCGACATGTACTGGCGGGCGGCGAACTATCTGTCGGTGGGGCAGATCTACCTGCTGGACAACCCGCTGCTGACCGAGCCGCTGGCACCTGAGCACATCAAGCCCCGGCTGCTGGGGCACTGGGGCACCACCCCGGGCCTGAACTTCTGCTTTGCGCACCTGAACCGGATCATCGCCGAGCGTGACCAGGACATGATCTACATCGCCGGTCCCGGGCACGGCGGCCCGGCCGCGGTGGCGCACGCCTGGCTGGAGGGCACCTACACCGAGCGCTACCCGCACATCGCCCAGGACGCCGCCGGGATGCGGCGGCTGTTTCGGCAGTTCTCCTTCCCCGGCGGGATTCCCAGCCATGTCGCGCCCGAGACGCCCGGTTCGATTCACGAGGGCGGCGAGCTGGGCTACAGCCTGGCGCACGCCTACGGGGCGGCGTTCGACAACCCTCACCTGGTGGTGGCGTGTGTGGTCGGTGACGGGGAGGCCGAGACCGGGCCGCTGGCCGCTTCCTGGCATTCCAACAAGTTCCTGGATCCGGTCCGGGACGGGGTGGTGCTGCCGATCCTGCACCTGAACGGCTACAAGATCGCCAACCCGGCGGTGCTGGCCCGCATTCCCGAGGACGAGCTGGTCAAGCTCCTGGAGGGCTACGGGTACCGCCCGCACATCGTGGCCGGCGACGACCCGCAGGCCATGCACACGCTGATGGCCGAGACCCTGGACATCGTCTTCGACCAGATCACCGACTACAAACAGGGACGTGCCGAACGCCTGCCGATGATCGTCCTGCGGACCCCGAAGGGCTGGACCGGGCCACACGAGGTGGACGGGCTGCCGGTGGAGGGGACCTGGCGTGCGCACCAGGTCCCCCTGTCCGGAGTGCGCGACAACCCCGCCCATCTAGAGATGCTGGCCGAGTGGATGCGCTCCTACCGGCCCGAGGAACTGTTCGACGCCGACGGGCGGCCGGTCGCCCAGATCCTGCGCACGGTACCCGAGGGCCCGCGTCGGATGAGCGCCAACCCGCACGCCAACGGGGGCGAGCTGCTGCGTCCGCTGGCCTTGCCCGACTTCCGTGACTACGCGGTCGAGGTGAAAGCCCCGGCCGCCCAGTCAAGCGAGCCGACCCGGGTGCTGGGGACGTTCCTGCGTGACGTCATCGCCGCCAACCCGCACACCTTCCGGCTGATGGGCCCGGACGAGACCGCCTCCAACCGCCTCTCAGCGGTCTTCGAGGTCACCGACCGCGCCTGGAACGCCGAGCACCTGCCGACCGATGAGCATCTGGGGGCGGGCGGGCGGGTGATGGAGGTGCTCAGTGAGCATCTGTGCCAGGGCTGGCTGGAGGGCTACCTGCTGACCGGCCGGCACGGGCTGTTCAACTGCTACGAGGCCTTCATCCACATCATCGACGCGATGTTCAACCAGCACGCCAAATGGCTGGAGGCCTCCAAGAAGATCACCTGGCGGCCCCCGGTGGCGTCGCTGAACTATCTGCTGTCGTCGCATGTGTGGCGCCAGGACCACAACGGCTTCTCCCACCAGGACCCCGGCTTCCTCGACGTCGTGATGAACAAGAAAGCCTCGGTGGTGCGCGTCTACCTGCCGCCGGACGCCAACACGCTGCTGTCGACCGCCGACCACGCCCTGCGCTCCCGCGACTACGTCAACGTGATCGTGGCCGGTAAGCAGCCGGTGCTGGACGTGTTCACCATGGAGGAGGCGATCGCGCACTGCACCCGCGGCCTGGGCGTCATCGAGTGGGCCGGGACCGATGAGGGCCGGGAGCCCGATGTGGTGCTGGCGTGCGCGGGCGACGTGCCCACCCTGGAGACCCTCGCCGCCGTCGCCCTGTTGCGCGAGCACCTGCCCGAGCTGAGCGTGCGCGTGGTCAACGTGGTGGACCTGATGCGGCTGCAGCCGCCCACCGAGCACCCCCACGGCCTGCCGGATGCGGAGTTCGACGCGTTGTTCACCCCGGACAAACCGGTGATCTTCAACTTCCACGGGTATCCGTGGCTGATCCACCGGCTGACCTACCGGCGCACCAACCACGCCAACCTGCACGTGCGCGGTTACAAGGAGGAGGGCACGACCACCACGCCGTTCGACATGGCCATGCTCAACGACATCGACCGCTTCCACCTGGTGATCGATGTGATCGACCGGGTGCCGGGGCTGGCGGTGCGGGCGGCGGGCCTGCGGCAGCGGATGGTGGACGCCCGGTTGCGGGCGCGGGCGTATACACGTGAGCACGGGGAGGACGCCCCGGAGATCCGCGACTGGACCTGGCCCAGCTAGACCGGCCGGGCGAGGTTTCGAAAACTCGGCCCCCATCCCGAGGCTCCTCGAGCGGCCGGCTGTCACCTGCGGATCGCCCGCCGGCCGCACCGCCGACGCCCGCCTGATCGAAGCGCGCTTCTGCCCGTCGCGGACGACGGACGACGCTACCGACCCTGCGGCGCCGGGGTGTCGTCCTCGTCCCACTCCAGTTCGTCGACCACGTCGAGCACGCCGTCCACCCTGGTCGCCATGTGCGCCGTGACCCGCGCGTCGCTGCGCCGTCCCACCCGACCGGCCAGCCTCACCACGCCCTGCTCCACCGACAGCACGACATCGGAGACGTCCTGAGGGGCGTAACGGCCCAGGACCTCCTCTCGGATCTGCCTGGCGATATCGGCGTCCGGGCGGATGAGGGCCTTGAGCAGGTCACGACGGCTGACGATGCCCACGAGCCTGCCCTCATGGTCGACGACCGGCAGGCGCTTGACCCCGCCGCCGTCCATCAGTCTCATGGCGTAGGCCGTGGCCTGCTGCGGTCTGACCGTGATGGCGGGAGAGGTCATCACGTCCGCGGCGGTGTTCTCGTGCGTCCTGTCGCCGTCTTCCTCGGGGCCGAGCGGGTGACGGGGGCGGGACCGCGACGCCGGCCGGCGTTCCTCGTGGTGGTAGCGGTCCTTGAGCTCCTCCTTCAGCAGCAGGTCGGCTTCGGAGATGACGCCGACGACGCGGCCGTCGGCGTCCAGTACGGGAACCGCACTGATGCCGTGGGTGATGAGAGCCTCGGCGACGTCCTTGCACGGCGTGTCACCGCTTACCGACACCACCGTGCGGGTCATCACATCGCTGACGTTCACACGCATCGCTTCCTCCCGGGGTGGCCTTTCCTCCATCCCAGCGCGTCTCCCGCGACGGGTGGAGAGCCGGAAGTCCTTCTTCGCCGGCCTTTCGGCACCTGGCGCTCGCCCGGCTTTCGCCGATCACGTCGACCACGCCGTTGATCCGACGCGTCAGCCGTACACGGTCTGTGTCTCGCCGCGCAGCTCCATGCGGCCGGTGAGAGTGTCACCGCCCCGTGTGCGACGTGGACGTCGATGTCGGAGGTCTCCGGCAGGGCACGTCCCAGGACGTCGGCACCGGTTCCGGGCGGGGGGCGGAACCGGTCGTGTGACTCCCGGGTACATCGGGCCGGACACGGCCGCCGACCGGTTCATCGCCGGGGCGGGGCAAGAGGGCCGAAGGTCCCGGCGGACCGAGTCGTACGGCACTGCACACCGGTCGCCGCGGCAGGTGTGATGGGAGGTGACACCCCCCCGAAAGGAACGGCCATGGCCAGCACCGAAGAACGCGGCGTTTCCCCCCTCGCCCCTCAGAACGCCACTCCGTCCTTGGACGGCATGCACCGGGTCCGTCACACCTGGGCCGTGGCGCGCATCGCTCTGGGCTGGGTCTTCCTGTGGGCGTTCCTGGACAAGACCTTCGGCTGGGGGTTCGCCACCCCCGCGGGCAAGGCCTGGATCTCCGGCGGCAGCCCCACCACCGGCTTCCTCAAGGGCACCGGTGAGAACGCCCTGGGCGGCTTCTTCGCCGGCCTGGCCGGGCAGGGGTGGGTCGACTGGCTGTTCATGCTCGGCCTGCTCGGCGTCGGCACCGCCCTGATCCTGGGCGCCGGAATCCGCGTCGCCGCCGTCGCGGGCACTGCGATGCTGATCCTCATGTGGGCCGCCGAACTGCCCCTGACCACCAACCCGTTCATGGACGACCATCTGATCTACTCGATCGTCCTGATCGGGCTGGCCCGGGCGGACGCCGGCGACACCTGGGGCATCGGCACCTGGTGGAGCCGTACCCCGCTGGTCCGCGCCTACCCGGTGCTCAAGTAGATGCCCGCCCGCACCCCTGCTCCACGTCCACGGCGCCCCCCTCCCAGAGGGTGGGCGCCGTCGTGGTTTGATGCCAGACTTCGGGACATGGCGATCAGTGAGCGGCGTTCGGTGATCCCGAACATGCGGCTGGACGAACTGCTGTCGGAGCTTCAGGTGCGCCTTGAGGCGGTGCTGGCCACACGCGACCGGGTACACGCCCTGCTGGACGCGGTCGTCTCGGTCGGCAGTGACCTGGACCTGGAGACGGTGCTGCACCGGATCGTGAAGACCGCCACCACCCTGGTCGACGCCGGCTACGGCGCGCTGGGCGTGGTGGGCATGGAGAACACCCTGGTGCAGTTCGTCCCGGTCGGGCTGAGCGAGGAGGAGATCGCCCGGATCGAGCACTGGCCGCACGGTCTGGGCCTGCTCGGCCTGCTGATCAAGGAGCCGCGGTCGCTGCGGCTGGCCCGCATCTCCGACCATCCGGAGTCCTACGGCTTCCCGCCCGGCCATCCGCCGATGGGGTCGTTCCTCGGTGTCCCGATCCGGGTCCGCGAGGAGGTGTTCGGCAACCTCTACCTCACCGAGAAACGCGGCGGCGCCGAGTTCGACGAGGAGGACGAGGCGATCGTCGTCGCGCTCGCCACCGCCGCCGGTGTGGCGATCGAGAACGCCCGGCTGTACGAGGACACCCGGCGCAGGGAGACCTGGCTGGAGGCCTCCTCCGAGGTCACCACGAGCCTGCTGTCGGGCGCCGACCCACAGGAGGTGCTCGCCCTGGTGGCGCGACGGGCCCGGCAGATGGTCGACGCCGACATCGTGGCGATCCTCCTGCCCGACAAGACGAGGGAGAACCTCAACCTGGTGATCGCGGACGGACCGGCCGCCGAACAGCTCACCCGGACCCAGATCTCCGTCGCCGGTTCGCTGGCGGGGCGGGCCTTCGTGAACGGCGACCCCTTCGCCATCAGCGACCCGGCGGAGACGGACATCGTGACGATCTTCGAAGGCGCCGTGCCGATCGGATCGGTCGGCGCCGTGCCGCTCGGTGCGAGTGAGGCGGTGCGGGGGGTGCTGTCGCTGGCCAGACGGGTGGGCCGGATGCCGCTCGGGCAGGCTGAGCTGCGCCTCCTGCACGCCTTCGCGGGACAGGCGGCGATCGCCCTGGAGCTGGCCGAGGCCCGGCAGGACGCCGAACGCCTGAGCCTGCTGGAGGATCGGGACCGAATCGCCAAAGACCTGCACGATGTGATCATTCAACGGTTGTTCGCGGTTGCGATGACCCTGATGAGCGTGGTGCGGCTGGTGGAGCGCCCCGAGGCGTCCGGCCGCCTGCAGCGCGCGATCGACGAGCTGGACGAGACCATCCGGCAGATCCGTTCCACCATCTTCGCGCTACAGACGCCACGCGAAGCCGACGTCCCCGGTCTGCGTGCGCGCGTCGTCACCCTGGTGGAGGACGCACGCGACCGCCTCGGCTTCATGCCGGCCCTGCGGATGGAGGGTCACCTGGACAGCGAGGTACCCGAGCAGGTGTCGGCACATCTGCTGGCGGTTCTGCGGGAGGCGCTGTCCAACCTGGTCAGACACGCCCAGGCGACCAAGGCCGAGGTGTCGGCACAGGTGGCTGACGGCCGCGTCACCCTGACGGTGACCGACAACGGGATCGGGCTGCCCTCCGGCGGTCGCCGCAGCGGCCTGCGCAACCTCGAGGAACGGGCCACGCAACTCGGAGGCACCTTCACCGTCGAGTCTGCCCCCGAAGGCGGGACCCGGCTGCTGTGGAGCGCGCCGCTGGGCTAACGGCGGATGCGTCGCCCGGAGATCTGCTCGGTGTCCACCACGATGAAGTGATCCTCTCCGCCGGAGAGCCACCACGTCGCCACGGGAAGCCCGGCCAGCCTGGCCGCTTCCCCGGGGCGGACGGCGCGTGCGTGCCCGACGGCGGTCACCGACCAGCCGGTGCGCAGGACGGCGTCGAAGTCGTCGGCCTCGAACGCCACCACCGCGTCTCGGGTGGCGGTGGCCAGCTTGGACCCGGCCGTCGTGCGGATGACGATGTCCTCGCCGTCCAGGCGGAAACCGACGGGCTGTACCGCGGGCAGCGCCCGGTCGGTGAAGACGACGCGGCCGATCGGCGTGGTGGACAGCAGGAGCAGACACTCCTCACGGGAGAGCACCTGCAACCCTGCCGAATCGAGTTTCATGTCCCAAGACTGCCCCGTCGGCCCGGAGCGGAGATAGGGCCGAAAGTCGTCCCGGTACGGCCATCGGTCCAGGACCTTCCGCAGGCGTCGTGGCCCCCGCCGGGACACCGCACGCCGGGTACGGCCACATCGACAAGATCCTCCTTCATCCCGGTTGATCTATCGGGCATAGGGTGGACGGCATGGCGCTGCGACTCGTTCAGGTGAATTTCAAAGCTCGGGATGACTCGGCGCTCGGCCGGTTCTGGGCGGAGGCGCTCGGCTGGGGTGTTTCCAGCGAGGGCCCCGGTGTGACCAACGTCGAACCCGTGGGCTTCGTCTGGCCGGACCCCGCCGCCGTCTGCGTCGATGTCGTCACCGTTCCGGACCCCGAAACGGTGAGGTACCGCGTGCACCTCGATCTCGCCACCACCTCCGCGGCCCATCAGGCGGAGTTGGTCGCGCGCCTGAAGGAGCTCGGTGCGACGCCCGCCGACGTGGGTCAGGGCGACGTCCCGTGGACGGTTCTGGCCGACCCGGAAGGCAACGTGTTCTGCGTGCTGGAGCCTCGGGAGATCTACCGGGACACCGGGCCGATCGCCGTGGTGGTGGTCGACTGCGCGGACCCGCGGGCCATGGCCCGGTTCTGGGGCGAGGCGATGGACTGGACCCTGCACGAGGTGACCGACGATCATGCGGTGCTGCGCTCCGCCAAGGGTGTCGGGCCCTATCTTGAGTTCCTCCGCACAACGCCCGGCGAGAAAACCGTGTGGAACCGCATCCATCTCGACCTGCTGCCGTACCGCGGTGACGATCAGGCGGCGGAGGTGGCCCGGCTGCGGACCCTCGGCGCGACGCTCGTCGACGTCGGCCAGGGCGACGTCCCGTGGGTCGTCCTCGCCGATCCGGCGGGCAACGAGTTCTGCGTCCTCGCCCCGCGCTGACGCGGGGCCCCGCCCGCGTGCCGGGCAAGGGAGGTCACATCTCGAAGACCAGCCGGGCCGGGACGGCACTGCCGAGAATCTCGGTGAAGGAGGAGTTGATCTCCTCCAGCTCGCGGGTCTCGTAGATCACCCTGGTCCGCCCGGCGGCGTGCAGCCGGAAGACCTCGGCCAGGTCACCACGGGTGCCGACGATGGAGCCGATCACGCTGATGCCGCCCAGGACCGTCTCAAAGATCGGCAGGTTCATCGCGTTGTCCTTGGGCAGGGAAACCAGCACCAGGCGGCCGCCGCGCCGCAGGCAGGCGTGGGCCTGTTCCAGCACGCGCGGGCTGGCGGCCAGCACGATCGCCACGTCGGCCCCGCCGAGGGCCTTGATCTCGGCGACCGGGTCGTCGACGGCGGCGTTGACGGTGTGGGCGGCGCCCAGTTCCTCGGCGAGCCGGAGCTTGTCGGCGGTGATGTCGACGGCGATGGTCTCGGCGCCGAAGATCTGCGCGTACTGCTGGGCGAGATGCCCCAGGCCGCCGATGCCGAAGATCGCGGCGCGCTCGGCCGGGCGCAGGCCGGATACCTTGACGGCCTTGTAGGTGGTGACGCCCGCGCAGGTCAGCGGGGCGGCCTCGGCGGGGGAGATGCCACCGGGAACCGGGACGACGTAGTCGGCGTGGGCGACGGCGTACTCGGCATGGCCGCCGTTGAGGGCGTAGCCGGTGTTCTTCTGGGACTCGCACAGGGTCTCGCGGCCGCTGACGCAGTACTCGCAGGTGCCGCAGGCGTAACCCAGCCACGGAACGGCGACGCGCTCACCGACGGCGCGGCCGGTCACCGCGGAGCCGATCTTCTCGATGACGCCGACGCCCTCGTGCCCGGGGGTGAAGGGCAGCGTCGGCTTGACCGGCCAGTCGCCGTGGGCGGCGTGGATGTCGGTGTGACACAGGCCGCTGGCCTCGATGCGGACCAGGACCTGGCGGGGGCCGGGTTCGGGAACGGGGATCTCCTGGATCTCCAGGGGCTCACCGAACGCGGTGACGACGGCGGCGCGCATGTTCATGGTGTCGGTCCTCCCAGATGACTGCTTCCAGACTCGTGTCCGAGGAGGTCTGGGAGCAGGGGCGAAGGTCCCGGCCGGAGCGGACGTCAGCCCCGTGTCCGCGAACCGCGGGATCGCGAGGGGACTCCGGCGGCTGATCACACTGAGGCGGGCCCCTGGATGAAGCTCATTCCTCCACGGTAGGCCGCGGCCGGTTTCGACGTCGAAGCGGCTGGTCCCACATGGGTGCCGACGGTGTCGGGTCAGCGTCGCAGCGGCCATCGGGAGGGGACGACGATCCCTGCCGCGGCGAGCGTGTCGGCGGCGACACGCCGGGCCCGCTCCTGCAACTCCGGCTCGTCGATCCGGGTCGAGCGGCCCTCGCGGAGCACCGGCTCACCGCCGACGACGACGTCGCGGACGGTGCGCCCGTCGCCGCCCCAGACCAGGGCGAGGACCGGATCGACCGCCGGCGGCCACCCGGACCTGCCGGCGTCGTGCACCACGAGGTCGGCGAGCTTGCCCGGCTCCAGCGATCCGATGCGGCCGCCCATGCCCGCCGCGACCGCGCCCGTGACGGTCGCCCACTCGAACGCGTCGTGCGCGCCGAAGACCTGGGGGTCGGTCCGAGTGTCACGGACCAGGCCGGCGGCGAGGGCGGCCGCCTTCAGCATGTCGCTGTGGTCTCCGGCGTTGGCGGAGTCCCCTCCCAGGCCGATCGGTATGCCCCGCGCGCACATTTCGGCATGCCTGCCCGCGACGGTCACCCCTTGGCCCAGGCGCAGGTACGCCCACGGACAGTAGGCGACCGACGTACCGGATCCGGCGAGGGCGTCGAGTTCCTCGTCGTCGAGCCAGACGGCGTGGCCCAGCAGCAGATGCGGGCCCAGCACGCCAAGCCGGTCGAGGTGCACGGCCGGGCGGCGGCCGACGCGGCGCAGATAGGCGGCGGGATCGGCCGCGCTGGGGGACAGATGCATGGTCATCCGCGCGCCGCTGTCACGGGCGAGGTCGGCCGCGGCCGTGAGCAGAGCATCGGAAGCGAGGTCATGGCCTACAAGGGTCACCCACCCCTCCACGCGTCCCCCCGCGGGGAAACGCTCCAGCACGTCTCGCTGGCGGGCCAGAACCTCTGGGACGTCCGCGCTGAACGGGACGCCCGGAACGTCCCAGCCCCAGGTACCGACGGATCCGCGGACACCCGCAGCGTGCATGCCCGCCGCCGCGCGGGCGGGGTGGGCTACGGTGCCGGCCTCGATCACGGTGGTGACCCCGTTGCGCAGGCAGTCCAGAGCCCCCACGGTGGCCGCGACCTCATCGTGCTCGGGGGTGTGCGCGGCGTGCAGCGGCAGGGACCAGTCCCGGATCGACGCGCCGGGGGGAAGCCGGTCGGGGATGCAGCTTCGCAACAGCGGATCCCCGGTCAGGTGTTGATGGACGTTGATCAGGCCGGGTGTGACGATGGAGTCGGGGCGCTCGAGCACCGGCGCGTGCGGCCACCGTTCCCGCAGCTCCCGGGCCGGGCCGACGGCGACGATCAGGTCTTTCCGCACGGCGACGCCGCCGTCGAGGAGGATTTCCCGCTCGGCGTTCATCGTGACCACGGCGGAGCCGCACACGATCAGGTCCGCCTGGGTCATGGGGTCTCACGCACCTGGCGCCGGAAGTCCTCTCCGTCCCAGTAGTCGACGCGATGCGCGACGAGACCGTCCCGCATGGCGAGGCGGAACATCCCGCGGATCGACACAGGGACGCTCCCGCCCTGCGGCGTTCGGTAGGTGCACCGCATCCGGTAGGCGACGGCAGCCCGATTCTCCTGCACGAGCAGCTCTTCGATCTCGTAGTGCAGCTCGGTGAAGCGTGCGAGGAACTCGGGGAGCCGGGCGCGGTAGGCCTTCCGTCCGTGTAGCCCGGTCCCGAGCACCGCGGCCTTCTCGTTGTGGAAGTCCTCGGTCACCCATGCCGCGATCCGGTCGGGATCGCCGGTGTTGAGGGCGTCGAGGAAGCCCCGCGCGACCTGGGTCGCGCAGGGCTCCGCGGTGTGGGTCATCCCAGGACCTGCTCGACCGAGAATTCGACGTTGTTGCCGTCGGGGTCGCGGACGAAGCAGATGTAGCCCACGACCTCGTTGCGGTACATCGGGCCGAGCAGCAGGATCCCGTCGTCACGCGCCATGTCGGCGATGCGATCGACGTCGTCGCGCGAGTCGACGGAGATTCCGAGGTGGCTGATGGAGGTGAGGAAGGTGTACTGCTCCTCCATCGTCTCGCCGACGATCTGCCGGGGGAGGGACCCCTCGATGAGCACGATGACGAACCGGGCGGCCTCCTCGGTGAGGTCGCGCTCGTTGGCGATCCAGGCGGTGCGCAGCTTCGTCTGCTCGTCCATCCGCTGGTGGATGACCCTCATGTTCGTGTACTTGGTGTAGAACTCCAGCTGCGCGTCGAGGTTGCGGACGGGCAGTGCGAGGTGGGTGAGGACGGTGTTACGGGTACTCATGTCGGTTCCTTTCTGAGGGGTTGGATTGAACCTGGGAGTCAGTGGCGGAGGATCAGCTTGCCGCGCAGCTCGCCGTCCTCCATGAGCTGATGGGCACGGGGTACATCGGTGATCGACATCTGCCGGTCGACGATCGAGCGCAGGCCGGCCGACCAGCAGAAACGCAGCATGGCCGCGAAGTCGGCCGACCCGTAGCTCTCCGAGCCCAGCAGCCGGATCCCGCGCTGATAGGCCTGGGCCAGCCGCAGCTCGGTGCTGCTGCCCGTGGTGGTCCCGCAGAACACCAGCCTGCCCCGCGGCCGCAGGGCCTGGATCGACTCGTTGAACAGCGCCGGGCCGAGATGGTCGAGCACCAGGTCGGCGCCCACACCGTCGGTCAGTTCCCGCACGGCCGAGACGAGGTTCTCGGTGCCGGTGTCGATCGTGGCGTGCGCCCCGAAGCGGAGGCCGTGCTCCAGCTCGACCTCCGAGCGGCCGGTGACGATCACCCGAGCGCCCGCTCGGGTGGCGAGCTGGACCGCCGCGGTGGTCACGCCGCTGGCGGCGGCATGCACGAGCAAGGTCTCGCCGGCGGTGAGTCCGCCGGTCCTGAACAGCGCGTACCAGGCCAGTGAGTAGACGGTCGGCATGGCGGCGGCCTCGGCGAGGTCGACGTGGTCGGGAACGGGATGGGCGTGCGTGGCGGGCACCGCGCACAGCGCGCCGTACCCGCCGGGCCGGTTGCCGCCGACGACGGCCTTGGTGTCGCACAGGCCGTCGTCGCCGCGGCGGCAGAATCGGCAGTGGCCGCAGGCGATCGCCGGGTTGACCACGATCCGCTGCCCGATCCGTTCCCGATCGACGCCCGGTCCGACGTCGACGACGGTCCCGGCGACGTCCATGCCCGGAATGTGCGGCAGCGCGAACCTGGGCATGGCGGCGGAACCCTGGCGCTGCAGGACGTCGAGCCTGTTCAGTCCCGCCGCGCTGACCTGGACGAGAACCTCGCCTGCTTCGGGGACGGGATCGGCGATGTCGGTGTGTTCCAGGACCTCGACCCCACCGAGTGCCTTCTGGACGACGGCCTTCATGATGTTCCTTTCGGAAGGGTGATCAGGGCAGGCCGCGGGTGAACGGCTGGCCGAGCGCGGACGGGCTGCGGTTGCTCCTGGCGAACAGGACCATCGCGAGCAGCGCCAGGATGTACGGCGAGGCGATCAGCAACTGCGGGTTGAGCTGCACACCGAGCGCGGGCAGCGCGAGCCTCATCGCGTCGGCCGCTCCGAAGACCAGACAGCCCGCCATCGCGCCGCGCAGTGTCCATGCGCCGAAGATGACCGCGGCGATGACGACGTAGCCGCGGCCCGAGGTCATGTTCTGGTTGAACATCCCGACCTCACCGACCGCGAGGTAGGCGCCGCCGAGCCCGGAGAGCAGGCCGCAGAGCAGCAGCCCCTCCCGGCGCCGCCTGTTGACGTCGATCCCGGTGGCGTCGACCGCGGAGGGGTTCTCCCCGGACGCACGTATCTGCAAGCCCCACCGCGTGCGGTACATCGCGTACCAGATCGCCGGGAGCAGCAACCACAGCAGGTAGGCGGGCCACCGCTGGGCGAACAGCGCCGGGCCGATCACCGGGATGTCGGACAGCAGGGGGATGGCCAGCACCGTCACCTGGGAGGGCGTCAGGGTGACGAGGTCGAGCATGAAGCTGGTCAAGCCGAGCACGAGAAGGTTCAGCGTCAGACCGACGACGTAGGTGTTGACCGTGAGGCGGTGGCTGAAGTTGGCGTGCACGAAGCCGATCAGGAGCCCGGCGAGCACACCGAATACCAGCCCGATGGCCGGAGAACCGGTGGCCGAGGCGCCCAGGACGGCCGAGAACGCGCCGCCGAGCATCATCGCCTCGATCGAGATGTTGATCGTCCCGGAGCGTTCGGCGATGTACTCCCCGCAGGCGGCGAACGCCAACGGGAGCGCCAGCCGGATGGAGCTGGCCAGGACGAGTGTGAGTGCCTCGATCATGCCGCCGCCCCTGTCCCGCGCACGGCCAGCGCCCGCGCGGCGGCCCTGGCCTGCCATTCGCGGCGCAGGATCCGGAATACCGGGGGAAAGGCGACGGCCAGGACGAGGACGGCCGTGACCACATCGACGAGGTAGCGCGGCACCCCGGTGGAGGCAAGGAAGCCGCCGCCGGCGCGGAGGATGCCGAAGAAGAACGCCACCGGTATGGCGAGGACGGGGTTCTCCCTGGCGACGAGCGCGACGAGCAGGCCGTCCCAGCCGCTGTTCTCGGAGATGCCCGGCTGCAGCCGGTGATTGCCGCCGGTGAGCAGCACCGCCCCGCCGAGCCCGGCGAAGGCGCCGGACCACAGCAGTGCCGTGCCGCCCAGGACGGCCGTGCTGATGCCCACACGACGAGCGGTCAGCTTGTTCATCCCGAGCATCTTCATCTTGAAGCCCCACATGCTGTGCCGCAGCAGGACGGTGACGATCGCGGTGAGGGCCAGCGCGATGAGCACACCGCTGGTGAAGTTCAGACCGGGGTAATCCCCGATGTGGGGCAGCCAGACCTCGGTGCGCAGCAGCTCGGACTGGGGAGACATCACGTCGCCCTTGTGACCGGCTTCCTGCAGCAGCCAGGGCTGGGTGACGGCGAAGAACACCACCTGGACGGCGATGAATGTCAGCAGCAGGGTGCCGATGACGATGGGGACTCCGGTCTTGTAGAACAGCAGCGCCGCGATGCCCGCCCACGCCGCCCCGGCCAACGCACCCCCGAGCAGGGACAGCACCAGTACCACCGGTCCGGGGCCGGGCACGAAGAGCGCGACGGCACACGCGGCGGTGGCGCCGACGGTGAGCTGCCCCTCCTGACCGATGTTGAACAGCCCGGCGCGGGCGGCGATCACCGTGCCCGCCGCGACGATCAGCAGCGGTGCGGCCTTGTCCAGGGCGAGGCCGACGGAGGCGGGGGTGCTGAGGCTGCCCTCGTAGAGGGCGACGACCGCGGTCCAGGGGGAGGCCCCGGTCATCGTCACCAGCGTGGCGGAGATGCCCAGCGCGACCAGGAGCGAGGCGAGGTACGTGAGCAAGGTCGGGTAGCCTCTGAGCCACGATCGGAGGCGGGAAGAAGCGCGGCCTCGGGGGGCGGCGATTCTTTCCTCCGCTGGGACGGTGGTGTCGCTCAAGCTTCCTGCCCTCCCATGAGCATGCCGAGGCGTTCGATGTCGACGTCCACGCGTGGCATCTCCCCGACCACGGCGCCGCGGTGGATGACCGCCACCCGATGGGAGAGGGTGAGGATCTCCTCCAGCTCGGTGGAGATCAGCAGCACCGCGATGCCCGCCTGGGATGCTTTGTGCAGTTGTTCGGTCATGTATTCGATCGCGCCGACATCCAGCCCGCGGGTGGGGTAGGCGGCGACGAGGATCTTCGGCTGCTGGGACAGCTCCCTGGCCAGGACGACCTTCTGCTGGTTGCCGCCCGAGAGGTCGCGCATCGGCGTATCGGGGGAGGGGGTGGCGATCGCGAAGCGCTCGATGAGCTCCTCCGCCCGCTCGCGCATCCGTCTCCTGCTGACGAACTTGCGGCGGCTGACCGTCTGCACAGCGGACAGGACGAGGTTCTCGGCCACGGACATGTCCAGCACGCAACCGGACTGATGACGGTCCTCGGGGATCACTCCGATCCCCGCGTAGTGCATCGCGCCCGGCCGTCCGGCCGGGACCGGGGTTCCGTCGACCCTGACTTCGCCGGAGTCGAGCGGGAGAAGGCTTGAGAGCAGATCACCCAGCGCGTGCTGGCCGTTGCCCTCGATTCCGGCGAGCCCGAGGATCTCCCCGGCGCGCAGCTCCAGCGTCAGCCCCTGCAACAGTGGCCGGCCGTCCCTGCTCGCGACCGCGGCGTCGATCTGCATGCGGACCGCCGGCCGGTCCTCCACCGGCCGGCCCGCGGTGAACATCGCCGGATCGTTCGACAGGCCGGGGTCGACGAGGGCGTCCAGGTCACCGAGGGCCGACGCGGCCACCCACTTGGACAGCTCACGGCCCACCATCTCGCGGGCGAGCTCGCGTTCGTCGGTCTCGGCGGTCCGCCGCTGTGCGACCACCCGGCCCGATCGCATGATCGTGACCCGATCGGTCGCGTTGAGGATCTCGTCGAGCTTGTGACTGATCAGGATGACGGTGCGCTGCTCGTCCTGGGCGACCCTGCGCAGAACCGAGAACAGTTCCCGCGAGTCAGCCAGGGTGAGCACGGAGGTCGGTTCGTCGAGGATGAGGACGCTGGGGTTACGCCGCAGGCACTTGACGATCTCGACACGTTGACGCTGCCCGGTCGAGAGGTCCTCGACCTTGGCGAGCGGGTCGACGACGAGACCGTAGCGCTCGCCGATGGAGCGGACGATCTCGCACGTCGCGTCGGCGTCGGGCTTGCCGGTGTCGCTGAGGGTGACGTTCTCCCACACCGTCAACTCGTTCACCAGGCTGAAGTGCTGGTGGACCATCGCCAGTCCCAGCTCCGCGGCTGCGAACGGGTCGGGGATCTCGGTGGGCCGACCGTGCAGCAGGATCTGCCCCGCGTCCCGGCTGGCCAGCCCGAGCAGGATCTTCACCAGAGTGCTCTTGCCCGCGCCGTTCTGACCGAGCAGCCCATGGATCTCACCGGAGGCGACCGACAGGTGGACATCGTCGCAGGCGATCGTCGTGCCGTAGCGCTTGGTGATCCCTCGCAGCTCGACCGCCGGGGCAACCTTCCCCTCCACCAGGGACGCCCCGAGGGGTTCCGGCCGCATGACGGTGGCTACCTTCCGGAGGCGCCGGCCAGCGCCTCGATGTCGAACTTGCCCGCCGCGATATCGGCCATGAACTGGTCCACCTGAGGCTGCAGGCGGGTGTGCTCACCACACATCACAACGGTCGGAACGTCGTCCACCCCGATTCGCCACATTCGGGCCTTGCCCATCGTGAGGGTGCCTTTCTGGAACTCCCCAAGGGCGGCCGCGAAGTACGCCCCCGGGCTGAAGACCATGGAGATGTCGAAGCCGGCGTCGTCGGCGCACCGGTCGGTACCCGGGGTGAGGGTGTAGACCTGCTTGTCACGAGCGAGGGAGGCGACCACGTCGGTGGCGCCACCGAGGTAGGGGTAGATGACCTTGACGCCAAGGGAGAGCTGCGCCTGGGCGGCTTCACGCGCCTTGCCGGAGTCGTTGAAGTCGCCGGTGTAGGTCTCGACGAGCGTGGCCTCGGGGACGACGGCCCGCAGACCGGCACGGAAGCCCGCGGCCGCCTGCTTGGAGAAGTCGACCTCGGGACCGCTGATGTAGCCCGCCTTCGTGGAGCCGCTCTCCTTGAGCAGCAGGCCCGCCGCCACGCCGCCGGAGAAGAGGATCTCCTTGATGACCTGCTGGGACTGCGCGAAGTGCTCGGTCTGCTCGACGCCGACCCCGCCGTTGATGTACCAGTCGACCCCCTTGCACACCGGCTCCGGCGCCGCGCTGAGCGCGTCCTTGAGCTCGCTGGCACCGATGGCGATGAGGTCGACGGACTGGCGGCACAGGTTCTTGGCCTGGGTGATGCTGTCCGAAGGGTTAATCTTGTCCAGGATGACGACGGTCCAGTCATGCGCCTCGGCGAACGTCTTGGCCTCGTCAACGAAGCTCTGGTAATAGCCTTTGTCCTTGGTGTCGCCGGGGCTCATGACCCCGACGACGACCTTGCCGTCGCCATTGACGTCGGGCTGGCGACCGGCCGTCCCGCCGCCGGCGGAGGCCGGGAGTGTGCTGCCGCAGCCTGTCGCGAGCAGACTTGACACGACGGTCGTCGCCAGAATGGCGCGGGACCACTTCGCCGAGGTGTTCATCGCGTTGCCTCCAAAGGACGCGCGGGGGGGTGGTTCAGTCTTTGTGCGCCTCGGGCTGGGCGCCCCACTGGATGATCTGGACGTAGTTGCCGTCGGGGTCGGCGACGGTGCCGATGAGGCCGAAGGGCATCTGCTCCACCTCGCGCACCCAGGTGACGTCCAGCGTCTTCAGGTGCGCCTCGACGGCGCGGCAGTCCTCGACGTCGAGGTTGAGGATGACCCGGGCGGGCTCCTGGGTCGGTCCGGCGATCTCGCTGTGCTCCTCGATGAACAGTTGCGTCGGGCCGAAGGGGAAGGCGCCCATCTCGTTCTCCTTGACGTCGAACGCGGCGCGGTACCAGTTCTTCATCGTCTCGACGGCGGAGGAGCCGATCAGCAGGCTGCCGAGATTCATTGGGGGTCTCCTATCCGTTGCGGTAGTCCTCGCGGGGCGGGGTGAAGATGTCGAGAATCCAGGTCTCCCCGTGCTCGGGGTCCCCGATGAAGTGGCTGTCGCCGTGCAGGTGGCCCT